>CAMHOW010000013.1 GCA_946186895.1 uncultured Fibrobacter sp.
CGAAGATGAACAGGGCGAGGAACGCGCCTGTGCATCCCATGATCTGCTTCTTACCAATGGAAGAGGTAAGATACTTGATGATCCATTGCATTGAGTTGTGTCTCCTTGAGGGGTTGTTTAAACTTAGAGAACGCAGCAGGCCTTGAGAGAAGGCATTTCGTAAGCGTAGCGTTCGTCTTCCTTGAACCAGAAGTCCAGTTCACGCTTGGCAGACTCGGGGCTGTCGGAGCTGTGGACCACGTTTTCGGTCATAGAAGGGGCAAAATCGTAGCGGAGGGTACCGGGTTCCGCCTTAGCCGGATTGGTAGCACCGTTGATGGCGCGGACCTTGGCAATGGCATTTTCGCCACCGAGGGCGAGCATCACGGACGGACCCTTGGTCATGTAAGCTTCGAGCTCCGGGAAGAAAGGCTTTTCTACGTGTTCAGCGTAGAAACCGCGAGCATCAGCAGAAGTCATCTGGTGCATCTTCACGGCGCAGACAGAGAGGCCTGCACTGATGTAACGGTCGATAATGCGGCCCACGAGGCCGGACTTAACGGCATTGGGCTTGATCATTGCAAATGTCATTTCCATAGTAGGTACCTTTTGATTAAGATATGGGAAATATAGATATAATTCGGATTTCGGAATTCAGATTTCAGAATTATAAACGTCATTGCGGACGTAGCCGAAGTAATTCACTCCGAATTCCGAATTCTGAATTCTGAATTTACTCTTCCGCCTCGATCTTTTTCATCAGGTCGTCGGCCAGTTTGCCATCAGACTTGATGTTTTCAACCAGCCAATCCACAGATTCCTTCAGTTCGCTCTTGGGGAAGCGCTTCTGGAAGTCCTCCAGGACCTCCAAAGCACGGTCATTCTGCTTCAAATTCTCATTCAACACAAAGCCCAAACTGAACATGGCCTTTTCTGCCTCCGGGGCATCGGGCCATACCTGCAAGAAGGCTTCAAAACAATCTGCAGACTTTTTGTACTTCTGGGCATCAGAATAGGTCTGGGCCATATTGTAAACCGCAGTACGGAACAAGGTATCCCGGTCAGCAAAGAGTTCAACAATCTTATTATAAGCAGAAACGGCATCGTCAAACTTCTGATTCTTAGCCAACGAATCGCCCAAGGCAAGGAATCCTTCTGCCGTGGTCACAGGGGCAAGACTTACCTTGGAACGGTCATAGAAGAACACGTTCGTCTTATTCCAGGTTTCCATGTTGGCATAATGTTTCGAATTCAACTTGGCCCTGGTTTTCAGGCCACTTTCAATATCAGATTCCACTTCTTCATATGACTTATCCTTGTATGATAATTCCTTATTATAGAAGTATTCAAATTTCTTAGAATTGTCTGTTACCCGAAACGCCGCTGGTTCCTCCATTTTCAGGCCTCTCTCATAACGAGCGGTGATAAAGTCCGCACGGGCAACTCGCATCAGTGCACGGAATTCCCAAGACTGATCGACCTGTTCCTGTCTGGCTTTTTTTCCAATGGCGTATGCTTGAGCAAGCATATTTACGATATTGTGATGGGTATCCTTGTTGTAGGGAATTCCCGGTTCTGCTTCAAAAATTTTCATCAGGTCAGCCTTGGTATAGACAGGCTTGCCATTATCCGAAACCAGTACTGTTGCAGGGTCGATAGCATTCACATCACTAGCATAAAGCTCTGCCAACTGCTTTTCTACGCGGTCAAAGGACTTAGGCTCCGAAGGAATAATCGCCGAGAGGTAGAAACTGTGATAAAGGGAATCCGACACAGAACGAATAACAGAAGAAATGTATCCTACGGTTTTTCCTTCCAATTCAGTCCACAGAGCAGGCACCATCCCTATACCATAAGGCAAGGCATAATCCTTTTTAATGCGACCCACATAACCGTTATTTTCCGAAGTTTCTTCATTTTCACTGATAGTCGCCGCTACGGCCTTGAAAGATTCCAGATCCTTGACATTTACCATTGTTTTTGCCAGAATTACAGAATCCTTCATGGCCACATGATAGACTTCGTAACCGGGAACGGTCATGAACTTGTCCTTATTATCCTCGTAGAACTTGCGAGGGTCCTCGGGAACCATTTTTTCAACAACGACAGAACCCATATCAGAGGTCATTTCTCTCACCTTCTGAGCCATTGCCTGCCTCTGCTGGCTAATAAAGGCCTGCTCAAATTCTTTCACATAATCTTCTTCACGAGCTTTCACCGCAGAGGTCCGCTTTTGAACCTTCAAAGCAAAATGAGCCTGACTAGAATCCTGCATTATGTGGAAAACGCGGCTCTCCCCCACCTTCATGGAATCGGCAAAGAACAAGGCACCCATAACGGAACTGTCCGTAAACACTCCACGTTCCTTGCCCTGGGCTACCGTTACATGGCGGACATTTTTCAGGGAATCTTCGGGAACATTGGCATTCAATTTACCGGCTATTTCAGAAACAGCGAGAGAATCCCCCATAAAGAACAGCAGTTCAACATTGGCAGGTTCGTCCTTTTCCGGCAAGACCTGCTGAATGAACCTCTTTAGGGAATCCTGATTCTGAGACAGGTAGTAGCGTCCGGCAACCTCTTCACGGACAGCCATGTATGTTGCCGTACTGTCAAATTCGCTTCGATGCTCATCAAAATACTTCTTCAATTCCTCATCGGTGTAACCAAGACGGCTCATCAGGTGGAACCGTGTATAGATAATGGTCAACAATCTATTCCTTACCACCGGCTCATAATTGTTCCATGCAGAATCGTAAGATGCGGACTCACCAGTCACTTTGGAGATTTTCGCCAAGGAAAATAGAAGATTTTCGGCTGCCGACTGGTATTTCTTAGAGCCGGGGTTTCCGTAGTTCTGCAAGACCAAGAAATCTAAGTCTTCCGCATACAGCGACTCATTGCCAATCCTTGCCAAAATGGTATCCTTACTTCCGATACCATTACAACCTATCAGCAAGGAGCACAAGGTCAATACGACTAGGGAATATATTTTTTTCATAGCTAAAACCTCTGTCCCGCAAATATAAGAAAAAAACTATTTTTTCACTGTGAAAAAGCCAGAATTACTACTCCCCGTAGGGACTCAAGAAATGCTCACCGCCGCCATCAACAATGGCGCCGATGCCGTATATTTCGGAGTTCCCCACTGGAACGCCCGAGGCCGTACAGAAGATTTTACATTCGAGGATGTAGAAAAAATGATCCAGTACGCCCGCACACGGGGAGTGCGGACTTTCCTAGCCATGAACGTGCTGGTTTTCGAACGAGAAATCCAAGGCCTTCCCGAATTTCTTGAACGGCTAATTTCGCTCAAGCCCGACGCCTTCATCATCCAGGATATCGGACTTGCAAGGCTTATCCGCGCCATCGCCCCGGACCAGGAAATTCATGCCAGCACACAGATGACCCTATCCAGCGCCGAGGGGATTGGTCTGGTAAAATCCCTCGGGTTTAACCGAGCCGTCCTTGCACGTGAACTTTCCCTCAAAGAAATTGCGGCCATCAAGGCCACAACGGACCTGGAATTAGAGGTTTTCATTCATGGGGCCCTATGCGTCAGCTACTCCGGACAATGCCTTACCAGTGAAAACTTCGGTGGCCGCAGCGCCAATCGTGGGCAATGCGCCCAAAGTTGCAGGCTTCCCTACCGCATCTTTGTAGACGGCAAGGAATTCCTGGATACCGATGTCAAATACCTGTTCAGCCCCCACGATTTATGTGCTCTTCCAAGATTAGAATACCTAGAAGAAATCGGCGTAGACTCCCTCAAGGTGGAAGGCCGGCTAAAAAGTCCCGAATACGTAGCGGCCGTCTCTAAGGCCTACCGCAAGGCCCTTGACAATCAGCCCCTGCAAGACCAAGACAGGGAACCGCTAGAGGTTCTCTTTTCACGGGGGCTTTGGACCGGTTGGCTAGAAGGCGATGATCATCAAAAACTAGTTGATGGCACCTTCAGCAACCACCACGGACAGTTTCTAGGCAATGTCAATAAAGCTGGCAGTAATGGGGTGACCATCGAACTCGATCCTGAAGCCAATCTTCCACAACCAGGCGACGGGATTCTCTTTGAAAACCCGAAGCAAGATATCAGCGTAGGGGCACGACTCTTTGGCATAAAGGCTCCCGTAAGGGACGGCATGACCATCCTGACATTTAGCAGAGACTTTGATATACGCAAGATTACAGGTGGTATGAAATGTTACCGCAACGATTCCCCTGCCCTAGAAAGGGAATTGCGGAAAACATTTACGGAACGCGAATACATGAAGCGCTCCCCCGTAAGCATGGTTCTTTCTGGAACAATCGGAAAGCCCTTCCAGCTTGAATTGCAAGATGACAAGCATAACACCGTTCTAGTTGAAAGCGAAAACATCTTGGAAGAATCCCGGAGCCAAAACGACAACGCAGCAAAGCTCCTTCGGGAGCTAGCCCAAAAGGAGCTTTCTGCCCTAAGCGGAACAGCATACCGTCTTGAAAGTTTATCGGTAGACATACCCCCAAAAGCATTCGTCCCCGGGAAATGGCTCCGTATGCTTAGGCAAAGTGCCGTTGAAAAACTGGACGCACTGCGCTGCAAATGGAAGCCCCTGAAACCAAGCGCCATTGCGGGCCACGCTCTTCTCAACAGCGTAAAAGTTGCAAACGTCAAGACAGGAAATGACAAGGAAATCCCTACCATCTCTGTATTGGTCCGTAACCCCGAACAGGTAACCGCCCTACAAGGGCTTCCTATCCAGAACGTCATTATGGATTTTGACTGGGGTGTCAAATACGAAAAGTCACTCCAGCAAATACGCGAACAGGGCTTCAAAGCGGGCATGGCTACACTCCGCATCCACAAGCCTGGCGAAAATCATTATCTCAAAAATATCCTGCGGCTCGCCCCTGACTTCGCCCTGGTACGAAATCTCGGCGCACTTGCCATATTGCGCGAAAGCGGCATTCCCCTAGCCGGGGACTACAGCTTGAATGCCGCCAACAGCTTAAGTTATGATTGGCTCCTGTCGCAGGGGCTCGCCACGCTCCACCCATCTTGGGACCTGAACAGCGCTCAGCTCTTTGACCTTCTAGAAAGCATTGACGCAAGCAAACTAGAGCTGACTCTCCACCAGTACATGCCAGCCTTCCACTCCGAATACTGTGCATTCGCACGGGCACTCACCACCGGCAGGCGGTTCCCCGAATGTGGGAAAATCTGTACCCAGCATAAAGTGGAAATTCTGGACCACAAGGGAGAACGGCATTTCTTACAAAGCGATGCTGAATGCAGGAACACCCTATTTGTCGGAAAGCCCCAGTCGGCGCTGAAATTACTGCCAAATTTGCGAAAAGCCGGAGTGAATCATTTCCGCATCGAAATGCTCCAAGAAAACCCAGAAACTGTCCGGCAGAAAGTATCCATCTACGCTCAAGCCATTCTCGGGAAGATATCCGTCGAAGAAGCCGTCCGCCAGGCCGGAGTCCAAGAAAAATACGGTCTGTCCGATGGTCAGTTATTCAACGAGACCATCTGGCAAGACCGGAAAAAGTAAGTATCGGGCTGTTAGAAACTAGCGTCTTCTCTCGGCCATCTCTTTTTTGAGGATGTCCATGACGGCGCCCAAGTCTGCCGGGGCCTTGAACACGGGGTTCGCGAACTTGGAGCAGATGTTTTCGAGTTTCTTTTCGTGGTAACCGACCTTGAATTCGGTGAACTTGAGGCCGTGTGCCGTGCTGATAACGACCACGTTCTCTTCCTTGTCGATCTTGCCTGCAGCCACAAGCTTTTCGAGGGCACCGAGAGCCACGCCGGTGTGCGGGCAGCAGTAGAGACCGATACGGTCGCCACGGTGGGCGGCGTTAGCGAGTTCTTCTTCGGTGACGCTCACGACCATGCCGTTCGTCTTCTGGATGGCGCGTACGGCCTTCGGATAGCTGACCGGGTTACCGATCTGGATGGCGCTGGCGAGAGTCTTCTTGGCCTGCATTGGCACGAGCTTGTCGAAGCCGCGTTCGTATGCCTGGTAGAACGGGTTGGCGTTTTCGGCCTGAGCCACGATAATACGAGGAATGCGGTCGATAAGGCCCATGGCCTTGCAGTCTTCGAAACCCTTGGCGAGTGCGCTCACGTTGCCGAGGTTTCCGCCCGGGATAATCACGGTGTCGGGCACCTTCCAGCCCATTTCCTGGCAGATTTCCGGAGAAATCGTCTTCTGGCCTTCCACGCGGAGGCTGTTCATGGAGTTGGCGAGGTAGATGCGGTTGTCGGCAGTGACCTGCTGAACAATCTTCATGCAGCCGTCAAAGTCAGTGTCGAGGGCGAGCACAATACTGCCATTAGAAATCGGCTGGATCAGCTGGGCCACGCTGGTCTTGCCGGCGGGCAGAAACACGATGGAGGGGATGCCGGCCTTGGCACAGTAGGCGCTCAAAGCTGCGGAGGTGTCGCCGGTAGAGGCGCAGGCCACGGCGTCAATTTCGTGAATCTTCTTCTTGATGATATGGTTCACCTGGCTTACGAGAACCGTCATGCCCAGGTCCTTGAAAGAACCGGTGTGGGAGTTGCCGCAAAGCTTGACCTTCAGGCTTTTGATGCCCAGTTCCTTGGCCAGCGGGGCCGCGTCAAAGAGCGGGCTCCAGCCTTCGCGCATGGTCACGATGTCTTCGATTGGCATGTCGGGGAGCACCATTTCGCGCTTGCTCCAGATGCCGCTCATGTCGGCCGGTTCAAAGCTCATGCGGCGTTCGGCGAAGAGTTTCTTCCATTCGTCGGGGCTCTTGCTGGCGAGCGCTGCTCTATCGTGTTCGACTTCGAGCAGGCTTCCGTCCACCTTGCTGCGGTAAATGACGTCGGTCAGCGGATAGGTGTCGTCACCGTTGATGTTTCTAAAATGGGCGTTGAACTTAGCCATAATGTCCTCTTGTTTTTTTCGGGCCTAAATATAGAAATTGGTTAATGGAGCATACAAAAAAGGCTCCGCCAAGCGGAGCCTTTCAAAAGCCTTCTCTAGAATTACTTCTTTACCCTGTGGTAACCACGTGTGGTGGTTTCCGATGTACGGGTATAGATGAATTCCACTTCGGTAGGCTCACCGGCCTGAATTGCACAGTACTTACCATCGATACGGACAACCGTCACCTGGTAAATGTAGGGGCCTGTTCCAAGTTTTCTACCGTTCTGAGCCACAGGATACATCTTCATGGCCACAAGCATTGCACCGGCACCATGCAGTTTGTTGGTTTCAGAGCAGTCATCACTATATTTCGGCACTCCATCCAAAGCCTTGTTGAATTCTTCAACACCCATTTCCTGGCTGTACTGGCTTACGAAATGACCCATGTGGTCAAACACGCGAACATTCACACGGAACGGCTGCATCACCAGGAAGTTGAAGGACACGCAGGGGTCGATCGTTCCGGCCGGATGAGTGCACAAACCTTCCGGAGAGTTCTTACCAGCGTAGGTAGCATAAGAACCGAGGCTGGGATCATCCACAAACTTTCTCTGCAGGTCAGCACTGATGCTGTTGGGGTCAGCACCATTCACCATGTCCGGTGTAATAGGAATCAACTTCAATTCGCCCGTAGCATTGTTCGGAAGTCCATCGCTTCCGGCAAGGCTGGTGAGCTTCTGGGACTGAGCGGTAAAGTCCGGACGGTTGATTGCCTTATCCTGCTGGACAACAGCTTCTTCGTACTTGACCGTCAGCATAACCTTTGCCCATTCATCGGGGAAGCCTTCCACCTTCTTACCCGAAGCAGACACAACTTCAATAGCATGGGTATTCCAGTATTCGTACACCATGTTATCAGAGCCTTCAATACCCAGGTAGTTAAACGCAAGACCATCACCATTGCGGATGTTACCAACAATGTTACCTTGTTCATCAACTAGCATTCCATCAAACTCGTAAGAAACATCATCACCTTCACCCTGGGTTTCCTTGACTCCAGTAAGAAGCACACCGAAAATCTGTTCCTGTCCATTCACCACGCGGCGAACCAGCATAGCGTAATTGGTTGTTGCAGGATCGACCTTCCCACCAACCTGGGCACCAGCATTGGCAGCAGCCTGCTGTTGCAAGGCGGCCATCGTATTGGCGTCAAGCTTCGTGTTCATGGTAACGGAGATTGCAGACTGGCCATTTTCGATTGTGGCGAGAGCTTCGGTAATGGTGGGCTGGCCATACTTAGAAGGAGCCAGTTCAGAAAGGGAGGTACGAATCAGCATGTTGGAACCGTCGGTCTGACGGTCTGCATAGAAGAAGTGCAGATGGTGCCAAGAACCTTCACCCCAACCGGTTGCATCGCTTGCGCCAGTGCAGTTTGTATAGTCAGCCAAAGGTTCGCCAGCATGGCAACCGTGATTGTTCTGGGCCAAGGTCTGGATGTTCACGGCACCGGGAGCAGCCAAGTGGTTACCGCCAAGGTCCACCACCAGCACACCGTCCACAAAGATCCACATGTCGTCGTCACCCACGAACTCAAAGACTTCTCCACCATTAGCCTGGTTCTGTGCCCTATACTTGAACTTGGCATAGCCCATCATAGTGAAAGCGTAGTTACGCAGGTACTGGTTTGCACCAACAGCCAGAGCTGCCGTAGGCGACTTAGGACCGCCGTTGGCTTTCCAGGCAGAGCACTCAGCAGCACCCTTCTGGTCCTTTGCGTACTGGTAGTTGTACGGCGGGCAGAAGATGGCCAAAGACTGCGGGCCCCATTGAGCACACGTGGGGTTAATCGGGGTGTTGTTTTCACCCTTGACCTGCACCTGAGGATTGCAAGCAGGGGCACCAGAGTAAATACCGTTAACCACAGAATCCAACGGCGCATAACCACCGTTGTTGTAGTTGTAATTCACCTGGTAAAGGTTCTTCTGACCTTCTACAGCAGGCAAATCCAGGGTCTTGTTGATACGGAAGTTCACGCCGTCCACATCCTCATACCATTCATTAAATCGGCTATTGTCGCACAAATCAGCAGCTTTCTGGATATGCACCCCATCGTACATGTCGTATTCGCCATTAGATTTTTTAGCATCAAACGTCAGGTAAGACTGGACCATTCCAGGGGTGTAGTAGACCTTGTTTGCCCAAGCACCCTTTGCACAACTTGCAGTCTTGATTGATTCACGGGTGGACGTTGCGTTCGTATAGTTACGGCTCGTCTTATCGGCACATTCTCCGTACTCAAGGGCGGGGCCGGTGCTAACCACATTAGCCAGATATGCGGGCAGGGCCGGGTTCGGGGCCATAGGATTGCCATCAACGCCGATCATAGCTCCTGCTCCGGAACGATGGTTTCCACAAGACATATGGAGGGCGCCCCTATCAAACCAAGACTGATCATAACCGACATAGCCATAGGTTGTAGCTTCATTCAGCATCTTGTAGGCGCACTGCCCACCGCAGTAATTATCATCGCCGAAGCTAGCATACTCTTCTGAGAAGTTCTCGAAGTCCGGATGGTCCACGCTAAAATCGCGGACCACGATGTCTAGTTGGGCGTCTGCAGCAAAAGCGGAACCAGCAAAGCAAGCGCAGGCTGCAATCCAATTCGTTGTTTTCATATAACTCAATCTCCACCTATATAAATAGGTACAATATGACCTGTGTAAATATAATCCATAATAGGCCCTTATGTTAGTCCTTTTTGCGATTTTTTACTGAAAATGGGGGTATTGCGTTTTTTTCGTGACTCAAAACAAGCGGTTTTTGCTGTCTTTTGTTAAAAGAGGTTTACACTTTCCTATAATTTTCCCTATGAACTGGACACTAATCATAACCCTTCTATTTGTACTTCTTTTTATCCGTATCTTCTGGGCCCATGTAAAAGCAAACAATGCACATACCGAAGCTTTTAAGAGACTCGCCCCTAAAGACAAATTGGCCGTGTTAAAAGAGTGCCTCCTAAATAACCCAACAGAGACAAATCTTCAAAACCTGGCCGATTTTCTCAAGGCAACCGGCACAGACTTGGATGTCCAGTCCTACAAGCCCCTAATGGAGCGTCAACTGGCATTGGCAGACAAAAAGGAAAATCTTGACCAATGGGACAAGCTTTATATTGAGCAATGCGCTTGGATAGACCAGATACAGCCCATCGAATTCACCGAGGCAAAAGCCGCCAGAGATGATGGTGATACGGAAACCTATATCAGCCGATCCCTAGAGGGTGTGTCTAGGCTATACTCCGACCAAGCTATTGAAAACGCCCTGGAACAACTGGAACCAGAGTACCCTAAAGCGAAGGCACTTCTATCAAGTTATACAGAACTTGTGAATGCATGCAATGAGAGCAAGGCCGACGACAAGTCCCTAGAGGCACTCCGCAAAAAACGGGACGCCTGGGTTGAAGACCTACTGACGGTTGAAAAGCCGGAATAAAATACCGTTGCAGGAATAAAAAAAATGACCCCGGATCAAGTCCGGGGTGACATTCTAAACGGTCTCTCTATAAGTTCAAAATCAACGTGTTACCGTGAGCCGGAGCCACTGATATTAATCAGTGGCGGAGGCGAGAGCATCGGCAAGTCGTAGAAGAGTCTAAGCTTTTAGCCGATGCGGTCGTTACCGTGAGCAACAAAGCCCCTGTTATTAAACAGGGGCGGTTGCGAGAGCATCGGCAAGTCGTAGAAGAGTCTAAGCTTTTAGCCGATGCGGTCTAAAACCAACGCCAGGTAATTCCGAACAGGACCATGTTCTTGTACTGGACATCCACGTCCTGGTCCTTGTCGTACACCATGTCGTAGCCAACCTGGAGTTCGATAAGCGGGGCGATAATCACAGCCAGAAGGTTTTCCCACTTGGCATCAATTTCGTCCTTGCCCTTGAAGTTGGTGAAGGTCCACAAACGGGTCTTGAAGCTCACGATATCGGAGAGGGCATACTTGAACTCGGTGATAGTTTCCATACCGGGTTCGTCCTTCACCTCTTCGATTTCGTCTTCGGTATCCGGATCGTCGGCATAGCCATAACCATGAGAGATAGTCATGCGGTTTGCAAAGGCCACACGCTGGCTAAAGTTGTCATTGGGAATGAAAGCGATACCAACCATCTGAGTCAGGTAGGCCGGATCCATGAAGCAAGAAACAGCGGTCTTGATTTCATCGCCAGTCTCTTCGTCTTCACTATAATTATAACCCTTCATGAACTGGGTCTCGTAACGGGCGCCAATATAGGGCTTGAGCGTTTCCGTCATGTTGAAGTCCAGGGTAGATTCCCAGAAAATCTTATCTACGGATTTACGCTTACCCAAACCGTCAGTCCAAGTCTGCCCCAACTGCAGGTCAATCAGGTTACGCCAATTGGCCACGGACCACTTACCTTGTACATCGGCGTAGTAAGTCACCAGCCAGGTGTACATGGAGGTTCCATCCTCCTGCCAATTGCTGAACTGCATACGGGTGTACTTGACCCCGGCAACCACATCGGCTGTCCAATTTTCGGGCAAAGCGCCTTCAAACATTCCACCTTCAGCATGGGCGGTTGTTACAGAAGCCAAGGCGGCGAGACCAAACAGAATTAAAGATCTTAGTTTCATGGTTTATCCTCTCTATATAACGAAAGATAGCACTTTCGCACCATTTGGCAATACCTTTGCTATTATTTGGATATGCTGTGCGGGTTTTTCATAAAGCGCACCTTATTGGCACTAGCGCTATTCGCTTCGTTATCCTTTGGGGAATTTTCCCTTGAGGATTTGCCTTTGCGCTTTACAGCAGGCGCCTCCATCGGTAAAATGACCCCCGTCATGGCCGTCATGGGAGTTGGCTACGAAAACGTAATCCTGTATGTAGAAGGCATGGGTGTCCATAAGGGCGACAACGACTTCTGGTGTGGCTGGCGGGGGGACCTAGCCTGGACTTTTTTCTTGAAATCACCCTTCAACCTGGATTTGGGTGTCAGCGGTGGCTATGAGTACGCCCGAGCTCCAAACAAGATATTCCAGGCTCTAAACAAGAGTAATGACGCCTACCTCGTATTCCCCTACAACTACAGGGAATCCGCAGAGCTTTCGCTAGAGCTCCGAGCCCATCTTTACGGCTTCTACAGCCAGATTGCCTACCCCGTCTACCATTTTCTCAAGCACGACGAACCGAAATTCATCTGGCGTATGGGGTACACGGTAAACGTGCTTTAGTGCGAACGGTTGTCCCCGTGAGCAACAAAGCCCCAGCTACTAAACTGGGGCGGTTGCGACCTTTGACCACTTAGTGCTTTAGCACTTACGTGGGCATGGCCACCTTTAGGTGGGAGTGAGCACCAACCAGAGAAGTAATCCCTGAATTTAGTGCGAACGGTCGTTTAATACGTGCCCAACAGGGCACGGACCTTCTCCATCATAGCCTTGGACTTCACACGAGCCTTTTCCTTGCCGTACGCGAGAATCTTGTCGATTTCTTCGGTGTGGTTCAGCAAGTAGAAATACTTTTCGCGGGCAGCGCCCAGGTGTTCTTCCAGCACATTCTGGAGTTCCTGCTTGGCGTGACCCCAGCCCATGCCACCTGCGCGGTAGCGGGCCGCGAGAGCCTCGGTCTGTTCCGGCGTTGCAAATAGCTTGTACAGTTTGAAGACGTTGCAAGTGTCCGGATCCTTGGGTTCTTCGATGCCCTGGGAGTTCGTCACGATCTTGCCGATCTTCTTCTTGAGGGCCTTGCTCTCAAGGAAGATGTCAATAACGTTGTCGTAAGACTTACTCATCTTGCGGCCATCGAGACCGGGGATAATACCTGTGGTTTCCTGGAACACTGGTTCCGGAATGGTGAAAACGTCTTCGCCAAAGTGCTTGTTGAACTTGATGGCGATATCGCGGGCAAATTCCACGTGCTGTTTTTGGTCTTTACCGACCGGCACGATGTCGGCGCTGAACATGAGGATGTCGGCGTCCATCAGGCAGGGGTAGCAGTAGAGGCCCATGTTCACGTTGGCGTCCGGGTCCTCGCCGGCGGCTTCGTTCTTCGCCACCTTGTCCTTGTAGGCGTGGGCGCGGTTCATGAATCCCTTCGGCGTGAAGCAGCTGAGTGCCCAGCTGAGTTCGAAGATTTCGGGAATGTCGCTCTGCTTGTAGAACAGGCCCTCTTCAGGGTTCAGGCCAAGAGCAAGCCAAGTCGCCGCAATCTTGTAGATGTTGGCACGCATGTCGGCACCGTTCTGCACGGTGGTGAGGGCGTGGTAGTCAGCAATGAAGTAGACCGTGTCGTAGGTCTTGGAAAGTTCAAGAGCGGGGCGGATGGCGCCCAGGTAGTTGCCTAAATGCGGCGTGCCGGTGGGCTTAATGCCCGTAAGAGAAATTTTCTTCATAGGCGCAAAAGTAGCATTTTTTCATTTATCCCATTTTTTTATTTGTTACATTTTTCCCCATAATGCTCAAAGACGAAAAATATATCCTGGTAGATAACGAAGAATCCCTTGCAGGGCTGCTCCAGGACCTAGAACTTTACGACATGGCGGCCGTGGATACCGAAGCCGACTCCATGCACCACTACGCATCAAAACTTTGCCTGATACAGATTACCATCGGTGAACACCATTACATCGTAGACCCACTGTGCGGACTGGACATTTCGCCCCTTTTTAAGGCAAGGGCCATGCAGACCCTGATTTTCCACGGTGCCGACTACGATTTGCGGCTTTTGTGGCAGACTTTCGGCTTTTCGCCCAAGAAGATTTTTGACACCATGTTGGCCTCCAAATTCCTAGGCGAGGAACACCTGGGCCTTGCAGACCTTGTCCGCAAGTATTTCGGTGACGAACTGAAAAAGGAAAACCAGCGTGCCGACTGGTCCATACGCCCGCTCCCCTTGGAAATGTGCGAATACGCCATCCACGACACCTTCTACCTGCATGAGCTGTGCGCCATCTTGGCCGAAAAGCTTCAAAACGTAGGCCGCTTGCAATGGCTTATGGAGCAGTGCGACGCCCTGATAGAACATTCCAAGGAACAAGGACACGTAAAGAAGGATCCCTGGAGAATCCCAGGTTCCAACGCGTTTCCACCCCAGGGTCTCAATATACTCAAGCACGTGTGGCAGTGGCGCGAAAAAGAGGCCGAAGCACTGGACCGTCCGCCATACAGGGTCATGCCAGCCGAACTCCTGCTTTCCATTGTCCGTCATGTGATGCGGGACTTCCCGGAACTTAAGCAAGAACGGCTGCCTAAGCTTCCCCGCAACTTCAGGGAAACCCGACTGGACTCCTTCATGGCTATGCTCCAGGAAGCCCTTGACACTCCCGAGAGTAATTGGCCCGCCAAGCTCCCCCGTTCGGCACCACCTGCAGTCGTTCCCCATTCCGAACTACTGGCCGCCCTAAAACTCTGGCGCGACGAAATGGCCGTAGAATTAAACCTGGACAATTCCCTAGTGGCCAACAAGAACCAACTGGTCTGGCTTGCCGTGCCGGGAGACACCCCCTGGGAAACCCGTTATGAAAATGCCCACCTGTTAGGCTGGCAAAAGACCGTCTGGAACCAGATTCTGCAAGAGCATCTGGACAAGGCCGAAAGGATAGGTGAATAACTTATGGCCGCATCCATCGCTATTGCAATTCTCGTGATTCTCGTGTTCAGTTCCAGCGCCATCGTGGAACTGATCCAGCGCAAACGCCATGACAAGGCCGGAGATTCCATCATCAAGGAACCCTGGGTAGAAATTCATCAAATACCAGGCTACAGGGATGCCCGAAAGGTGGCCGCATTCTACCCCCTCAAGGGCGAGCCCAACATTTTGCCCATCGTACAAGAGCTGGCCATGGAAGGCAGGCTTCTGCTGCCCAAGGTGACTAGCGAAACCACCATGGAATTCTACCCCATCGACAACCTGAAGAAGGATCTGGTCCAGGGTCATTTTGGCATCATGGAGCCCCGTGAAGGAATAGCCCCCTGGGAAGGCCCTATCACCGTATTTTTGGTCCCGGGAACAAAGTTTAACTGGGACGGATGCAGACAGGGGCACGGCAAGGGCTACTACGACCGCTACCTGGCCAAGTTCCCAAGCGCCTATAAGGCAGGTATAGCCACCCCAGCCCAAATTTCAGACACTCCCCTAGAGCAGAAACCGACGGACATCCAGATGAATTCCGTTATCGCCTGCAGAGAGAGGTACTAGTATGTATTCCGAAAACAAGGACAAAAAATTTGAACGTCGCAGTTTCGGCGAAGAACGCCGCGCGACAAAACCCCGTTTCGACCGCCCACGCCCCGAGAACGTGGTTCGGGCCATTGGCGACAAAGACGCAGCCCCCCAAGTGGCCGTAGGTGGACTCAAAGAAGTGGAAGCCTTACTTACCAATGAGCCTCTGAAAGTCCACCGTGTGCTCTTTATGCACCAGTCCGGAAACCCCAAACTCTACAGCCTGCAAAAGCTTGCCAAAAAAGCCCATGTGCATATCCAGCAGGTGGACAGCCGCGTTCTGGATTCTTACGCCAGGCCCAACCAGGGCGTGGTGGCCCTGATGAACGAGAAGGAACTGTTGGCCTGGGAAGACGTCCGCGAAGAATTTTTTAACGCACGGGATACCGGCGAAAAGAAACTCATTGCCGTAGCCACCAACATCGAAGACCCTCGAAACCTGGGTGCTTGTATCCGTAGTTGCCTCGCCCTAGGCGTAGACCTGTTCATGATTCCCGCCAAGGGCATGTGCGGTATCACTCCCAGCGTAGAACGCACCTCTGCAGGGGCTCTCCAGAAGATGCGGATTTGCAGGCCCGACAACCTAGAAGGTGCCATCGGAGAACTGAAGCTTGCGGGTTACCAGATTCTGGGCCTGGACGCCGATACCGAAACGAACCTGGCAGGCTTTGATTTTGCAGACCACGCCGTCATTGCCGTAGGTGGCGAAGATGTAGGACTTCCGCCCTTTGTGAAAAAACAGTGCGATGCCGTACTCCGAATTCCCATGATGCCCGAAGCCCATTCCTACAACGCCTCCGTAGCCCTATCTTTGGGCCTGTACGAATACGCCCGACTCCGCATCAAGAATTAATTATTTATTTTGGAAAGGGATTGTAACTAAGAAGGACACCATATGGAAAGCGCAAGAAAAATCGTCAACCAGTTCCTGAAAGGGAAATTCGAGGACAAGGACCTAAAGAGCGAGCTGTACAAGGCCGCCGAAGCCGCCATGGAAGACGGCTGGACCTTCATGGACACCTCTTTCCAAATTGGTGGGCTTGCACGTGAGCGCGGGCTCACCGACGACGAAGTAGAACAAATCTTGCGCAGGGCTTTTTCTAGCGAAAAAAGAAAGACCGAACGCGAAGAACCCAAACCGGAGCCTTCTAGTGTCACCGCTCAAGCTGCAGCCCCCGCCCAAGCAGCCATGCCTCCCCAGACCACGATCATGCCGGCGCTTGCCACCAGCATGATTCCTATGGAACAGATGCTTGCCATGGGGCTTGACACCCAATCCCTGGAGCTGTTACAGAATTTCAAAATCGACCCTGAAGCCCTTTCGATTCCCTGGCCCGCCGCCGACTGGCGTAAGGACCTGGCGAAACTTCTAGAAGCCACCTTCGAAGAAGACGAAACCATCGACTTCAAGATTTCGGATACTCCCACCGCCACATCGGAACTGGTGTCCAACATCGTTGGCCAGGATGACTCTATCAAGAAAATCATGAAGAGCCTGGACAGTCCCGAGGGCGCCCTTATCTGCATCAATGCCACCAAGGGTGGCGAAGACGCTTCGGACGAAAGCTGGAAATACCGCTATGTAATGGTAGACAATCCCAAGATGACCCTGGCAAAGCAGCTGGCCTATTTCAAGGCCCTGAACCTCCCCTGTGCGGCCCTGATCAACACAGGCGCAAATTCCGTACAGGCCTGGGTCAAGATTGGCGCCGACAGCCAGGAACAATATGATGAACGCGTAGACTTCTTGTTCAAGACCCTCGCCTCCCAGGGCTTCCAGGTCGATTCCAGCAACAGAAACCCGAACATGATGGTTCGTATGCCTGGCGTGCTCCGTGGAGGAAAGCAGCAATACCTGATTAGTCTGGAACAGGGTGCAAAGAACTTTACCGAATGGCAACAGTGGGTAGAATACTCCCTCGACGGCAAACCCCTTATCGAGCTTGCCAGCGACAGCGAAGAAGCTCCGAAAAAAGACGAAGTCCTGATCCAGAATATGCTCCAGGCAGGCGAATTCTTCTTGTTCACCGCCCCTCCCAAGTGCGGAAAGTCCATGGCCCTGATGGACCTAGGTCTTTCGCTTTGCTATGGCGAGGAATGGTTTGGAAACGCCACCTCCATGAGCGACGTTCTGTTCATCAACTTTGAACTGACCAAGTCCGTATTCCTGAACCGTCTGTACCTGCTGGCAAATAAGCGAGGCCTGCCCGCAAGCACCGCCAACTTCGGCTTTTTGAACCTGCGTGGCGTAGCACTCTCCCCTCTGGAAACAGCCCAGCTTATCGCCAAGCGTGTGGAAGGCGCAAAGAAAATGGAAAACCACAATTACCGCACCATCGTCATAGACCCGATTTCTGCGGTATTCCACAACCCCAAGGCCATGCGCATTACAGGTGTTCCCCACCAGATTCTCATGCAAATGGTGGATACCATTATCGCCCTTACAGGCTGTGCCGTAGTCGCCGCCTGCAACAACGACGAATACCCCTACCTGGAATCCCGAGCTGACAGCATGCTGAAACTCACTCCGGTGGAAGGCGGATTGAACCAGTTCCAGATTAACGGTTCCTTCAGAGAATTCCCGAAACTGCTAGCCCGCGACTGTTCCTGGATTTATCCGAGATTCCTGGTTTAGTAGAAGCAATAATTAGACAGTAAGAAAAGTATGAAGCCATTTTCTAGAAAGACCGATGCCAAAAGTCGGGTAAAAAAAGAAACCCCTAAGGTCGAAAAGCCTGTTATCCGTAGAACAGCCAGCTTTGACGACATCCAGAGGCAATTCCGCGCCTGGATCGAAGACATGCGTATCCCGGGCAAGGTTCAGGCTTGGTTTACCGCAGAGGCAAAGCCCGAAAATTCCGATTGGAAAATTTACAGCAAGCTTATAAACGGTCATGAAAACCTGCTCCTGGACGCCCCGGTAAAGGGAATGGAAATCCCTGCAGTGGTTTCTCTTGTCTTTGAGCAGATCAAGAAAGAACACCTGCATAATTTCCGCAAGGCCATCCGGACCATTTGGTTCAGAGCCTGTGGCGACGGGACCTTTGCCCTAGTGGTACAGGCCAACCTTCGCGGTAAAAATTCTGCACACGAATGCAAGACTTTCGTGGATTTTCTGGAACGCTCCTGCCCTGAAATTATCAGCTGCCACCAGATCCAATGCCAGCCTTTTGTACCCTTTGACCCAACCATACATCAGAGCACCCGAATTGAATCCAGGTGTAATTTTGGTAAGGACTTTATGCCCCTGGGCAACTCCGGCTTTTGCATGCACGTGCTGGATTGGTCTCCCCGCATCAAGGATGCATGGTTGAACCTGCCCGAAAAAATCGCAGGCGCCATTCACCCCAACAAGGGCGACAAGTTTTTTGAATTCTACTCCGGATCGAGTTTTGTTGCTGCCTCCCTCGCCCCGCTTTTTGAACAGGTGGAAAGCCTGGACTGTAGGGAGACCTCCATGGAATCCAGTCGTCAAAACATCCGCAATACGGTTCAGGATAACATGAGGTTCCACCGTGGATTCTTCGAACCCGGATTTTTAACAAAATTCTTTTCCAAGTCCGAAAACGATGGCCGTTGGACCTTCTATTTCAACCTACCCCAGGGAGAGCCCTTGCCGGCAGGTTCTGTGGAGACCATCGCTGGCGTAAGGCCCGAGCGTATCCTAATCCAGACCGCCGACTTGGAACAAGCCCAAAAGCTAATCAAGCAGTTCCGAAACCAGGGATATGTCTTACGAAAGACCATACCCCTCTACTTGGAGCCGGGCCGTGGAAATTTCGAGATTCTGTCCATCTTTGTACCGGATCGGGTAGGTCTTCTAGGCCAAAAACGACAAAAAACAGCCCAAAATCCCGTAAAACCCGCTCATAAGACACTTTTTGTGCAAAAATCCCCTACTTTTAGGCAAAGAAAAGATTAAATTATTACATAACTTGTTCACGTTCAAAGAGTTACAAGGATTACTATGGGATTTTTGAAAACTGCGACTTTGTGCCTCGGTCTAGGAGTGCTGGTTGCGTCTGCCTATATTGTCAAGGAAGGCGACACCCTCTGGGACTTGAGTGACGAATTCCTGAACGACCCGTTTGCCTGGCCCGACCTGTGGGAAAACAACAGGCATATCCAGGACCCCCACTGGATTTATCCAGGTGACTCCATCTACTTCGGGGACAGTTCCCGCGTAGAACCGATGGCAATTCCCACCTCCCAGAACCGTTACCCCTGTGGCGGCGCCGTTGCCGACACCAACCTCCCCAAGGGAGTTTCTGCCGTAGGGTGCGACGAAAAAGATGCCAGAAACGGCGATTTTGAGAACATGCTTGGCGATCTTCGCAATCGCGACAAACGCCCCCAAAAGAAGAAGAGCAATGACGTCTACTACTACAAGCAACGCCCGGCTCCGAAAATTTTCAATGGCTACTACCAGATTCTCGCCCCTGAAATTTACGATGTGGAAGAACTGAAAAAGGACTCAAACTTTTTCTCCATTCGTTCTGGAGAACGCAAGGAGCCCATCCTCCACATTCCAGAAATGGAAGTTGTCGTAGGCATCGGCAAGAAGACCGACATCAAGGCAAAGAAAGGCGACTTGGTTGAAATCCTGGACGCTCGCGCCATCGAAGTTCCCGGCACCCATGGCAAAAGCTTTGACACTTATGCCTTGCTCCGTCTTGCGGGCATTGCAAAGATTACGGCCGTTGGCGACACACTGTCTCGTGCCCAGATTGTACAGAGCTTCAGAGAAATCAAGATCAATCAGTCCAAGGCAAGAGTCAAGAAGGCCCCGAAAATCTTGAACGTCAGTGGCTATGGCAAGGAACAGAAATCCGACATAGAGGAAATGGCAACCATCCGCTATTCCATGGATCCCATGCTGATTATTGGCGCCTACTCCTACGTACTTATCGACAAGGGTAAAGAAGATAAGTTCAACACTGGAGATGCCATTGCCATCTGGGAACAAGACAAGTCCGACGAAAGCATTCCGCCACGCTTGCTTGGCCGAGGCATCATTGCCCGCGCCACCGATCACGAGGCCGCCCTGCTGATTCGTGAAATCTATTCCAACAACCGCCGCATAGAGATGGGTCACAAGGTTTCCGTTACCCATAGAGCACAATTAGCCAAGTGACAAAGACTCTTATAGCTATATCTGCCTTAGCCTTCTCCTTGGTCACCCTGCTTATGGGGACCAGCGTCCTCATATTGCTGTTTCCCAGTATCTCGTCGCACCTCCCCTTCTAGATTTAGGAGGTGACGGCTGAGAATCTCTCGCAACAACCTCCTGTTCTTTGGCTTTTTTGCTGGAGCCATCGTTTTGCCGATGGCGATTCTTTCGTATTTGAGTTTTCGCAATATTCAGAACGAGAATTTTCTCATCCAAAAAAACTTTGACGAAAGCAGAGTCTCCCTACAAAAAGAACTAGAAGAAACCCTCGAAAAAGAACAAAGCAAGATATTCCAAGAAGCCAAAGCCGCTTCGCTGTTCTTGTACGAGCTTCCCAAGAGTCTCTTGGAATTCGGCAATGCAGCTAATTTTAAGGATGTGAATGGCATCGAGGCCATATTCCTGTACAACAATGGCACGCTAGTTTACCCGGACATCTCCTCGAAGATGCTCTCCCGTACAAGTTCTTTTTCTGATTCCAAGCCAAGTCTTGCAGAAAGCGCCCTATATCAAAGCGAGCAAGACTTATCCAAAATGCAGGAGGCTGGGTTCGCCCGAGAAATGCTCGCCCGAAATCCCCTGCTGCCGCCTAAAGACCAGACCCAGAACATCCTCGGCCTTGTCCGCATCGCCTACAAGAAAAAAGATTTCAACGAGGCTCTGCGGTTGTTGAAAATACTTGAATCAAGGCCCAAACAACAGGGGTACCTACATTCAGACCTCACCCATTCCATCAACCTGCTGCACTTTGACATCTTGGTAAAAATGAAAAGACACCAAGAAGCTGAAGATTTTTGCCTATCGGTACTGAACCAGTTTCTGCAAGAAAAGACTATCGAGGACATTCCCGCCACAAAATTCTTCTTTGAAACCGCATTCACCCAAATTCTCTCTTTTGAAAACCTAAAACAAGAAAAGCGAGAGGCCTTTTGGAATTTAAGAAGTAATTTCAACCGCCAGCTAAACTACACCGACATTCTCGTCCACAATCAAGAATTGTTCCAAAATACCCTGCACGGGGAAAACATCTCAAAATCAGGCGTGCTATTCAGGTCTGAAGGTAATGTGACTCTCTTTAGGATGTCTTACCCATTGTTGCCAGGAAATCAGGTCGTCATTGCTAAAGTGGATGACAATGCCTACCGAGCCCGCATTTTAGACAAGCTAAGAATCACGGCTCAACGATGGAACAACGTACCCTTCTCTATTACTGATGCCAAAGACTCCCTACTACTTGGTGCAATTCCTGATAGTGCAAACGTCATTACTCAAGTTTCGTTCAACGCGGCGCCATCGTGGCAGCTGAGTCTCTATGAAAAAGATGTAGGCGAAATCCGAAAAGAATCCAGGCACAGGATGTTCCTGATGTATGGCCTCCTGTTTTTTTCCCTCATTACGGTCATATTCGGCTCATTCTTTATGCTTCGATTCTTTATCCAGGAACACAAGCTCCTGGCCATGAAGGCGAACTTTCTTTCCAGCGTATCTCATGAGCTGAAAACGCCCCTAACCTCCATCAAGATGTTTGCCGAAATGATGGCCCGAGGCCGCGTCATGAAGGTGGAAAAAGTCCAGGAATATTCAGGTCTAATCAACAAAGAGGCCTCAAGGCTTGAAAACCTAATTGGTGCTATCCTGAACTACACCCGCATGGAACACGGAACAGGAGCTTTCAAATGGGAAAAGCTGGATTTCTCTGTCTGTGCCAAGAAGGTCTTTGAGGCGGTAGAAGACATCGGTGTAGAAAAAGGACTTTCATTCAAGACTCATTTTGACCCCAATGTATATGTGATGGGCGATTATACCGCCCTCTACAGCCTCGCCCAAAACCTGATTGAAAATGCAATCAAGTATACCAATGCTCCAGGCGATATCGAAATCAAGGTTTACAACGAAGACGACCGCGCCGTATTTTCAGTAATTGACACGGGCGTAGGAATTCCTTCTTCGGAACAAAAAAATATATTTAATGATTTTTATAGGGTTGGCGACGAAATGACCCGCAGCACAAAAGGGTCTGGACTCGGTCTTGCCATCGTAAAGCGAGTGGCCGAAACCCACAAGGCGACCATATCCCTAGTCAGCAAACCCGGTAAAGGTTCCAACTTTACGGTTAGATTTAGAAAGGTGGACTAACATGCAACACAAGATCCTCATCGTAGAAGACGAAGAAATCATTAGGCTTGGACTCCAGGACAATTTTGAACTGGAAAACTACATTGTAGAAACCGCGGCCGATGGAGAGGAGGCTATAGCCAAGGCAGACTCCTTTATGCCGCACCTGGTGATTCTGGACCTGATGATTCCCAAGAAAAGCGGGTTTGAAGTTTGTCGCGTTATTCGCAAGAAGCACCCTCAGACATTCATCATCATGCTTACCGCCAAGACCGAAGAAACCAGCAAGGTGGCTGGTCTTGAAATGGGTGCCGACGATTACGTGACCAAGCCGTTTTCCATATTGGAACTCTTGGCAAGAGTCAAGGCTTTCTTGCGCCGAGTTGATGCGGAGGCGCCACAGACGCAGGCGACACAGTCATTGGACGTGGTAGATTTTGCAGACATTCACCTGGATTTCAAGAAATACGAAGCCACCAAGGGGGGCGTTCCCCTGGAAATGTCTGCCAGGGAATTCCAGATTCTCAAGTATTTCTGGCAGCACAAGGGCGAAGTGGTTCTCCGCGAAGATCTGTTACAAGACATCTGGGGTTACACCACAGACAACATGCCCTCAACCCGTACCATTGACAACCATATCGTGAACCTTCGCAAAAAACTGGAAGACGATCAAGCCAATCCAAAGATTATTCTTTCCATCAGAGGAGCTGGATATAAATTTGATGTGTAGTGTGGAATAAAGAATGCTGCAACGTAGAACAGACATAAGACCAACAGCTATGCGCACGGCAATGATGCTTGTGTGGATTTGCGGACTTTTGTCTTTTGCCTTTGCAGAGAAGATGGAATCATACATCCAAGACGCCCTATACCGTTTCGAAATGAAGGGCGAATACAAAAAAGCCATAGGCATCCTTGAAAACGTCATCAGTGAAGGCGACAGCGAAGACAAGGAGCAAGCCAGTTTTTACCTCGGAAAAATTCAAGAACTGGCAGGAAACAGGCAATCTGCAAACCTCTACTACAAACAAAGCCTCCAGAAGACATCTTCAACAAGCAAGGCATACTGGCTTGCCGAAAGAATAGCGGCAACGGAAAGTAATCCCGAGACAATCCAAAAGAAATCACTGCGACTAAAATCCCCTCTACGCAAAGTTTTTGAAGGCTCTCCTGCTTTTTTCCACCTGCAGGACGGAAGCATCTATAAAATTGCCAACGATTCCCTCATCAAGATTCCCACACAGCTCACAAGCAATTCTGAAATTCTTGAAATAGACAAAACGGGGATATGGTACTATCTGTCTGAAAAAGACAGCATCCGTTTCAAGCCATTTAACAACATTCGCAAAGCAAAGTCCTTTGCACTGAGAAACCCTAAAAGCATCATTGTCAGCGAGAACAGGGTACTCGTCCAAGGAGACTATAGCATCATCCTAATCAACAAGAAGGGCGAACAGGAACAGACAAGCGACAAGTATAACGAATGTCTACTCGAAACCTATTACGCACCCACGGGACACTTTGTCTTGAACTGCCCGGACAACGCCCTCCATTTTCTGTCCGAAGAGAATCTTTCTGAATCCTTCACTATTAGCCAATACGACGCCATTCAAAAAGTCACCTCCATGAAAGAAACAATCATATTCTATTCTGGAGGGAACTTATTCTGTTACAATATTTCCGAAAGTACAGAGCCCCGTTGGAAAGCTTCATTCAACACCGTAGAAAGCATAGTCCCCTTCGAAAAGAATCTGGCCATACTTGAGGCCTCTGGACGAATTTCTCTGGTAGACGCCAATACGGGAACCCCAATCACCATGGTGCGAAGCGATGCAGACCGGATCCATCCCCTGGCAAAGGGAACCCTTGGCCTATTTACTAGTGAAGGGGCCCTTATTGTAGTAGACACTCTGCTTCACCCACTTTGGAATTTCAACTTTGCCAAGCCCATTACCATGGCTCCTGTGCTTACCGACGGAAACACCTACCTGAGCTTTGACGGACAAAACCTGCAAGGAATTGCTCCTAATTATTATGGGAAAATACCTCTAGTATCAAATCTGCTTTCGCAACAGGCCGCAATCCTAGCCGAAACATCCCAATGGGACAAGCTCACGACGGTACTAGATTCCCTACTGAAACTAGAGCCAGGCAATGCCGAAGCATGGCTCTTTAAGGCGTTGCAACTAGAAAACACCCAAGGCAAGGAACAAGATAGGCAAAAGGCATGGTCCGAAGCAGTCCGGCTTTCTGTCAGCAATCCTCAGGTTACGCCACTAATCCTTAACCGATACAGCAAGGCAATCGGTGCGAAATTCGTAAGCCTCTTAAACGTTTCCCCCAAAACCAAATATCCGCAATTCTTCGGAAGCAAGAAGAACCTTTTCACCGTAGACCCGGCAGCAAACCGCCTGATTTGTATTAACGCTGAAAATGGCGAACTACGCTGGACAAAGACTTTATCCAAGATGGATAACAGCCCCGTCATCAGTAGCGATGAAAAGTCCCTAGCTTTAGCTTCTGGATTCAGCCTAAACATCTACGAATTGAGTAAGGACGGCAAAAAGACCACCGTCCAGCTCCCCGGAAAAGCATTCAACATCACCTTGGAAAATGAGGCCATCTACATTTCTACCTGGAATGGGTTCTTAATGAAACTCACAAGGCCCGACGGAAGATTGGCCTGGTCCAGAAAAATTTTCGACCTACCATTCCTTTTCGCAAAAGACGAGACACAAATCATTACAGCAAGCCTAGAAGGAAACATCACCCACCTGTGGGAAGGCTCTGGGCAAATCAAGCAGGAGGCCGGGCGGATTCAAGCAGGCATCTCGCAAATGACCCACGCCGATTCTGCCATGGTCTTTGCCACCAACAACAACAGACTTCTCATCTATGATGCAAGGACCCCTAGCAAGGAGCCTCTGCAAATCCTGATGGAGTCCCCAATCGCATCACTGCAGGCGTTCCCCTACAAAGGGACAAACTGCATTTTAGTAGGACTAGCCAATCAAAGCCTGCTCCTGTACTCCATCTCTGGCACACCCCTATGGAAATTCCAGGGAAAGAACTCCATCTTTTCAAAGCCTTTCGTAGAAGATGGCCTGGCCTGGCTAGACCAGGGTAACGAAGTCATCGCCATATCCCTTTCCGACGGAAAAATAACCCGGCGTTTCAGCACCCCAGGAGGGGCAGGGACGCCCTTTATCCTGAACAAAACCCTCTTTAGCGCCTCTTCCAAGCGGCTTCTGTACGGATTTCCCCTGTAAAGGGAAATTTTTCTCTGAAAATAGTCCATTTTGTATGGTTTTCAAGGAAAAAACGGTGGTTTTTCCCTGAAAAAAACATTACATTTTTAATATATCTCATCAGGATTTTGGAAGGATGAAAATTTTGAACCGTTTTGAAGTTTTTAGCGTCATCGCTCTCACTGGTGCGTTACTCTCTTTCTCCGGTTGCAAGACCGAAGAGAATACGGATGTCGCCCAAGACCAGCAAGAGTACCCCAGAACCGAGACTCTCTATATCGGTGGTTTTGACTGGGCACCTCCCGCCACATTCAATCCCCTAGATTACGACCCCAACTTCCCCATTGACGGCAATGTCCGCCTTATGTACGAGACCCTGGTGACCTACAACCAGTTGAACGGTGAACTGGAGTCCATGCTGGCCGACAGCTTTAAGCAGACCGACAATGCCATTATCGTCCACCTGGACAAGAACGCCAAATGGAACGATGGCCAAGCGGTCACCACAGACGACGTCCTCTACACCTTCTTTATTGATTCTATCTTGCCGACACCCCGTCATGGCAACTGGAACTACATCGAGAGCATCACTGCCGACAAGGACAACAACATTACATTCGCCTTCAAGAAAAGCAACCCCAATCCGCTTATTCTCCTGAACGCCATCGCCGAAACTTCCATTTTGCCGAAATCGGTGTTCCAGCCCATTATCGAAGGGGCCAAGAACGGCAAGGAATACGACTTTTCGAAGGTCACCGCCTTCAAGAACGACTCCAAGCCCCTGGTTTCCGGCCCCTACGACTTGAAGACGTTCTCTCCTGATAAGATCGTCCTGGAAAGGAACGACAACTACTGGGGCAACGCAAAACACAACGGCCAAAAGCCCGCCCCCAAGTTCATCATCCACTCCCTGTACAACGGCAACAACCATTTCAACAGCGCCATGGTAAAGGGGAACCTGGACGTTTCGTCTATTTTCCTTCCCCGCATTTGGGACAAGGCCAAGGACAGCATCCGTGCCTGGAGCAGGAACGAACCCTACCACCAGCCAGGGTCCATCACCACGCTCCTCATTGCCCACCAGTCAAAGCCCTTTAGCGACGTCGCCTTCCGCCGGGCCCTCGCCCACAGCATCAACTTCGAGAAGGTCAAGGCCCGCGCTATCTCCAACTACACTCCGGCCATGCAGTCCGGATTTATCCTGCCCTTCGGCATCGAAAGCAAGTTCTTTAACAAAGAAGATGCCGAAAAGTACGGCTACGAATTTGACCTGGACAAAGCCCGCAACATCTTGAAAGAAGCAGGTTACTCCTGGGATGCTAACGGCGCCCTTCTGGACCCCGAAGGCAAACCCATCCGCACCATCAAGTTGGAATGCCCCCAGGGCTGGACCGACTGGGAAGACGCCATCAAGGTCATCGCCGGAACGTTCCAAGAAATCGGTATTCCCGCCGAGGAATACTTTGTGGACTACGGCGTGTGGGACAAAGACCTGCGCCTAGGGACCTTCGACCTCGCTATGAAGACCCAGACCGCCGAACTCTCCGCAGCCACCCCCTGGACCAGGTTCTCCCAGATTATGGGACCCATCGGGGCCAAACCTGTGGGCGAGGATGCCTTCTCTAACCAGGGTCGTTTCAACAACGACGCAGCAAACAAGCTGCTGGACAAGATTCCTACCATTCGCGACGAAGCCGAGCTGACACTTGCCTACCGCGAGCTGAACAAGATTTTCATGGAGACCATACCGGTACTTCCGGTCATGTACAGACCGACCCAGTACTACCAGTTCTCCACCAAGCATTGGACCAATTTCCCCACCGAAGAGAATCCCTACGCTCCGCCTCAGCACCTGATTGTTGCCGCTGGCGTGAAGGCTCTATGGGAAATCCAGGCGGTGAAATAGGCCCAGCCCTTTTATTAACTTTGGGTTGAAAAATTTAAGGAGTTGATCGTGGGAAAGTCTCGCTTTATCTTGCCGAATGCATTTACTAGCATGAACTTTTTGTTGGGCGTTTTCGCCATCTGTTGGGTTACGGGAGCTTTTGATTCCTTCACCTCTACAGACACGCTCCGCATGGGGGCCTACTTCGTGATGCTCAGTATGCTTTTGGACAAGCTGGACGGATTTGCCGCTCGCCTTGTGAACGCCAGTTCCGAGTTCGGTGCCCAGTTCGATAGCCTGGCAGACCTGATTGCCTTCGGACTTGCTCCCGCTTTCTGCGTGTTCTTCACCTACAAGACCTGCGCACCCCAGTTCTTTGAGCAGAACGCCGCCCTGCTGGTGGTGACCTTCTCGATCTACGTGCTCTGCGCCGCCATGCGCTTGGCCAAATACAATGCCTGCGACTCCGACACCTACCACCATCACTTTTCCGGACTCCCCTCCACCTTTGCTGGCGCCATCAATGCCACCCTGGTTGTGTTCCTAAAGTCCAAGGGTGTCTTTGCCGACCCCAACTCCACATTGGTTCTTATCCCGGTCATCGTGATGCTTGCAACGGGCATCTTGATGGTGAGCCCGCTGTTCTTGCCCAAGCTCCAGCCACGCAAGAACAAGGCCTTCAATATCTTCCAGGGTGTACTAATTGTCCTTACCTACATCGCCGGATTCATGTTCATTTCGGAAAAGGTTCCCTACGTTCTGGAGTACCTGCTGATTCTCGGCGGCTGCTACATGGTGATTGGCTTTAGCGTGGGCCTTATCAACCGCAGCAAGATTATCGAAGAAGCTAAGGCCTCGAAAGAGGGCTGAATTTTAGGAAGTTCGTTAGTCTTTTCCCATAGCGTTCGTACAGAAGTTCGGGAGCAAGACGCGGAAGTTCCACCGTAACACATTCAAGGTTTTGTTCTTTGCACCAGGTACCAAAACTACCTGGTGTTTTGTATCCGATATCCTTGACGTACGGCACGTTGAACACAACCTGAAGAGCCTTGACCAGAGCAGTCTCTTCGGGGGCATCGATACAGCCGATAGGGCTGTGAATTGACACCACCGCACGGGGGCGGAGCTGCTCTATTAGCTTTATTATAGCGTTGACCTCGGGTTCACTGGCAGGAGCAGAGCCCGTAGAAAGTTCCATATCCCGTTCCGCTTCCAAGATTGAGCGGGAGCGTACCGGATCTGCACTCCAATTTTCTGTCGGAAAATTCCGGTTCAGGTCTACACCGTTTGCATTCCCGCGAGTTCCAAGAGCCACTCCGTCGGGATTGGCACACAGCACGAATGCCGTGGATTCCAGGTTGTCGTCAAAAGCACGCAAGGCTCGACTCAGCAGGAATGTAGTCTCCGGCTCTTCGCCATGGATTCCAGCCATAACGAGAAGTTCACACCTTCCCTTACAAGGGAAATACAGCAGAGGTGCACCGAGAACGCTTGTGCCGTAGGACTTGAATTTTAGATGTAAGGTTCCGGAAAGCATTACACTACTCACTCCACATTCCACACTACACATTAAATAAAGTACGGGAAGATGTATTCCTCCGCAAGCTGCGGGAGGCGCGCAAGCACAACCTTCTTACAGGCCATGTCCGAGCCTTCGTAGATTTTCCGCAGAGTGTCTAGCGAGAAATGCTCCAGACGCTTACGGGAGGTAGGCAAGTGTGCGATGTGCCAGCCTTCGGGCCGGATCTTTCCGCGGCCGGGAATGAACACGCGGTCAAAACCAAAGGCATTGCCGGCCGCGAACCGCTCGTCTAAAAACTTGTGGAACTTGGCGAACATGCCGGAACACTCTTCCGGCGTGAGCTGTACCTCGTAACCTTCGGGACAGGCCTTGCCATCTACCACATCCAGGTCCGTGCCTAAGTGATGGCGGCTCGCTCCCGGAAGAGCAGACCAAGTCAGAATGGCATACATCAGCTCTTCTTCGTCTTGGGGACGTTCCATCGGAGCACCCTCTGCAGAAAGCAACGGGAGTTCACCGCGGGCTTTGCGGTTCCAAATAGAAAGCTGCCGTTCAAAAGGGCGGTAAGCCGATTCTAGGCGAAGTTCAAAGCCTTCTTTTGCGACCTCATTTTTTAGTTTGTTCAAAAAAGGCAAGATTTCGGCATCTACAAGATAACCCGGTGCAGCCTCTACAAGGTTCGGCGTCCCTAGGCCATAAGGCAGCAAATCTTCGGTAACACAATCCATTAAACTTCCACCCCCATCTTCTTAATCAAGTCTTTCCACTGCTGAACAGAGGCCTTCTTTTTACGGGAAGGAACGCGCTTTTTGAGGGCCGCCGTCAAGGGTGGCGGATTCCCATGAGTCCAGGCGATGGCCAAGGCATCCGACGCATCTAAAGGAAGGTCACCACCTTCGATGCCGAGCTGAGCAAAAACCATGTTGGCCACCTGTTCCTTGGAAGCAGCACCATCTCCCGTAACAGACTGCTTGACCACCTTGGGCGGGTATTCATTAAAAGTCATGCCACGCTTGCGGCAGGCCACAAGAACCGCCCCGCGGATATGCCCGAGCACCAGGGCACTCTTGGCGTTCTTTGCAAAGAACACGCCTTCCATGGCAAGAGCGTCTGGCCGGTACTGGTCTAACAGGGATTCCAGCTTAGTGACAATCTGCAACAGACGGTCTTCCAACGACTTAGACGAAGGCGAATGGATGGTGCCGTATTCCAACACCGAAAAACCCTTCGGATTCTTTTCCAAAAAGGCATAACCGGTCGTAATAGAACCTGGATCTATACCGAGAATAACCATAGCCAAAAAGTAGATAAAATGTCCAAAAAAGTGTTCCTCTGGGGGTATTTTTTATTAGATTCCTATATGGAGGCTCCCTATGCTTATCGACCAGGAAAATACAGGTTTTGCTCGTGTAAAAACTCACCCTCGTCAATTGGGTATTCCTTTAAGTCGTTGGGGCCGTAACCTAATTGCAAGCTGTCCGTTCCACGCACCCGAAGAAACCTCTCTGTTCTTCTACGATGCCCTGGGCTACTGGCGTTACCGCTGCCTCCAGTGCGGTAGCGAAGGTGACCTGGTCGAATTCGTGATGCGGAGCCGCTTCAACGGCATGGACGAACCTGCCGCCAGGGCCGAAGCCCTGGAATTTTTGGGCGGGCTAGAGCAAGAACAAGATTCCAAGCAAGACGACCGCCTTTGGCTCAAGGAAGTGGGTGGCGAAAAGTCCAAGGTGCTGGAATGCTTTGTGCGGTACTGCCACTGGGCCGCCTGCAAAAGCCCCTCTTCCGAAGAATTTTTACAGTCCAAAGGCTGGAGCATCGGCCAGGCCCAGCTCTACGGTCTTGGCTACTACAGCGGCGACCCGGAGCCCTTCTTCAGCTATTGTATGCTTTCGGGCCTAGAACGCCATCACGTAAATTTCTACTTGGATAACCTAGAGGCCTACCACGAGCCTAGGATAACTATTCCGGCCCGAAACTCCAAGGGGCTGATACATTCCGTATACGGTCGCCTCATCGAAGACGACGGCAAGCTTCACCCCTACGTGTCCTTTGCCTCTGGCCCAAGCGACATCCCCTTCAATATCCAACCCGAGAACAGCAGCCCCATTATCGTAGAGGGTTTCTTTGACGCCCTGACAGCAGACCTGGCGGGCATCCCCGGCGTGGTCTCCACCATGTACCAGGAACTTTCCCTGAGCCACCTGTACAAGCTCAAGGCCTGCGGTGCAGACTCAGCAACGGTGATTCTCCGGCGTGAAGACAACCGCCGCGAGCAAGAATACCGTATTCAGGGTTACCTGAAAATGGCCGAAGAGCTGGACATGAAATTCAAATCTATCGTGCTATCTAAAGACGAGACGGTAGATGTACTGGTTCGCGACAAGGGTGCCGATTACCTTCTTGACCTTATCGACAAAACCGAAGAAGATACGGTGCACACCCACCGCCGCTCCATGTTGCTCCAAGACATCAAGGAAAACTACGATGCCGCCATGGGTTGCCCTCCGGACACCTGCGTAGGTTACGCCCTGAACAATTTCCCAAAGCTCACCAAAGAAATCGACGGCATCCAGCCCGGGTGTTTCTTCGTTTCTTCTAAGCCTTTCGGGCTCAAGACCTCGCTGCTTTCTAGCCTGGCCCTAGACCTTATAGACAGCAACCCCATCTTGAAGATCATCTACATCGCCCTGGAAACGCCGCGGCGACAAATCTTTGACCGTATGGTGGCCATGGAAACTGGCGAGTCTATCTTGACTGTCAGAAAGCAAAACGAAGACGATGCCATTAACGGCAAGATTCTCGAGGCCACCAAAAAGCTCATGAACCTGGTCCGTACCAACCGCCTTGAAATCTGGGAAGACTACCCCACCTTCGACAACAACGAGATGATGAGCATCTTGAAAGAAGAGCGGAAACAGAATTCAGACCTGATCGTGATGATTGACGGTCTGGACCACCTGAAAATTTCTGGCCGGCTTGAACTAGACGACATTCACGAACGTAGGTCTTTCGTGATGCTGGACCTATACAAGAGCCTAGACATTCCGCTGTTCCTTGGCGGAGAACTGATTCCCACCGAAAATGGCTTTGAAGGCCCGAGGCCCTACCTGCGTGATTCCGACGCCATCTACTGGCTGGATTCCCAGAACAAGACCCTCACCCTTTCAGTCAATTCTAACAGGCTGGGAGTAAGTCACAAGTACAACTGCCCCATCTATATCGACCCCCTGTCCAACAAGATGCAGGAAGCCGAGTAGACTAGGCCACCATGCCGCAAGCGCCTTTCACCATCGTTGACTTCAACAACTTCTGGAGCCCCTCCGGAGGCGGTGTCCGGCGTTACCACCTGCAAAAGATGGCCTTTTATGAACAGCGCACAGACGTGCTGAACGTCTTTGTGATGCCCGACAGCAAGACCTTCACGGAAAAGCGGGGCACGGGCCTGATTATCGAGCATGTAGAGGCCTACCGTTTTCCCGGAAACTGGGAATACCGCTTTATCTGGAAACAGAGGCAGATACGGCCCATACTGAAAAAGTACATGCCCCAGGTAATCGAAGTGGGCTCTCCCTATATCTTACCCACCGTAGTTCGCAAGGCTGCCAAGAGGATTTGTCCCGAAGCGATTCTTTTAAGCTTTTGGCATGCAGATTTCCCCGTCACCTACGTAGGCCGCCCCGTTGCAAACAAGCTTGGCCGCTTTTTCGGGAGCGTTGCCGAACGGGTTGCCTTCTGGTACGCCCGGCAAGAATTCAAAAAGTTCGACGGCATCCAGGTTTCTTGCAAAGAAGTCATGGGTCGTCTTGAAAAGCGTCACCTCCCCCACAGCCACTGGATCCCGCTGGGTTGCGATATCCAGATGTTCGCACCTACCAAGCGTGACGAGGCCCTGGTGGCCGACTTCAAGGGAGGAAACCCAGAACGGCTTACCATCTTTTTCCCACACCGTTTCTGCGAAGAGAAGGGTATCGAGCTTTTGCTGGGGGCCTACGACGAACTGACGGAACGGTTGGGCATTGAACCCGAAATTATACTGGCGGGCACTGGGCCCTACCTGCCCCAGGTTAAAGAGGCTGTTCAAAAATACCCGCATATCCGCTACGTGGGCTTTATCAAGTCCATAAACGAGATGGCCAGACATTACGCCAGCGTGGACATGGGGCTTGCCCTTTCGGGCTGGGAGACCTTCGGGCTTTCCATTCTAGAGAGTATGGCTAGCGGGAACGCTCAGATAGGGGCCAAAACAGGGGCTGCCTTTGAACATGTAACGGAATCAAAAGCGGGCACGATTCTCATGGAACGCACGCCCCACGCTCTGGCCGACGCCATCGTAGAACTCTACCGCTCCGACATGCAGACCATGAAGCAAAATGCCCGTGCCTATGCCGAAAAATTCAGCTGGAACGACTGCTTCGAAAGGCAGCTTTCCCTTTACCGTAAACTTTATCAAGAGAAGAGGAACTCATGATCAGACACATCGTATTCTGGAAACTGAAAGTCGAGGCCGAGGGTGCCTCCGCCAAGGAAAACGGCCAAAAGATGGTAGACGCCTTCCACGCCCTGGAAGGTAAAATTCCAGGCCTAGTGAGCATCGAGTCCGGACTGAACTTCGGCAAGGCTGAACTCGGCAACGGCGACGTGGAATACGACATCGCCCTGGACACCACCTTCCGCACCAAGGAAGCCCTTGATTTTTACCAAGGACACCCGGAGCACCAAGCTATTGTGGCCTTCGTGAAAAAGGTGGTCACGGAACGTCGTGCAGTGGATTTTGAATTCTAGGAACAACACCTTTTTACTACATTTTTTACGTATGGTCCAACTGAGTCAGACATCGTGGCAAGAGTTCTCCCTGAAGAACGTTTTGGAGACGCTACAGTACGCCCCGATGAAGCTGCAGATGGGCCCCGCTCCCCTGCTTCACTATACCTTCCCGAAAGTGCTAGAACCGGGCGCTACGATCCGCTACAACCTCCAGTGGGGGTTCAAGACCCTTAAGTGGACCGGCATCGTCAGTTCCGTCAAAGAAAACAAGGTTACGGTGCGTCTGGGCGAAGGCCCGTTCCGCGGGTTTACCGCAAAGCACAGCTTTGTAGACGAAGGGAACATGACCGCCTGCTACGACGAGATGAGTTTCCAGGGGTTCACCGACGTTCCCGAAGAGACCTTCGCCGCCATTATGGACAAGGCTAATATCGTGTACGGCATCTACGCCCGCAAGGACACCCGCGACATGATGCTGGCCTACGAGGCCCAGAAGAAGACCCAGTCCATCGAGGCCCTGGAGCAGAGCGCTACCGCAGGCTAAGATTTCTAAAACCTGGGGATTTCCATGTACACCACTCTAGAACAAGCCCTGCTTGATTTGGAAAAAGCGGGCCTGTTGAAGCGTGTCCGCTGCGAGGTAGACCCAGACCTGGAAATGGCGGAAATGGCACGGATAGCCTTTGAAAAGGGCGGGCCGGCACTGCTGTTCGAGAAGGTGAAGGGGAGCAAGTTCCCTGCCGTAGCGAACCTTTACGGCACACGGGAACGGATGGATTTCTTGTTCCGCGACACCCTGGAAAGCACTAGGGCCGCGGTACTGTTCAAGTCGAACCCCGTAGGATTTTTCAAGCACCCGCATATCGGCAACCTGGTACTGGCCGCCAAGGCCGGATTGCACAGTCTGCCCCTCCAAAGCGGGAGCATAGCCGACTTCGAGGAATGCTCCCTGCAAGATTTACCGCAGGTCAAGTGCGCCCCAGAAGATGGAGGCGCATTCCTCACGCTGCCCCAGGTGGCAAGCCGCCCAGGCAAAAAGGCAAGCATCCTTACCACCAACCTGGGCATGTACCGCATCCAGATTTCTGGAAACGAGTACGCCCCAAACGAATGCGGGCTCCACTACCAAATCAAGCGTGACATTGCAAAGCACCACCAGAAGGCCCTTGAAGAAGGCCGCCCCCTGAAGGTAAGTATCTTCTTGGGAGGCCCGCCGGCACACACCCTTGCGGCCATTATGCCCATGCCCGAGAACCTGTCGGAGCTGCTTTTCGCAGGGATGCTGGGTGGACGCCGATTCCGTTACTTTATCCATGACGGGTACATAGTTTCCAGCGATGCGGACTTTTGCATATTGGGAGAGGTTGCGACCGACTTAAAACCGGAGGGCCCCTTTGCAGACCATGTAGGCTATTATTCGGGCAAGCACCTGTTCCCGTACCTGAAGGTAAAGAAGGTTCTTTGCAAGAAGAACGCTATCTACCCCTTTACCGTAGTGGGCCGCCCCCCGCAAGAAGACACCCTATTCGGGGAGTTTATTCACAGGATTACGCGGCCCATGGTGCCCGCGTCATTACCGGGAGTCCATGCGGTCCATGCCGTAGACGAGGCGGGAGTGCACCCGCTTTGCCTAGCCCTAGGTTCAGAAAGTTTTAGACCCTACGTTAGGCCCGAAGAGCGGGAGCCCATGGAGCTTTTGAAGACGGCGAACGCACTGCTGGGATTTAACCAGGTGAGCCTTACCAAGTACCTGATGATTGCAGCCAAAGAGGACAATCCCGAACTGGACGTAAATAAGGTTCCCGAGTTTTTTGCCCACATAATGGAGCGAGTCCGGCTGGATAGGGATTTGCATTTCCAGACATCCACCACCACAGACACGCTAGACTATACCGGCGGCTCACTGAATCACGGTTCCAAGCTGGTCATCGCTGCCGCAGGCCGGGAGATTCGCGACCTACGGAATGACACCGCCGACCTGCAGAGCCTGCGCCTGCCTGCCACCTTTGCCGATGCGAAGATTGTGATGCCCGGAGTAGTGGCGCTGAAATGGAATGGTAATGGTGCAAGTTTTGAATCCGAATTGGCCTTGTTAAAGGAAAGCCTCGCCAATTGGGGCCTCCGGGAGAACTACCCCTGGATAAGCGTAGTGGACGACACATCTACCTTGGGCATGGAAAACCCGCAAACCAACCTTCGCGATTTCTTGTGGCTGACCTTTACCCGTTCAGACCCCGCCCGTGATTTGTACGGTTTGAACGAACGTGTGGAACAGAAGCACTGGGCTACCGACGCCCCGCTGATTGTGGATGCCCGAATCAAGCCCCACCACCAAAAGCCCATCTCCTTCGACGAATCCGTCAGGGAAAAAGCCATGCAAAAATTGCAGGGCATACTGTAGAGGTTTCCGTGTTCAAGGCTTTTCGCACAATTCTTCTGATGAGTTTGGCCTTTGCGGCTGCCACCTCTGTATACGCCCACGGACGTTGCGGCACCATGCAGGCTGTTGAAAGCTGGATCGAGAACAAGGGTAAGGTCACAACAGCAGCAACATCCTCCCAGGGCTCCTGCGAAGCCGATGACTACTACGATTCAGTCTATTCCCGCACAACCACCCATTTCCAGATTTTCTACGTACTGAAAGGGCCTCACGCCACCACAGAAAAATTCGTGGACAGTCTGGCCGTGAACCTGGAAAAGGCCTGGGACCTGCATGTAAACAAAGACAAGATGCAGACCCCCAAAGGCAGGGACACTACTGTTCATTACCTAAAGCCCGTAAAACAGGGGCTCTACGGTGTAGAAGTTCTGGAACTGAACCTGGTCCGTAATCCTAAAGTTGTCCACGGCAAGACTGGCTTTTGCGAAGACTGTTTCGCCGTGACCAATTTCGCGGGCCGCAGCAACTGGCAGACTTCGGAACTGATGATCGACAACGACTTTATGGTCATAGACGTCTACAAGCCGGAATACGCAACCATAGATGTCGGCGGAAAAAAATGCTCTTACTGGAAATCCACCAAGCCTATCACCAACGCTTCTGAAAAATATTCCTATGCCGAAAAGTGGGACAAGGGCATCCGCGTTACGGCTTTCCATGAACTTTACCATGCCATACAGGTCCGTTACCTGAACCCCTACGAACATATGAACTTCTGGTTCGAGGCTTCTGCCACCGGCATGGAAGAAGTGGGCGCCCCCGAAGTAAACGACTACTTCCGCTATATTCCCGAATTTTACGCACAGGCAGGAAAGCCCCTAGACGAAACCTCTTACCCCTACGGAGCTTCGCTACTGTTCCTGTACCTCCACTACGTTGACCCCCTCCTTGACAAGGCCATCTGGGAATCCTTCAACAAGAATCCCGAGGGAGCGTTCCGCCAGCAGCTTGCCCAGGTTCTGGAAAAGCTCAAAAAAGACCCGCAAGAAGTCTTCCAGGATTTTGCGGAACGGCTCTCCTATTCCGGAAACAACAGCGGGGCGGTAGATTCCAGCGCCTGGTACTCCAAGGATCAAGCTTCTTGGGGCAATATTCCCTACAAGTATTCCGTAGACGGATACAGGCCCGATTCTTCTATCTTCACTTACAATTATTATGCAGGAGGCTTCCCGGATCTCGATAACTATGCAGGCAAGGCATCGGTGCTTGTGTTCAAAGACGGCCATGCCCGCCTGCGGAAAGTTTCCAACATGAACACGCTAGATTCTCTACGCACTGAAAGTTTTGGCGCCGATTCTCTACTCTGGATTTTCAGCCGTTTCGAGAACCCTTCGCCCCTACCCGGAAAACTTGCCACAAAGCCCCTACGGGCCTACCCCACGCCCTGGCGGCACGGGAACCTTTGCTTTGCGCCACTCCCCCTAGACAAGAAATTCATCGAAGTCCGCAACCGCCGAGGCGACCTGATTTTCCGCGAGAACTACAATGGCGAGACCCTCTGCCTAGACGAAGGTTTCGTGAAATCCAAGATGGTTCCCGGCGTTTACCGCTACAGGGCTGGTTCCAGCGGAAAAACAAAAGACTTGATGATAATCTACTAGGGTGTAATTTCTAAATTTGAGCCACAATGACAGTAGAAGAAATTGAAAAGGAACTGCGGAAAGACGCTCAGGAACTTGTAAAGCAAGAGCCCCTTTCCCGCCTAATGCTGGAAGAACAGGTTTTGAACCGCAAGGACTTTGCGGATATGCTGGCGGTAACGCTGGCCTGCCAGCTGGCCGGTGAAGTCATTGACCGTGCCGAACTGGAACGGATTTTCAGCGAGCTGTACGCCAAGCACCCTGAACTTCTGGACGATGCCGTTCACGACCTGCGCGCCACCGTGCTGCGTGACCCCGCCTGCACAGGGTATCTGGAACCCCTGCTGCTTTTCAAGGGCTTTCAGGGTCTGCAGGCCTACCGCGTTGCCCATCTGCTCTGGGAAGAGAACAGACGGTTCCCGGCCAAGATGCTTCAGAATATTATCAGCCGCAAGTTCGGCATGGATTTCCACCCGGCCGCCAAAATTGGACACGGGCTTCTCGTGGACCACGCCACCAATATCGTCATCGGAGAAACAGCCGTGGTGGGCAACAACGTGAGCTTCTTGCATGGCGTAACCCTCGGCGGTACCGGTAACGAGGTTGGCGACCGTCACCCCAAAATCGGGAACGGCGTGATGCTTGGCGCCCATGCGCAGCTTCTCGGGAACATCCATATCGGTGACTGCGCAAAGATCGGCGCCGGTGCGGTGGTGCTGACCGACGTGCCGCCCCACACCACGTATGCAGGGGTCCCTGCCGTAGAAGTGGGCCACCCCGACGACGAGACGCCCAGCTTCAACATGCAGCAGGACTTTACAAGGGACTGCAAATAGTGGCCAGGGTAAAGCCGGACAAAATCAAATTCATCTGCGAAACTCTGGACGAGTTGTTTCCGAATCCGCCGATCCCGCTGGATTTCAAAAGCCCCTACACGCTTCTGGTGGCCGTGGTGCTCAGCGCCCAGTGTACAGACGTGCGGGTAAACCAGGTGACCAAGGTCCTGTTCAAGGAGGCGGCAACCCCTACTGCCATGGTCAAGCTTGGCGTAAAACGCATTGCCGAAATCATCAAGCCCTGTGGATTTTTTAACACCAAGAGCGTAAACATTTTCAACTTGTCCAAGACCTTGGTAGAAAAGTTCAAAGGAAAAGTTCCCTGTACTTTTGAGGAACTAGAAGCCTTGCCCGGCGTGGGCCACAAGACCGCCAGCGTGGTTATGAGCCACGCCTACAAGATTCCCGCATTCCCGGTAGACACCCATATTCACCGTTTGGCAGAACGTTGGGGACTGAGCGACGGCTCTAGCGTAGAACAGACCGAGAAGGACCTGAAAAAAATATTCCCCGAATGCGAATGGGAAAAGCGCCACCTGCAGATTATCTACTTCGGGCGCACCTACTGCAAGGCCCGTGGCCACAAGGTCGAGACCTGCCCTATTTGCAGTAAAATTTCTAAAACCTAAAATTCCGAATCCACTCGCGCTGTTTGAAAACAGACACCTCCGCCTGCGCCAGCTTGTGGGCGATTTTTTTGCCAGCATCGGTAGCCATCTTTTCTTCCATGGGGTAAATCCCTACACGACCCAGATCCAAACGGTCCGCATCGAAGCAGGTATCTATGGTGATGTCTCCGGTTTGGCGTTCCTTCGTATGAAGGCTACAGGCCTTGCGAAGTTTTTCCAGACGCTCCGCGTCTAGCTCAAGCCGTTTTTCTGCAATGCACCGGTCTATAAACTCTACCGCTCGGGGCCCGTGTTCTGCATCGTAGGCATCGTCCATGCGCCTGCAATCATGAAACAACGCAAACAGGCGTACCACCGTGATGTCGGCCCCCGTCTTGGACGCCAACAACATGCCGTTGAATTCCACCTGATGCCAATGTTCCAAACCGTGATAGTCGGAATCGTAAAGGCGCTGCTCATAGGCGTAATCTAGAAGTCCGGTAAAGTCAATCATAGATTCTATCTTACATTTAGCTATTTTTCTTTGAAATGTCCACCGTTATCCTATTCAACAAGCCCTACGGAGTGCTGAGCCAGTTCACCCCCGAAGCGGGTCACCCCGCCCTAGATACCTTCGGATTCCCTGCTGGCGTATATGCCGCAGGCCGGCTGGACCACGACAGCGAAGGGGCCCTGCTCCTGACAGACAACGGCAAGCTTATCAAGAAGCTGCTGGACCCAGAATTTGCCCACCCCCGGACATACCTCGCCCAAGTAGACGGCAGCATTACCGAAGAGGCCGTTCGAAAGCTTTCGGCAGGAGTCACCATCAAGGGTTACCACACCAGACCCTGCAAGGCCGAAATTGTCCAGGAACCCGATTGGCTATGGCCCCGCAACCCGCCGGTGCGATTCCGCGCAAACATTCCCACCAGCTGGGTACAGTTGACCCTTACCGAAGGCAAGAACCGCCAGGTACGGCATATGACCGCCGCCGTGGGGTTCCCAACACTTCGGCTGATACGAGTAAAAATCGGAAATATTTCTCTCGGGGATATACAGCCCGGAGAGTGGCGACAGGTAACGGAACCTATTCTAGGGTAATCTTTTCCCAGGCCTTGCTTTCCTTGAACAGCGCAAGGATTTCCCCATCCAGATCTCCGTTAGAAGACATGTTGTCCAGAATGGAAAGGGCCTTTTCCAAAGGCATGGGTTTCTTGTAAGGGCGGTCCTTGGCCGTAAGAGCCTCGAAAATATCCAGGATCGTCAACAGCCGAACTTCCCTAGGAATCTGGGCACCCGTCAAATGATAGGGGTAGCCGCGACCGCTTAAAAGTTCATGGTGTTCAGACGCCCATATGGGCACATGGCAGTATTCGTCGGGGAACTGGATCTGGTCCAAGATTCTTCCGGTCACCACCGCATGGCTCTGGATAATGGAACGTTCCTTGTCATTCAGCGTTCCCTTGCGAATAGACAGGTTCTCGATTTCCTCTGCCGTCAGAAGGGGACATTCTTCCCCATTCTCGTCGCGGAATTTCCCGGCTACTATTTTTTTCAGGAGCTCCAGTTTTTCGTCGGGAACGAATTCCGCACGATTGATACGGCGGATCTCGTCCAGGGCTGAGTCACGTTCCTGCTTACGGGCATCTCTTTCTTCGGCGGTAATCTCTCCACGGTGCACAGCAATTTCATCTAGCAGGGAAATCTTTACAAACCGGTCCTCGATTACCTTCATCTGGGCGCCCAGCTTGCTTTCCTTGTCCATGATTTCTAGAGGCACAGCCAGCTTACCCACATCATGAAGCCAGACACTCATGAGAAAACTGCGGCGACGAGATTCCTCAAATTTCCAAGGATGGTCCGTTTTGTCCAACCAATCCAAAAAACTTTCGGCAATCTGGACCATATTACGGGTGTGGTTTGCCGTATAGGACGATCGTTCATCGATAGCCTGAGAAAGAGTCCGGACTACGGAGTCCAACAACCGCTGGGTCTGTTCTGCGGCGCGAGCCCTCTGCTCTACAAATTCCGTCACATCACCAATCACTACAATGACCCCAACCTTCTTCCCATTTTCACGAAGAATGGAGGCAATCATGTGCAATTGGATGATTTTTCCATTAGCACAGTATGGAACAAGGCTTTCATGTACAGCGCCATCCTTGTCATAAATGGCATCCATAATAGTCTGGTTGAACTCGTCATTGATTTCAGACTCAAAGAAAGCGGACACCACGGACTTGCCTTCTAGCTGGTCCCTTGTTTTTTTGAGAATCACCTCGGTGGCGTTGTTCACATAGCTGATGACACCTTCGCAATTGACGGCAATCACCCCCTCCATCATGTCCTTGACGATGATGTCACTAATTTGTGAATGAATTGTACCATCCATAACCAGACTCGTATTCTCTAAAGTTAAAAAGCCTTTTTCACTACAATATCCACCTGTTTGCCCTGCAAGGCGACCACCACGTCGTCGGCAAGGTTTGCCACAATGGACTTTTCCAATTCGTCCCAAGTTTCGCCCTGGACCTTTTTCGCCCCTTCTCGATAGGTATTGAGAGTCCACAAGGGGTCCGCAAAGGTGATAACCGTTGGTGTTCCCGGAATGTAGAAGGATTCAGACATACCGGAACTTTTTTCATAATCCACCAACATAAATTCAGCAGCAAGACGAATCTTGGCCATAATACCCACGGCGGCGGCATTCGTTTTGGACGTAGAGACTTCCAGCAACTTTTTACGGCGTTCTGCCGTCAATGCCTGATTGGGTTCCAAACTCACATGCAACTCGAACTTCTTGCCTTCGCTTTCCACCCAAAAGGAACCTTCTGAAAATTGGAGAAGTTCCGGCAGCATCTCTACGAGTTCTTCTGCCAGCAACCGCAACCGACCCGTTTCCTTTTTGTCTAAACCGCGATATGCGGCAGACTTGACCGTTTCCTTCAAAACGGACTTCAAGTCAGTGGCTTTTGTCAAAAGCTTGCATACATCAGATTTCATCTGATACTCCCGATAGGTAAGACATTCTTTCTAAAAATAACATTCCTTGAGTTTCCCACGAAGTTTTTTTTGCATAAGATAAGCTAAACGGGATTTTTTTGTTTATATTCCTTTACGGAGGTGTCTTATGGGTGCAACAGGTTTTCGCCTATTCAGGGGTTTTATCCCATTTTCAGCCCTGTTCCTTGCAATCGGTGCTTTTGCCCAGGACGTGTTCATAACCGTAGACCAGTTCGGTTACCGTCCATCGGCCCAAAAGACAGCTGTACTCCGTTCCCCCGAAAAGGGGTACGATGCCTCCCTCACCTACACCCCCGGGACCACCATGGAAGTGGTGGATTCCGCCACCTCGAAGGTGGTGTTTTCGGGCTCCCCCATTGCCTTCAAAGAAGGGGCCGTCGATACATCCTCCGGAGATAAAATCTGGTGGTTCGATTTTTCTTCAGTTACGACTCCCGGCACCTACTACGTGCGTAACAAATCAGACAACCTAAAGCAGTCCTTCTATTTTCACATCAAGGATGATGTCTACAACGACATTCTGAAGGCCGCCATGCGCATGATGTTCTACCAGCGCGTAGGCATGGCAAAAGACGCCAAGTATGCGGGGAAAGATTGGGCCGATGCCATAAATCACGAACAAGATAAAAAGGCCCGCCTGTTCACGGACAGCACGAATGCCAGCACCGAGCGCGATGTAAGCGGAGGCTGGTTCGATGCAGGAGACTTCAACAAGTATACCATATGGAACGGCAACTACATCGAGATGCTCTTGCGGGCCTACATGGAAAAGCCCAAGGCCTTTACCGACGACTACAACATTCCCGAATCAGGGAACGGCATTCCCGATATCCTAGACGAAGTCAAATGGGGCATGGACCACCTGTTGCGTATGCAGAACAAAGACGGTTCCGTACTCTCTGTCGTCGACGAAGACCACGCCTCGCCACCCTCAGCTGCCAAAGGCCGTAGCTACTACGGAGCCCCCAACGCCATGTCTGCCTATTCTGCCGCCAAGGCCTTTGCCCTCGGGTCCATCGTCGCCAATAAGCGGGGGAACACCACCTATGCCGCAACATTGAAAGATGCTGCCCAACGGGCATTCAAGTGGGCAGAGGCCCACCCGGATTCCATGTTCTACAACAACAAAGCAGAATACGGCACCAAGGACCTGGCCGCAGGCCAACAGGAGATTGACGCCGACTACACGACCGGTGCACGCTTTGTAGTGAAGGTGGCCGCCGACTTTGCCATGTACGAACTGACAGGCGATGCCACCTACCTCAAGCGTTTTGAGGCAACACCAGACAGTCTACCCCTAATGCGGCAATACGGAAGCTGGGCGCTGGACCAATACCGCGTAAACCACAGTCTGCTCTATATCCTTTACCTGAGCTACAAAGACGCCAAGTCCGACACCAAGAGCCTTATCCAAGAAAAGTTCGTCTCGGAATTTTCAAAGAGCAAGTACTTTGCAAACGGGCTTGAAAACGATGGTTACCGGGCTTATATCCGGGACTACAACTGGGGTTCCAACTCCGCCAAGGCCTCTAGCGGGCTTCTATTTGAAAAAATGGATAACCACAGCGCTGCCGAAGATTATTTGCATTACCTGCACGGCGTAAACCCCTTCGGCATGGTATACCTATCTAACATGGGAATCTATGGGGCAAGCAAGAGTGTCACGAAGTTCTACCACGGATGGTTTAATGATGACAATCCTGCTCCTGGCTACGTGACGGGTGGCGCCAACTCCCGCTATACCTGGGCGGATTGTTGCAAGCAATACGACGCCGACAACTCCGCAAAAGGCTGCGGAAGCGCAAGCAACAACGCCCTCTGCTATGCCGTTTCTATTCCCGTAGGAGAACCCCACGAAAAGATGTATAGCAACATCAACAACGGCTGGCCCATCGATTCCTGGGAACTCACAGAACCCAGCCTTGGATACCAGACCTACTATATCCGCCTGATTTCCAATTTCGTTCAGGAAAAGGGCGTAGACATAGGCGAGAAATTTAGCGCCAAGTCTTCGTCAAGCTCCGCCACAAATACCGCCGAAAGCAGCAACGCTGCAGGAAGCAGCTCTTCGGGCAAGAGCAAGTCAGAATCCCTAATGATCAGCGGACCTGTAACCACCAGCGTTCAGTTCGTGCGGAACGCCCTTCTGGTCAATGTATCCCAAGAATCCGTGGTTCATATCCAGATTTTCGACATGCAAGGCAACAAGGTGGAATCTATCCAGGAACATGTCCGTGGAAACAAGAGGATTTCTCTTGAAGCCCTAACCCAAGGTTACTACATCGCCCGCATAGCAAATGGGAATGCCACAAAGAGCATTCCCATCGCAATCAGATAATGAGACTCCGTATTTGGCCATTGCAGTAAAGAATCTACGAAGCCAAATACTCCGCGCTTCTACGGCTCGTTAAGACGAGCCGCATCCGCTTGGCGTAAGAACAACTTCCTTAGAGAAGATCCTTGAAGAAGTCGTTGCCCTTATCATCCACGAGAATGAAGGCCGGGAAGTCCTTGATGGTAATCTTGCGGATGGCTTCCATGCCCAGTTCCGGGAAGGCAACGATATCGTTGCTCAGAATATTCTGTTCGGCAAGGATAGCGGCCGGGCCACCGATGGAGCCCAGGTAGAAGCCGCCGTACTTATGGCAAGCGTCCGTGACATCTTGGCTGCGGTTGCCCTTCGCGACCATGATCATGGATGCGCCCTTGCTCTGGAAGCGCATCACATAGGGGTCCATACGGCCGGCGGTCGTGGGGCCAAAGCTTCCGGTGGGCATGCCTTCCGGAGTCTTGGCCGGGCCAGCGTAGTAAATCGGGTGGTTGCTCACCACTTCGAGCACGGTTTTCTCGATATCGGAGAGGGCCTCGCCCTTTTCCTGCTTGTCGAAGATTTCGGCAATCTTCGCGTGGGCCATGTCGCGGGCAACAATCATGGTGCCCTTCAGGTTTAGGCGGGTCTTCACCGGATACTTGGTAAGTTCGGCAAGCACGTCCTTCATGGGGCGGTCCAGGTCGATTTCTACCGCCGGGGCCATGTTCACGGCATCGCCCTTGGGCAGGTACTGTTCCGGATGGTGTTCCATCTTCTCGAGCCAGAGACCATTTTCGTCGATCTTTGCCTTGATGTTACGGTCAGCGGAACAGCTAACGCCGATGGAGACAGGGCAGCTTGCCGCATGGCGCGGGCAGCGGATCACGCGCACGTCGTGCACAAAGT
>CAMHOW010000014.1 GCA_946186895.1 uncultured Fibrobacter sp.
TCGAAGTAGATTTCGGTGCCGTTTTTCTCGGTGGTGGAGGTAATCTTGAAGTCCTTCACCAAAATGCCCTTGCTGAACTCGGCGCGCTTTACTTTGCCGTCTCGGAAACTTTGTACGATAAACTTGGTGGAAAGGGCGTTCACCGCCTTGGTACCCACGCCGTTCATGCCCACCGATTTCTGGAAGGCTTCGGAATCGTACTTGCCGCCCGTATTCATCTTCGACACGCAGTCGATGACCTTCTCCAGCGGGATGCCGCGGCCGTAGTCGCGCACGCGGCAGCTGTGGTCTTCCATGTCGATTTCAATTTTTTTGCCCGCGCCCATGGCGAACTCGTCGATGGAGTTGTCGATAACTTCCTTCGCGAGCACGTAGATGCCGTCGTCGGGGCTTTGTCCGTCGCCCAGCTTGCCGATATACATACCGGGGCGGAGCCTAATGTGTTCGTACCAATCTAGAGTCTTGATGCTGTCCTTGTCGTACTTTACAGCCATTATCTACCTTTTCAAAACTAAAAAAGTGCCTTTTTTCGCCAATTTTAAGAAATTTTGCGAGAATTCTGGCGGTATTTGCCCGGACTCGCGGCTCCGGTCCGCTTTATGCCCCCAATATAGAAAAATTTTTTGACAGTGAGTGACAATTTGTGCAGTAAAGGAAAAGGTTTTCTCCTTGTTCCCTGTGGTAATTGTGCAAAAGACTTGAATTTTGAAATATCAATCAATTTTTATTGTCTAAATTCGTAATATATCTCTCTTTGGAGATTTCAAAGGGCGTTTTGAAATTTGTGATGAAATTTAAACTTGGTATATTATGTGCTTTGATGGTCATGGCAGTTACCGCTTGCACAGATGACTCATCGATTGCTAAAGGAACTCCTGTAGAGCAGGATATGCTTACAGAATATTTGTCTAGTTCCGGAATTAACAATCCCCAAAATATGGATGATTCTTCCAATAGTGTAATTCCAGATTCTTCCAGGAAATCCGTTTTGTGTAAGACTTCAGTAGGTGGAGGTTGTGTTTTTGATCCTAGTGGGGACTTATGGGATCCTAATCTTGAAAACAAGTATGTTCAAACAGGGAGATACGCTGATTCGGTATGGGCAAAGGGCGTGGTTCAGGATGGTAGCTGGTTTTGGGAACTAGATACGCTAGATGGAGGTAAATCGGAAATCACATGGCCCATTGATATTGAGAAGGATAATCCAACTGATTTTTTTGATCAGCTTGCAGGTCTTTGCTACGGATTATGTGGAAGTTATACTCTTGATAGGGGAAAATTTAAGTATGACCCATTTGTGGCAGTCGGTTTTAGAATAGCCAAGGATAAAGAGACTGGTGTTTCGGTGCCGGCCGATGTCTCGAATTGGAAGGGTATTTGCATTGTGCTTTATTCAACGGTAGACGCCTATATGGAATTGGTATTAAGTGATTCTTTGACAGAGGTGTTAGGTTACGACTTGCCTCGAGTTTCGTTGCCTAGGATACAAAATTACCAATCAATGTGTTTTGAATGGGGGAAATTTAGTCGGATTGGTTGGGGGAAACCTATTGAAGGCTGGGAAGATGGTGCTGCTGGTAAAAATGCTGCAAAACAATTGTTTTCAGTGAGAGTCGTATTCCAGGCTAAAAGCGGAACAACTGGTAATTTCAATGTTATGGCGATAGGCTCGAACCTTGATGTAAATGAACCCCGATAATACAATGCTCCAAAATACACCCGAAAAGATATGGCTATTTGATTATGACCTCACCTTGTACGGGGAAGAAGAGCGTTGTGTCATCAATTCGCTGGACCACCGTATATCGCTTTTTGTGCAAAAGACGGTGGGGGGTGACTTTGAGTCGGCCCACAAGATCCGTACCGATTACCTGGAACGGTTTGGCACCACCTTGGCAGGGCTTATGGCCATGAACCAGGTGGATCCCGATGAATTTTTTGACTTTATCCACCAGCCGGAATACCTGATTTACCCCAAGAAGGCTCCCGAAAAGTTGAAACTGCTGCAAAGTCTAGAGGGCCCGCGGTTCGTGTTTACCAATGGCCGTCACGACTGGAGTGAGGCGGGCATGGCCCACATGGGGATTGACTCGGCTATAGACGGCGTGCTGGACTTAAAGCAGTTGGGCTGGGTAGGCAAACCCCACGACAGCGCCTACCTAAAGATGGAACAGTGGATTTCCAAAAAGCTTCCGTCGATGGGTCGTTCGATGCCCGCAGATTCCCATGACATTATCTTGTTAGAAGATTCTCTTCGCAACTTGGAGCCCGCTTACAGGCGGGGCTGGACTACGGTTTACGTGAATCCAGATTCTAATGTTCCCGACTGGGTAGACTTTCATATTCCGCACCTCTTGGACCTGAAAATCAAGAGTGAATAATTAAAGTTTTCGGCATTTTCATTTTTTTATTTTGTAATTTTTGATTTGGATGCTTCACATATCTTTTTTCGTATGAAATCTGCTATTTTATTTTCTTTTGTAATATGTCTTTTGGCCTCTATCACTTGGTCTGCTCCGGCTCCCGCGGCCCGAAACGGCTTTAACAACATGTCCGTGACCACGGAGTATTCTGCGTTGTTGCAAGAAAAGAACGCCCGCAACGACTCCCTGTTGCCAGCACTAGATGGTGACAAGGCTTTTGCGGAGGTATTGCGTCAGAACCCCAATTTCTGGAGCCTTGGTGGAGCCTTGGATAAGGAAGAGTCCTTGGTCACAAAACTCAACGCGAAAATCATCTTCATTGATGGTATTCGCGAAGAACCTTTTTGCGAGATAGACAAGAATACCGGCAGCAACGCCGGCGAATGGAATGTGCGAATCGGCGTGGACTTTGTCTCTGGTGGGTCTAACACGGTACACATCCACGTACAGCAGTGCTTGGACTACGTCCGCGACCAGTTGGGCTATGCCGTCAAGAAGGGCGACAAGGTTGTGTTTGTACCGCCCAAAAAGATTCTGGACAAAATCAAGGAAAGTGAAATTCCAGACGCTATCGATGTGGATTTGCAACAGACTCTGCTGAAGGCTCACGAAGACGTAAACCTGACGGGAAAGTGTCCGGGTGATATCGAGGCCTACATTATCCTTATGAAGGTTTATGATCAGGTGAAAACTCAAAAGATGGATTATGTGGTTATCAACGACCAGCTGAACAAGAAGCGTAACGGGGCTGGCCGCGTACAGAGTTGTGCCTTTAGCCGGGAGTGGAACAAGCGTTACCAGGAAAGCGCTAGTTTTGAGTGCGACCTTGATAACGACCGCTGCACCTACCGCCAAGAAAACGACGGTGATTCCGAGTGGCAAATAAATTATGATAATAATCGGTTTGAATACATCAACAAGAAATTCCTGTTTTTCAACCTGAACCCCAAGAGCATCCACAAAGGCGGGACCATGCTTGACCTCCGCTTGCTCAGGCTTTCCACGAACCTTTACCTAGAGGCTTACCTGAACCTGAAGGGGGAGCCTGTGACCCTCGGGTTGATCATCGTTCCCGGTGAAAAGACTATCGAGGATTATGAGGACGAGGAAGAGGAAGAAGAGGACGAAAACACGGTCGAAGACGAAAAAATGGAAGAAGGACAGCCTTTTGACTAGGTTTTCGGTGTGTTTTTAGCTTTGTTTTTCGTTTTTTCTTAATTTATTGTATATTTAGGGAGTATAATCCACAAGGAGAAACTCATGAACCGTTTAATCAAGATGTCTTTGGCTGCTGCCGTTATGGCTGCCCCGGCTTTGGCAGATGAACAATTCGGTGGTGTCGGAGTCACCATTTACCAGATTCCTCAGGGGGTTCATGTAGTTCAGGTCATTCCCGGTACTCCTGCTGCAGAGACCGCTCTCCAGGCCGGCGACGATATCGTAGCCGTGGATGGCGTAAGTCTTAAGGGTCTCGACATCGAAGAATCTAAGGCTATGCTCCGTGGTCAGGTGAACAAGCCGGTAGAAATCACCTTTGTCAATTCCGGGGACACCCTGAAGGCGACACTGCGCCGTACCCAGATTACGGTGAAGGATTTTGAGAGCAAGCAGGTGGAAGCCTGGTACGGCAACAAGAAGGAATTCGATGTTCAGGAACTGGAAACCTATGCTAGCGCCAATGGCGGTAACAAGCAGTTGGTGGCCGTGCTGAAGCGCGGCTCGCTGGTTGAGGGTGACCAGACAGTAAATGCAGAAGATGTGAACGGCATCTATGTAGACAAGGCCAATGAATTTGCTCCCAAGCCGGGTAAGACCAACGCCGGTAAGGCAGGCTCCGCTAAGCTCAAGGGATTTACTCGCAACACCATCAGCTTTAATGCGAAGTCGGCTGGAAAGGCCGTCATTACGGTGATGAATACCGATGGTGCCGAGGTGGCAACTGTGGTTGTCGAAAACGCCCAGCCTGGCTTTAACAGTGTTTCCTGGAATGGCGAAAAGGTTCCCAGTGGCCGCTATATGGTGTCCATTGAGCACAATGGCTCGGTCAGCGGCAAAAACGCAGTGCTGAAATAAAAAAACTTGTGCCAAGAATGTTAAAAGTCCTGCCGATTGGCAGGACTTTTTAATTCCTTATCTTTCGTTTTTGGCCTCGAGTCTTGATCCTTTAAAGATAATGCTTTACCCGCATTTCGGGGTCTGTGTTTTCTTTTGGCGGCTTAGGGACCACAATCTTGATAGCGTAAACGTAGCTTTCCGTTTCGGCGAGAATGTCGCCTTCTTGCATGTCCTCGGTTACGTCTATTTCTAGTTCCACCCCATCACGAGCGATTCTCCGGATAGAGTGTTCCTTGAGCTCGTGCTGTTCAAAGGGAACGTCGATAACTTTCTTGTAGGTGCCGTGGTGAGTGGTGCCGAGAATGTGGTTGCAAATCATGGTCGGGAATATAGTATTTCCCCTTACATTTTGAGAGTAAACTTCTTTTTCTGAAAGGGGTTTTTCTAAATTGACCGCAACGTGTTTTTGATGAGAACCCATAGTCTCCTGTGGGCCGTTTTGGTGTTTGCCATGACGGTCTTAATTCTCCCTGCCTTTGGCCAGGAGATGACTCGCTTTGAATTGGAAGAGCGGGAACAGGAAGAGGAAAAGGACACCACCGAAGTCGACTGGATGAACGACACCTCGGGCGTGGACACCATCGAATACCGTGCAGTAGATTTGGTCTATGACGTTGAGAAATCCACCTTTAATCTGAATAATAGTGCCCAGTTGAAATACCGCACTGCCACCCTGGATGCGGACACTATTTGGTTTGATCAGGAAAATAGCGTTTTGGCGGCCAGCGGCGACCCCATTCTCCGTGAAACCAAGAACCCCTCCCTTTCGGGAATGCGGCTCAAGTACAACATGAAGAGCCGAATAGGTGAAATTTATTACGCCACCACCTATCAAGACAACCAACAGCTGAACGGCATGGAGGTCCGTAGGCTTCCGGACCAGCGAATTCAGATTGCCCGTGGTGATTTTAGTACTTGTAACGATTCAACGCACCAGCATTTCTATTTCTATGGACGGCGCATGGTGGTAAAACCAAAGGAAACTATCACTGCCCGTCCTGTGGTGCTGAATATTGCTGATGTTCCTGTGGCGGTTCTCCCCATGATTGTTGCGCCCCTCAAGAGTGGTCGTAAGTCAGGTCTTTTAACGCCTAAGTTTGGTGGTGACCAGGTGCAGGGTTACTACATGAGTAACTTGGGCTTCTACTACGCTCCAAATGATTACTGGGATGCCACAGTAAAGGGTGATATCATCGAAGGCGAAGAGGCTCGGTTTGAACGCTCTACCTTGACAGGGGAGGTCCGGTACAAACTGCGGTATGTGCTGGAGGGAAACGTTTCTTATACGAGTTATTTGGAAGAATTTGATATGGCCAATAGTGGTTATGATATCAATTTTTCCCACAACCAGAACCTGACTCCTGATGGCAAGCATACGTTGAGCGGTTCGGGCTCTTTCGTCTCTAGTCGGAGCGTACGTAAGGATAATGCCTTGGATGCCGAGACCATCTTGAACCAGCAGGCTAATGCCCAGATGACCTATTCGGGCAAGTTCGGCACCAACAAGAGCCTGACGGTAAAGGTTCGTCAGGATCACAACCTGGTGACGGACATGATGCAAAGGGAAATTCCCGACATCCAGTACCGCATGAGTGGCCCCTTGTTCAATTTTGACATCGACGAAGATGAAGAAGCTTACGACGACCATTCTATTGCAAGCTACTTGGAAAAATTCAACTACAACTTCAACAACAGGTTCAATTATTATACGGTTAGGGCTCAGGATACGGTGAATGAGGTAGACACTACGGCCAAGTATGTGGGTTATACCGGCACCTACTCTTTGGACTATTCGATGCGTGTATTACGCGTAGTTAACCTTACGCCCAAGGCGACCTTCACCGGGTTCTGGACGGGAACCTCGTGGCTTAATCCCGAAGATTCACTGATATATCGCCAGCGTTATATAAGTTTGGACCCGGAGCACGATAGCTATGGCGATGCGGCTTATAACCACAACTACAGCGTTACGGCGGATACCAAGTTGTACGGAATATGGGTTCCCGAAATAGGACGGTTTACGGGACTCCGGCATGTGCTGTCGCCTAGTGTTTCTTATACCTACGCTCCCGAAATCGACACGGTGAAGACCTTCGCTCCGCATCCGCTGCTAGGGCAGACTCCTTACCAGATTGAGCAAAAGACGGTGGGCTTTGGTTTGAACAACGATTTCGATATCAAGTACCTGAAGGTGGTGGGTCGTGCCGCCGATACGACTAGGGAAGACGGTTCAGGGGCCGTAGAGGACCAGTATGGCAACCGTCGTGTACTGACGACACGTCATAACATGTCCTATAACTTTGCGGCAGACTCGCTGAACTTCTCGGATCTGACCTCTAGCTTTGGTTTGCAGATACTGCCAGACTACATGTTTACTGTCAATACCCGCCATAGCGTTTACCACAAGTTCTCTGACGATCCCAACAAGGTCCAGATGCCCGAGCTGATTTACTGGGGCTATGAACTTTCCCGTGCGTTCCGCTGGAGTGGTAACTTTAACGGGGGCCTGCCATCGCAAATGGGCAAGTACGAAATGCTCAAGTGGTCCTTTGGTTTCGATTACCGTTACACCTTCTCCAGTACCCGTGTGGCCAAGGACTTGTTCCAGGATAATGTATCTCATTCTACAAGCATAACTGCGACCTTCCAGCCGACAGTGAACTGGGAGATGAGCTATAGCACGCAGTACGACTATAACGAGGGTAAATTTGTTACCCACAGGTTCACTTTCAACAGAACGCTCCACTGCTGGCAGTTGGATTTCACCTGGACCCCTACGGGTCCTGCCGCGGGTTGGAGCTTTTCCATCTACGTGCGTGATCTACCGGATATTAAGCTGAATTCGGGCAGCACCGACACCAAGCAAGACAAGTCCTCTAAGACTTCCTCGAAATAGCCTGAATGCGGAAAGTGCAAAGAAAAAGACCCGCTTGAAAGCGGGTCTTCTAAGTGGAGCTAAGGAGAGTCGAACTCCTGACCTCCTGCATGCCATGCAGGCGCTCTACCAACTGAGCTATAACCCCGAAAGGTGAGCCAAATAGAGAAAAATATTTGGCCCTTGTCAAGGGGGCGGAATGTTTTTTTTCAAAAAAACGCCGCCACCATGAAAATTATGCCTTTTCGATGGTCACGGACTCGATAATCACGTCTTCGTAAGGGGCGTCACGACGGTCGGTCTTGACGCTTGCAATTTCGTCCAGAACTTCGAATCCTTCGTAGAGCTGGCCGAACACGGAATAGCCGTCGGCAGGGCCGGGGCCAACCTGGTCGTGGTCCAAGAAATGCACGTTGTCGCCGTGGACAATGAAAAACTGGCTGCCGATGGAGTTGGGCAGGGCGGTCTTTGCCCAGCTGAGGGCGCCCCGCATGTGAGAAAGGCAGGGGTCGTACTTGTCGCCGATGGTGGTGCCCGGGCCCTTGGCGGAGTGTCCGCCGGTACCGTTTCTGTTGGTGAAGTCGCCACCTTGAATCATGAAATCCTTGATGATGCGGTGGAATGGAGCGCCGTCGTACTTGCCCTGCTTGGCAAGCTCAATGAAGTTGGTGGCGCATTCGCCCACCCGTTCTTCGAAGAGGCGGAGCTTCATGGTGCCGTGGTTGGTTTTCATAATGGCGATGGTTTCGCCGGCTTGGGGCTTGTCGAGCTGGTTAAACATAGGGTCTCCTGTGTAGCTATAAGGAATTGATGTATATATAACAAAAAGAGTATTGGTTAAAATAGTAAGAAAGCCTAGAGCAAGAAAAAAATCTAATTTCTAGCACGTAAACACAAAATGAGCGTAGCGAGTGACCCCAATCATCAAAAGGGAACTTTGCCACCGACTTGATACCTATATGAAAGATAACTGCAAAAGACTTCAAGAACTTCTCTCGGCCCAGGCTATGGAATTTGCCCTAGATGAAATGGCCGCAAAGATTGCAAAGATGCACCCCAGTGCCGACAATATGATTGTCCTTGGCATGGCTAGCCGCGGGATTCCCCTGGCTCAGAAACTGAGCAAGCGGTTAAGCGAAAAGTTTGGAAAGCCCATTGAGACAGGTAGTTTGGACGCCACGTTCTATCGTGACGACTTCCATTACCGCAAAAAATTAGGCTCTACGGAAATGCGCTTTACCGAGATGCCCGCTTCGGTAGAAGGGAAGGTGGTGATCCTGGTAGACGACGTTCTTTACACAGGACGCTCCGTGCGAGCCGCCCTGCAGGCCATTTTGGACTTTGGACGTCCGTCGGTGGTTCGGCTTTGTGTACTGGTGGACCGTGGCCATAGGGAATTGCCCATCGCTCCTGATTGTGTCGGCCTCACAGTAGAGACCGCTCAAAATCAAGAGGTCCGAGTGAATATTGAACCTATCGACAATGAAAATTCTGTCTATCTCGTAGAAGTGGAGGCTTAGCTTGAGCGCACTTGAAATTAAGCACCTGTTCGGACTGCGCGGCGTATCAAAGCACGATATCCGCCTAATTCTCGACCACGCCAAACAGTTTAGAGAAGTCCTTGAACGCCCCGTGAAGAAGGTTCCGAGCCTTCGGGGTATGACGGTGGTGAACCTGTTCTTTGAGAATAGTACCCGCACCCGCACCAGTTTTGAACTGGCAGAAAAAAGACTTTCGGCCGATACAGTGAACTTTACCAGTAGCAACTCCAGTGTCAAGAAGGGAGAAACTCTGGTCGACACCCTCCGCAATATCGAGGCTATGAAAATTGACATTGTGGTGGTTCGTCACAAGGGAACAGGGGTTCCGAAGTTCCTGGCGGACAACAGCAAGGCTATCATCGTGAACGCTGGCGATGGCGCCCACGAGCATCCGACTCAGGCGTTGCTCGACATGCTCACAATAGAAGAAAAGCTTGGAACCCTGGAAGGCAAGAACGTGACCATCGTCGGCGATATTCGCCATAGCCGTGTGGCCCGTAGCAATCTCTGGGGCATGACCACCATGGGGGCTCACGTGACCCTGTGCGGACCTAGCACCCTGGTTCCCCGTAATACGGAACTGATGTCCAATGTCACTTGGGAAAGCGATGTGAAAAAGGCGGTGAAGAATGCCGATGCGATTATCGCCCTTCGTCTGCAGAAGGAACGTATGGATGACGCTCTTCTTCCTAGCATGCGTGAGTACCGCAACACCTTCGGTATCACCCATGAGCTTTTGGAGTGCGCCAAGGACAAGGTGCTGATTATGCATCCGGGCCCCATCAACCGTGGTGTGGAGTTGGATAGTGAAATCGCCGATGGCGATAACTCCGTCATTCTCAATCAGGTGACAAACGGTGTGGCCGTCCGTATGGCGGTGCTTTACCTTCTGGCAGGAGGTCGTGGAAATGAATAAGGTTATTCTTAAAAACGTTCGTCCCTTTATTAATGGAAAGTTTGATGCTCCTACGACCATGAACCTTGCCGATGGCAAGTGGGTCCAGGAATCCCTGACTGATGCGCCGACCTTTGATGCGGGTGGTGCCCTTGCACTCCCGGCACTGTTCGGATTGGGTTTGGACTTCAAGGAACCTCTTCGCGATGACATCTACAGTTTTAAGGATGGCGTCGAAGCTATGCGTCGTGGAGGATTCTACGGTGGTCTGTATGAAAGTTCAGACAATGCCATCGATGATTCCCGCAAGCTTTCGGCAATCAAGCAGATTAGCAGCTTTGCCGGTTTCTCCTTTGCTTTCTTGGGAGCCTTTAGTGTAGGCTACAAGTGCAAGGAACTGACGGAAATGATTGAGCTTGCCGAAGAGGGTGCCGTCGGTTTTGGCGATGGTAACCAGGATGCCTCCCGTACTAGGTTCCTCCGGCTTGCCATGGAATACGGTTCCATGACGGGTAAGCGATTCTTCTTTATGCCATTGGATGAATCCTTGCGTCATCATGGGCTTGTCCACGAAGGTCATTACTCCGATACTCTCGGCATGAAGGGAATTCCCCGCGTGGCAGAAACCATCGCCGCATTCCGTATTCTTGAAATGGCTCGGTTCCTAAAAGTGCCTGTACACTTCAAGCAGGTGAGCTGCGGAGAGACCTTGAAGCTTATTGAAATGGCCCGTGAGCAGGGTGTGGATGTCACTTGCGATGTTGACGTTTATCATCTTCTGCTGGATGACAGTTGCCTGTTTGATTTGGACTCCCATAGCAATGTGGTGATGCCCTTCCGTTCTGCCACTGATAAAGATGCTTTGTGGCAGGGGCTTAAGTCTGGAACGGTGAATGCTATTAGTGTGAACCACGATCCGGTGTTGCGTCAGGATAAGGAAGTGAATTTTGAGGATGCCGTACCCGGTGCGGTTTCTCTAGAAATAGCACTTCCCGCTCTTTGGAAACCTCTGACAGAAAAATTGGGCGAGTCCCGCGCTATCGAGTTGCTTTCTTCTGCACCGGCAAAGATTGCGGGTGTAGGTGGGGTATGCTTGGGTCTTGATTCTAAGGTTGATCTTGTCCTGTTTGACGACAAGGCTAAGACGGAGGTGACCTCGTCCTTGTTTGCTGGCCAAGTCCGCAATTCTCCGCTTTTGGGGCAGACGCTTTCTGGAAAGATTCTGGGCTCTTACTTGGGCGGTCTCTGGACCGAGGTCTAGTCGAGATGCTTGAACCCCTGCAGCTGTTTTGGATTTTTGGCATAGTGGTCCTGGTGCTTACACTTGTGGCCCTATGGGAAATTCAGCGCAGTTCTTTCCGCAGGGAACATGAGGTCATGTTTGGTACGCCCCTGTTCGATAAGCAAGTTAAGGAGTTGGGGCTTCTTCCTGAAGAGATCAAGGTGCTGGAAAAGTTGGTTCGTTCTTCTCGGTACGAAAACAAGGATGCCATCTTGAATACGGCAACTCTTTTTGAATCGGCCGTGTCTAACTATTACGATTTCAAGGGAGAAGAGAACGTCCAATCAGACGTGTTCACGACTATTGGTACGCTTCGAAAAAAACTGAATTTTACAGCAGCCAACCCCCTTGCAACGGTAAGTTCTACAAGGCAGTACAACGAGACTAATCGGGTTGATGTTCTTTTTGACGGCGGAAATCGACTGTTTCATTCAACAATTCTCAGTATGGATGAAAGGAATCTTGTAGTGGAATATGACGAATCCATGGGGTCGGGTCGGGCTCTCGTGGGTAGGAACATCCGGCTACGCTGGACCCGGCCAGAGGATGCCGTCTATACGGCCAAGGTAATGGTGAAGTCTTTCGGTGGCGGTCGTCTTGTGCTTTCCCATGCTTCTAACCTTGAGAAAAAACAGCTACGCCGTTGGGTTCGTGAACCTGTGGATTTCCCGGTGGTGGCGACATTTGAGGATGGGAGCAGTTGTAATGGAGTGCTTTTAGATCTTTCTGCCGGTGGTATTCTTCTGGGGCTCCCTGTGGACTGCTCTTCGGGGCAGCACCTGAAGATTCGGTTCGAGCTGCCCAGTTTTGGTGAAGAAAACGTGGAAATTGAGATTTTGCGCAATTTGGGGCATAAAAATCCGAATTTTTCGGATTATTTCTTCTTGACGGCCTCCTTTGCGGGAGCCTTTGGATGGACCCAGGAAAGGGTTCTGCAGTATATTTTTGAGGTGCACAAGCAAAAAAAGGACCTTGAAGGGGCCTAAAATGTCCTAAGTAGTTCATTTTCAAGGACTTAGATGAATTTTTTGCTTGACATTTGGCTTTTATAAAGGTAGAATTAGGGTAGTATAGTTTCCGATTGGAGTTTATTTTGGCTTTAAGTCTGATCGCTAAAATTCGCGGTGAACGCGTGACCGTAGGCATTGATGTTGGTCATTACAGCATCAAGTATGTTAAAGTCTATCATAACAGCCGCGGTGGTAAGGTTGTTGTTGACGCTGACCTCGAACCTGTACCCGAGGGTGCCATTGTCAATGGCGAAATCCAACGCCGCGAAGGCGGGGATGAATCCCAGGGCTCTGGTGAAAAGAAGGAAAAAGACGGCTATGAACTCTTGAGTGAGGCCATGACTAAGCTTATGCTGCGTCACCCCCTGGACGATTCCACGGATCTGGTGGCTTCTGTAAACTGCGGTGCAGGCGCTGGTGGCGTCCTGGTAGACCGGTTGAGCGTAAAGCTTCCCAAAAATGGCGATGAGGCGGCCATTATTCTCCAGACCGCCCAGTCCCGTCCGCCCTTCGATGACCAGGATAACGTCATCGACTACGAAGTGGCGTCTCGTGAAAATGACGAGGTAAAGGTGAACGTGGTGGCTGCGAAGAACGCCCTCTTGGACTCCTGGGCACAGTTCTTTACGGTAAAGGGCATGAAGCTCTCTGCTATAGACGTGGATATCTTTGGCCTCCTTAACGCCTATATGGCGACGGCCAGCGAAGAAGATTTGAATACCACCTGTGCCATTGTGAACATTGGCGAAAAGAAGATGAGTATTGCCTTTGTGCAGGATGGAGCCTTCCATTCCATGCGTGCCATGACTGGTGGATCCTTGGATTTGGTGATTTCCAAGCTCGGAACTCATTTGGGAATCGATGCCGCCAAGTGTCACGAGATTTTTGAGAAGGGCGATCTAGGGGTGGTGGATGGATTCTCCGAAGCCGAAGTGGAAGAGGCTATGAAGCTTGCTTTCGAAGACCTGATGGCTCAGATCGAGTTCGGTATACGTTACTTTGAGTCTTCGGAAGATTCAAAGACGCTTGGGAAAATTTTCTTGGGTGGTGGCGGAGCCTCTATCCCGGGAATGAGAGCGTACATTGCAGAGCGTACGGGTCTTGAAACCGATACGGTGAATCCGTTCCGCTATGTGGAGTGCGACGCCAAAGTGTTTGGTGCAAATGGCATTTCCCTAGGTCTTTCTAATATCTATGCCCCTGCGTTGGGCCTTGCGATGAGGAAGTTCTAATGGCTACGAAAAAGAAAAAGGAAGAAGCGAAATCTGCCGTGGCTACAAGGAAATCTCTTTGCATTTCCATTAACCTGCTTCCCAGGGAATACCGTAAGCCCGTTAAGGATTTTTCTTGGATTACGGACCGCCGTACGATTTGGCCCACCATAGCCATTATTGCGGCTGTGATAAGCGTTGTAATGTTGTTCTCTTTCATTGAGGACACGGTTGCGGAACTTTCTCGTGAGGTTGAACGAGTAGAGGCTGAGGTAGATCGTGAACGCCCGCTTCTCACAAAGATTAGCGACCTGGAACAAAAACAGGGTGTTATCAACACAAAGATAAATGCTCTCAAGTCCATTCAGGTTAGCAAGAAACGTTGGGTTATTTTGTTCGAAAACGTTTCGTCCGTATTGCCTCCCAACATGTGGCTCACTAGCTTGAACCAGCTGAGCGATAACGATCTGGAAATGCGCGGTACCACCTATGATTTTTCTGAGGTAGCCGAGTATATGGTGAAGCTTGAAAAGCAGGTCAGTGTTGAAAAGGTTTCGCTGGTGAATATTTCTACTTCAAAAGTTGATGGTGAAGAGGCTTATACCTTTACCATCAAGGTGCTCCTGAAGCAGGATTTGGGAATGGAGGGGTAGTATGGGTAATATAGATTGGAAAGATAAAAAGAATATATATGCCATCTCCGTTATCGTCCTAATTTTGGCTGCGGCTTACTGTGTGTACACTTATATGTGGGACCCGTTTGTTCGAGAACGTGAAAGGTTAGAAAATCAATTACGCGTAGCTCAGACGGAGTTAGATAAAATTAATGCCCAGAAAAAGCGAATTGCTGAATTGGAAATGCAACTGGTTCAGGCCGAGAAGGATTTTGAAAGACTGAAGGAAATGTTCCCCGAAGAGGAAAAGGTACCGCTCCGTTTGCAGGACCTGTATTCTGTGCTTCGCAGCTCTGGCGTACAGATCCAGCGTTTCAATCCTGAGGGTGGGAGTGAAAGGGAACACTACATAGAGAACCGTTATTCTATTGCAGTGAATTCCGGTTACCATATGTTGGGTTACCTGTTTGCAGAAATAGCAAACTTTAATTACCCGACGGCCATTTCCAACTTGCGTCTTAACCGCTATTCCGGTATCGCTGCGGAACTGCAGAAGGCTGAGACTCATGGCTGGACGCCTATTACCATGTCGGTTACCTTTAACCTGACCACATATACATCCAAGAAGGTGAGGTAGCAAGATGATGAAAAAGTTATTTGTCCTTTTGTTCCTTACTTTTGCTGTTGTTGCGAGTGCAGCTCAGATTAAGGATATGAAGTTTGTTTGTGATGCAAAAAAATGCGGAATAGAATTCCAATTTGCATCTGAAGATGACTTGCCTACGTTCTTCCAGAAATATGATGCTTCTGGGAAAAAACTTACGGTTGGTTTCTCCAGTACCGAATTTGCTCTGGGTGAAGGCAACTATGACATAGACGCGGCCTCCGAATGGGTGAAGTTCATGAGGGTCTTTAAGGAAAAATACCGTGGTATGGATTTCTTGAAGATTGAAATGGCTGTTGGTCCTTCGATTGCTAGTGACAAGAATGAGATTTCTTTGGATGATTCCAACTTCCTGTTGAAACTCAATGGAAATAAGGGCAAGGCCTGGACTCTTTCCAAGATTTTCGCAGAAAAGAAAAAGGCTGCCGATAAGGCCGCAGCTGAGGAAAAGAAGCGTCTGGCTGAAGAGAAGAAAGCCGCTGAAAAGCAGGCTCTCGAAGCCAAGAAGGCTGCTGAGAAGCAGGCCCTTGAAGACAAGAAGGCCGCCGCTAAGGCCGCTGCCGAAGAAAAGAAACGTCTAGCTGAAGAAAAGAAAGCTGCCGAGAAGCAGGCCCTCGAAGACAAGAAGGCCGCCGCCAAGGCCGCTGCCGAAGAAAAGAAGCGTCTGGCCGAAGAGAAGAAGGCCGCTGAAAAGGCTGCCCTTGAAGAGAAAAAACGCTTGGCCGAGGAGAAGAAGGCTGCGGAAAAGGCGGCTAAGGAAGAAGCCAAACGTTTGGCAGAAGCGCAGAAAAATCTGGATAAGGCCATTAAGGAAGGCGGTGCAATTTCTGCCCTTTTGCCTAGTGTCAAGGAATTCACAGTCCTGATGGGTTCAGGAATGGAACAGTTCCGTTTGGTGACAGACGATCCCATTGATTTCAACAATGTGTCCAATCCTGATAAGGCCTCCATTATTACTGTCGGCGTTGCTGGACCCCAGAAGTCTCCGACTTTCAAGATTGGTGCCGGTTCTCTCGTCAAGTCTGTGACCTGGGGTGCCAATGGCCTGAAACTCCAGCTTCCTGTGGGACTTCGTCCTGTTATCTTGGTGCAGGATGGAGCCTTGGTCTTGCAGACCACTGAGAGTGCCATTAAGAAGGATGGATTCATTTTCTGGTCAGCTCGCCCTGATGGAATCTTTGTCCGTGACTGGATGAAGGCTGCAGATGCAAGCCAGAGTTTTGATTCCTTCGTGAACAAGTACGACAAGGACAGTAAGAAAATCGTATCTGGCGCTCAGGTGTTCCACCTGAAGCCCGTGGTCCGCGAGCTTATTGTGGTGGAAGATGAAATTGATATGTATGCCGGTCCTAATGACAATTCTCAGGTCATTAACCGCCTTACTTTTGGTGATAGACTTGTGAATATGGATTTGGTTGGCCTCTATTACAAGGTCCAGAGCGGAGCTCGCGTGGGTTTTGTAAATCGTAGGTCCGTAAGCTACAAGGATGAACTTTCTGCTGTTCAGCAAGAAAGACTCAAGCAGGTGGACAAGGAAAGAGGTGAACTTGCCGAAGGCACTGTTACCATTGCAAGCCAGCTGGACGGTATGTACGAAGATCGTGTTACTTACAGCTCTTTTGGCCGCCGAGACCCCTTTGTAGAGGTCAAGGGCCTGGTTGAAGAAGGCATTAACATTGACCAGGTGGAACTGGTGGGTATCATTTGGGAATCCGATGTGCCTATGGCCATTTTGGTGGAAGCTAAGAATCCGTCCATATCTTATACCCTCAAGGAAGGGGATAAGATCTTGAACGGCAAGGTATTGAAAATTACAGAAACAGATGTGCTCTTCCTGATTCAAGAATTCGGTGTGAGCCGTCGCTACTCCATGGGTCTTCCCGATAAGTATGGGGGTAAAAAGTGAAAAAAGTAGCCAAGATCGTTCTCATTCTGCTTCTTGCTGTAGGTTTTGCGGCGTCCTTTGCCCAGCAGCCTGCAGAAAGTGGCCCTTCGGAGCCCAACAAGAAGCTGTATAACTTCACCTTTGTGGATATGGACTTTGATGCCGTATTCCGTTCCCTTTCCGTGACGGCGGGTGTGGACATTCTTCTTGCTCCCGATGTGAAGGGCAAGATGAGCCTCAAGATCACCAAGAAGACTTGGCAAGAGACCTTGGACATTATCTGTGAGATTAATGACCTGACCTGGCTTATTCAGGACAAGTACATTGTCATCCAGCGTTCCAGTACCTATCAGGCCAAGCAGAAGAAACTTGCTGACGAAGAGGCGCAGGCTGAACAGAATGCTCCTTTGGTCCGTAAGAACTTCCAGGTGCACCATGCTAAGGCCGATGAGCTTGTGAAGGTGCTGGAAAGCATGAAGTCCAATCGTGGCCGTATTACGGTGGTGGATCGCACCAACTCTATCATTGTTTACGATACGGATTCCCGTATTGAACAGATGGACAATGCTCTGAGTGAACTGGACGTGGAAACACTCCAGATTATGATTACCGCAAAGCTTGTGGTGGTGAACAGCGAACTTGCTCGCGAACTGGGTGTGGACTGGACTGCTACTATGGGTAGCACGGCTCTTACTCCTGGTACGGCTGGTACCCCTAACGGAAGTGGCGCTGGCGATACTCGTACAAGTGCGGCTATCCGTTCTTTCCCCAACGGTGCATCTCCCGCTGTGGGCGGTGCCTCTACGGCCATCACAACCAGCGTTCTGGATAACCATTTGCAGCTGGCCATTTCTAACCTGATGGGTGACGCTTCTACCGAAGTGTTGGCTAGCCCCCAGGTTTCTACTCTGGATAACACGGAAGCTCAGGTATTCATGGGTGACAAGGTCTCTATTCGTGTGATTGACGACAGTGGCGAGTCTTCTACCCAGCTGGTGGAAACAGGTATCAAGCTGACGGTGACGCCCCATGTATCTGGTGACAACCGCATTTTGCTGGACCTGCATCCCGAAAACAACTCCTACGATTACGACTCTAAGGGTGAAATCGTCATCAGTACTCAGGAAGCCAAGACGAAGGTTGTTGTTGCTGATGGTGAAACCGTGGTTATCGGCGGTTTGACTCGTAACGAGACACAGGAATCCGAAAGTGGTATCCCGTTCTTGAAGGATATTCCGCTCTTTGGCAACCTGTTCAAGTTCTCTCGTAAGTCTGTGGTCAAGAAAGACCTGGTGATTTTCGTGACTCCGCGTATTATCCGCAATTACATTGGCGATGTGGATATTTCCGAAGTCTCTGCTGAAAAGGGAAGCGCTCCCGCAGCGGCTCCTACGGCTCAGAAGGTTGAGCAGCAGCCTGCCGAAAAGCAGGCCCCTGCAGCAGCTCCTGCTAAGCAACAGGCTCCTGCAGCTGCTCCCGCAAAGCAAGAGGCAAAGCCTGCCGCCTCCAAGGCTCCTGCCGCCCCTGCTCCGGCAAAAAGCGATGCCGGCGATTGGGAATAATTGAGTATATTATGGTTTTGAAAAAGCCGGGACAAAAGTCCTGGCTTTTTTCTTTGTGTCACGGAACTTTTCTATATTGTACATTTGAGCAAGGAGTCCTTTGATGGCCAATGTAGTTGATGATATTGTCTTAAATAGAGAACTTAACCCGGAGCAAGCAGCAGCGGCTAAGAAAATTGATGGCCCTATGCTTATTTTGGCGGGTGCGGGTTCGGGTAAGACACGTGCCATCACCTACAAGATTGCCCACTTGGTTTCGTTCCATCAGGTGGAGGCGGACCGGATTTTGGCAGTTACTTTCACCAACAAGGCCGCCCGAGAGATGAAAGACCGTATCCAGAAGCTTTTGCAGGTTCGTCTGGCCTTCAATTGGATGGGAACCTTTCATTCTGTGTGCTTGAAACTTTTGAGGCTCTGCCTTACCAAGGATTTCGTTATCCACGCTATGGGTGGTTCGTGGTATGACAGCAATTTCTCTATTTATGACGATGATGATCAAAAAAGGATTCTGAAAGAAATTCTCAAGGAAGAACTGGGCGATAATTACGATGCCGCCGAAGTGAAAAAATTGCACGGTGCTATTTCTCGCTATAAGAATACCATCCTTTATACTAACGGCGAAGCGGTTCTGCAGACCCCCGATGTGGCCATGATGCGGGCGGAGTTTGCTGATGAGGAACGAAAGGCTCGGCTTTACGCAGAATACCAGAAACGCCTTAAGGAATCCAATGCCATGGATTTTGATGACTTGCTGTTCAATACGGTGCTGATGCTCCAGAAGGTGCCGCATCTTGCAGACCAGTTGAGCGAACGTTACCAGTATGTGGTGGTGGACGAATACCAGGATACCAATGATGTTCAGTACGAACTTTTGAAATTACTGATTAACGAGCAGAAAAATGTGACGGTGGTTGGTGATGATGACCAGAGTATTTACGGCTGGCGCGGTGCCAACATCAAGATTATCCGCAATTTCCATCGTGACTTTGCTCCGGTAACCATCGTCAAGTTGGAGCGTAATTACCGCTCTACCTCTAACATCGTGAAGGGTGCGGGTTCTGTCATTGCGAATAATGTGCGTCCGTTGGAAATGCAGAAGGTGGTGTATTCCAAGGAAGAGGCTGGGGACCCTATTCGCGTGCGGCATATGGTGGATGACCGTAGCGAGGCTCAACAGATTGCAACGCTCATCGCCGTTGCTGGCGAAGCGAACTATTCCAAGACTGCCGTGTTCTATCGAACCAATGCACAGTCCCGTGTGATTGAAAAGGCTTTGAACGATAACCGTATTCCTTCCGTGATTTTTGGGGGAACTCGGTTTTGGGACCACAAGGAAGTTCGGGATATCCTTTCGTATTTGCGCTTGCTTTCTAATGAGAAGGACGATGCTGCCCACTTGCGTGTTATCAACACTCCGCCCCGAGCCATTGGAAAAACTTCTGTGGAATCGGTGCTTACCCGAGTGCGCAATGGAGAAGGAACATTCTGGCAGATGCTGGTAGCCGAAGCCAATGGCGTGTCCCGTTCCGCACCCAAGCTAAAGGGCTTTGTGGAATTAGTTGAAACATGGAAAGGTCTGGTTGCAGCCGGAGAAACCCCTTTGCCATTGCTGGCGGAACGTATTGTAAACGATATCGCTTACAAGGAATTTTTGCGTAAGGACGATGAACTTTCGGCGGATGAGCGTATCGGCAACGTGGACGAAATGATTAATGCCATCCGCGAATTTGACGAAGAACATCCCGGTGCAACCCTAGACGCCTTCCTTCAGGACATCTCCCTCTTGACTGATGGCGATAAGAAGGTGGATGACTCCAAAGGCCAGGTAACCCTTATGACCATCCACATGGCGAAGGGCCTGGAGTTCAATACGGTGCATATTGCAGGTTGTGACGAAGGTATCTTTCCGCTGATTCGGGAAAGCTCTATGCTGAGCACTAAGGAGATGAACGACCAACTTGAAGAAGAGCGTCGCTTGTTTTATGTGGGCTGTACCCGCGCTGAAAAGAAACTGTACCTGTACCATGCGGAACGGAGGTTTTTCCAGGGTTCAATTCGTCCTTTTTTACCATCCCGTTTTTTGAAGGAATTGGATCCTTCTGTGGTAGAATTTACGCCTTGTATAGACGAACGTCCCGCATTTTCGGGTTGGACTCCTGGTACCCCGGCGACACCTCGCTATAACCAGGCTCCGGCCTTTGTCCGCAACAGAAGTACGGGGTCCAGTTCTTCATCGGGTTTTTCCAGTGGGGCCCGCTTCGGTGGCTCTAGGTCTTCTGTTCCGGAATCGGTTCGTAAGAACGACCAACGCATTGTGTATCGTAACCCGGTCAAGGTGGCTGCACCTGCAAGGCCTGCCGATACCTCAGGTCCACGCATTGTATATGATGAATATAGCGAGAATCCCTTCCACCCGGGAGCTCGCGTTCGTCATTCCAAGTTTGGAATGGGGGTCGTTACCCGCTTTTATGGTACGGGGGACAATGCCCGTGTAGACGTGCGCTTCGGTTCTGATAGCTCGGTAAGGACCATTATACTGAAATATGCGGCCTTGGAAGTGGTTGGGTAAGTGAGAAAATTCAAAATTTACTATATTGTGAGTTGAAAAGATTGGAGAGTTCCCATGCTTGAAAGTGAAGAAGTCCTGAAGCTTGCAAAATTGTCCCGCCTGAGCATTTCCGAAGAGGAAATTCCTGCTGTCAAGGGCCACCTGGACAAGATGCTTGACCATCTGGAGGCCTTGAAGGCCCTGGATCTTTCTCATGTGGAACCAATGACCGCCGTTGAGACCGGCGAGACGATTCTTCGTGAAGATGTTCCTGTACAGGGCTTTACCCTGGAACAGGCTTTTGCAAATGCTCCGGCGGTGGAAAACGACCACTTCGCCATTCCCAAGGTCATTGGTGGCTAGTAGCCTCCTTTGCCTGGTTTATGTCTCCTGTTTCTTGCATTGTTCCTGCCCGCATGGGGTCTTCCCGGTTTCCCGGAAAGCCTCTTTTTAAGTTGTGTGGAAAAGAGATGATAGTCCGCACGCTGGAACGTGCGGCTCTTGCGGAATGCTTTGACCGAATCGTCTGCGCTACTGACAGCGATGAAATCGCAGAAGTGGTGTCCCGTGCAGGGTTTGAGTTTTTGCTGACAGGGGAGGCGGCCACGGGCTCCGACCGGGTGGCCGCCGCCGCCCGCGCCTTGGACCTTGATTTGGTGGTGAACCTGCAGGGGGATGAACCCCTTGTTGAACCTTCTCTCCTGTGTGAGGTGGCGCGGGCCCTTGCCGGAAGTCCCGACTGCTGGGTGACGGTGGCCTGCCCGCTGAAGCCGGAGGATGTTCCCTTGAAGACTGTGGTGAAGGTCCTGGTAGAGAACGGTTTTGCTGTAGATTTTCGTCGGGAGATCCCGGCAGGCGAGGCTGATCGCTGGTTCCAGCACCAGGGTATCTACGCCTATTCGCGCAAGTCCCGCGATGAATTTACTTCTTTGTCCCAGAATAAGCTCGAATTGGAGCGTTCTTTGGAACAGATGCGGATTATGGGTATACGCCCTATCCGCATTGTCCAGAGCCCTTACGAAAGTATCTCTGTGGATGTGCCTTCTGACGCCAATGCCGTCGAAGCCTTGCTATATGAACATAAAATGCAGAGGCTTCCCGATGGGCAACCTGAACGCACCTGAAAAACAAATCCTCCGTACAGCACTCGTCTTTTTGGTATTAGGCCTTCTTTTCCGATACCTTCCATGGGGTGTTCCTACTATCGGAGAGGTTAGAGAATACTCCAATCTGGAATATGGGGCAGAATGGTCTTCTACCCAAAGAGATTTCATGGCCAAACCGCCCGCAAATACATATAAACTAGCAAATGAAACTATGGGCGAACACAAATCTAAATCTCAAAAAAACAAGAAAATTAAGCAAAAAAAGCCAAATTTGCCTATCCATGTCAACCATGCTGGGGTGGAAGAACTGTGTGCTTTGAAGGGGGTTGGACCCAAGCTTGCCGAGAAAATTTTGGCATTTCGCAACCAAAACGGGCCTTTTTCGGGACCTCAGGATTTGGAAAAAGTGCCCGGAATCGGCAAGAAAAAATTGGAGGGCCTCCTACAGGGGGTAATTTTTGATTAGTTTTAGGGTGTACATTTTCATAAGTCGTTGAGTATATGAGTGATACGAAGATTTATCTAGGTATTGAGGTTGGGGATGCTTCCCTGAAAGTGGCCTTGTTGGACTCCGCCGAAAAGCGAGTTTTGCGCACGGCCGTCCTCCAGACTGGGACTAGCCCTCTGGATGACGTTTACACTTTTGAAACGGTCCTCCAGGCTTGGTTGGAATCCATCCAGCAGGAATCCGTAGAGGCTGTGTCCTTGTCTATTCCGGCATTTCGCTCTGTTATCAGACAAGTTTTTGTGCCTGCCGAGGCTTGTGCCAACCTCGAAGACTACCTGGAATGGTATTTGGAACTCATTACCAATGCAGAAAAGGGAGCCTATATCATGGACTACCAGGTCCTGTGCGGCGATGCTTCTGTGGGTGAGACGGTTCTTTTGATTGCGGTCCGCCGTGAATGGGTGGACGGTGTTCGTAAAGGCTTCCGTAACAAAGGGTTAGCGCCAAAGACCATGGAAGTGGATGTACTTTCCCTTTTGAACTTGATGGATTCTGCAGACCATATTGATGGCCTGGAATGTGTGATTAAAGCGGATTTTGCCGGTGTTACCCTGATGTGGATTTCCAAGGATAGGCTTCAGGATTTGCGCTGTGTTTCTACTCTTTCTCTGGTGGACAAGTCCGCTGAAGAGGCCTACGGGTTCTTGGCTAACGGAATTCGCGAACAGATTGACTTTGCCAAGGAAGATGATGTTTCCTTTGACGTGAAGCAGATTCATCTGTGTGGCGAACTGGCAACGGACCCCCTGTTCATGAAGAACTTGCAGGCGGCCCTTCCGGAACAACAGATTACCTTGATGGATTCCTTCTCTAACCTTAGACTTCCGGTGGAAGAAGAAGATTCTGCCGCCGTTCTTAGCTGTGCCGGTGCCATCGGTGCGGCTCTGAATCTGATGGAGGAAGTATGATTCATTTAAACCTGATTGAGGCCGCAGAACGCTCTGCCTTGGTCGAAAACGTGAATCCGGTTCACGTGACCGATGTCCGTGCGGCAAGAAAATCTTCTAAGTCTAAACTGCTAACCATTGGCGTTGCGGCCGCTTTTGTGGTCGTTGCGTTTAGCTGCTTCTTGAGCGTTTTCGGTGTTCCGGGCCCTCTGCAGGGAGCGCTGCCTCAGGCATATTTGTCTTTGATTGGTGCTGAAGATCCAAGCAATGCTTTGGCCTTAGGTGCCGGGCAGACCACCACTGCCGGTGGAGTCTTGGAAGCAGAGGCTGCTGCTGAGCGTGCTGTGCTCAAGATGCGTGAGGCCATGACCGTAAAACAAGTGGTGGCCGAAATCAATCCCAAGGCCTTGTACAATAACAGCAGGGTGAATTACGAAAGCTTCTTGCCGTTGGAAAAGATCTCTTACCAGAAGGCGGCAAGTGCCCAGTTCTTAACCTTCCTTACAACAGCGACGCCCGATGATGTTGGCTTCTCTGATTGTATTTTCCAGGCTCCCAACTACTACTATATCCGTGGCGTGGCGGCAAAGCCTACGTCTCAGCGCAGTTTCTTGGAACGTGTGAAAGCTGTGAGCTCCGATTTCAGAACTCCGCCTATTCCTGAAAATGCTCCTGCTACGGATATTACTGCTTTTGGTTTGTTTAACGTTTCAAACCCGAATCTTACTTCCGTGTCTAATTTCGTGAAGTCTGCTGAGGTGGCTGAAGAAGTGAAGGCGCTGAAGGCCCTTGCCGCTGATGCCAAGTTGAATCTTAAGGGACTTGAAAAACCTTCTGTAGAGGACTTTGGCGTATACAAGCGCTACTCTTACACGGTGTCTGCCAATTCGGATTTCCCGGAATTGCAGAAGTTCTCGTCGGCATTGCTGGACTCTCCGGTCCGTGTTGGTGTCACGAAGATGGAAATGGTTTTTGCCAAGCGTGACATCCAGAGTGCAATGCAACTCGTGATGTTCGTGGTTCCCTAAATGCCTATTCGCATTACGGGCGGGGATCTTCGTGGACGGATGGTCCCTTCTCCGCCAAGCATGAAAACCAGGCCTACCGGTTCTAGGACCCGTGAGGCCCTTTTCAATATTTTGCAATCTGTTGATGGATTCAGGATGCTGGACCTGTTCGCTGGCTCCGGCATTATGGGAATTGAGGCGTTGAGCCGTGGGGCCGCCCATGTAGTTGCCGTTGAAATGACGCATTCCCAGGCACGACTTGTGCTGCATGGTTACAAGGCCTTGTCACTGGAATCAAAACTTACTTTGTACGAAAAGAATGCTTTGACATTGGAGAAAGAGGAACTGTGTGCAGGGGCGGGCTTTGATCTTATTTACGCAGATCCTCCTTTCAAGGATATGGAATACCCGGACTTGCGCTCCTTCTGGGAATGGCTGAATCCGGGTGGAGTCGCTGTGTTCGAAGCCCCAAGTCGAAACCTTCCCGCTTGGGTAAAGGAGTCTTTGGAGGCGGGAATGGTGCAGGTTCGCCGCTATGGAGAATCGTCCCTGGTGATTTATAGGGGATAATTTATATATTTACGGCATGGAAAGAATTGCCGTGTTCGCAGGGTCTTTTGACCCGTTTACCTTAGGACATTTGGATATTGCCAAACGAGCCGCATCCCTCTTTGATGAGCTGTGGATTGTCCTTGCCGTAAATGCCTCCAAAAAAAATATGTTTTCGGAATCGGAACGCCTTGATTTCATAAACAAGTCCGTTGCAGGAATCCCCAATGTGAAAGTGACTTCCTTTGCTGGATTGACGGTAGACTTTATGAAAAGCGTGGGCTCGAAGTTCTTGGTTCGAGGCGTGCGGGGTGCTATGGATGTTGAGTATGAACAGTCCATAGCCTGGAACAACCGCATGCTTTATCCGGAATGTGAAACGGTAATTTTGTCTAGCTCCTCGGAACATTTGTCGTTAAGCAGCTCCGTGGTTCGTGAACTTTTGAAGGCTGGCGTTTCGGATACGCTTGATGGACGTGAGTTGCTTTCGAATTACGTTCATGTTGAAATAATCCCCTTGTTGCTAAAACCTAATCACTAGTCATGACTCCTTTCCGTTTTTTACCCAAAGTTATTCGTGTCTTGTTGATTAGCAATGCTGTGGTGTTTGCGGTTGCTGCCATTGTGGGCGGCCTTATGGGCTTGCACCTGAATTTGCCGGGTGTGGGTTACGGATCCCTTCAGGAATACATCCTTTATTTTGGAGCATTCCTGCCTACAAGCCCCTTAGAGGTCTGGCGCTATGTGACCTACATGTTTATCCATGTGGACTTTATGCATTTCTTCTTCAACATGCTGATGCTATGGATGTTCGGTGCCGAAGTTGGGGAGTGGATGGGCGCTAAGCATTTTGCCGCCATGTATTTCTTCTGTGGAATCTTTGCGGCGGTATTCAGTGTGGCAATGAGTGTTTTGGGACTGACCCATAATCCCATTATAGGAGCTTCTGGCGCCTTGATGGGCGTGTTTGTGGCTTACTACAAGTTTTTCCCGGAACGGCGTATATTGATGTTTTTCTTTATACCCATGAAAATCAAGCATGCCATGTGGGTGATGGTTGCCTTTGACATTATGTTTGCAAACACCGGCGACGCCATTGCCCATTTTGCCCACTTGGGCGGTGTGGTGGCAGGTTTTATCTATATGGCCCTGTACCAGAATGTGTTCACTAAGAGCTCCAGCATTCTATACAATTCTCCTCTTTCGGGATTTTTCCGCCTTTTTTCAAAGCATCCCGGTCGCTACAAGAAGTGGAGTAATCCTTTTGATAACGAGGGCCGTGGATCTGGTCATGAAAGTGAACCGGAAACGCGCACCCAAGAGCCCGAAGTTCTGGAAGGTGAAGTTTTTTACATGGACGAACAGAAGCGGATGGATGAAATCCTGAAAAAAGTCAGCAGTGAAGGAATCCATTCGTTGACAGAATCGGAAAGACAGTTTTTATTGAAGGCGAGCGAGAAGATGCGCCGCAGAAGAGGTTTCTAATGAAAAAAGTTTTAGGCATGGGCGCCGCCCTGGTAGATATTCTTGCCAATGTAGACGATGCTTGGATTGAATCCCAGGGGGTTCAGAAGGGCGGCATGAACATGGTGGATTGGCCGCAGATGGAAAAGTTCCTGCTGTCCTTGGAAAATCCGGTTCGCGTACCGGGTGGTTCCACCTGCAATACCATGGTTGGTCTTTCTAGGCTTGGCGGTTCTGCTGCGTTCATCTCTAAGATTGGTGACGACGATTTGGGAAAGCTTTTCCAGAAGCACCTTGAGCGGAACGGCGTGGAATCTAAGCTTGGAATTTCTGATGCTGCTACGGGTTGCGTATTCTCTGCGGTGACTCCCGATGCCCAGCGTTCCATGTGGACTTACCTAGGGGCTTCCGACTTTTTGGGTAGCGATGACTTTGTACCGGCCCTTTACGATGGCGTGGGCTTACTTTACGCCGAAGGGTACCGTGCCTTCAATGCGGATTGTTTCAAGAAATCCTTTACGCTGGCCCGTAGTCTCGGGGTAGAGACGGCTTTGGACTTTAGCAGTTTCGGTGTGGTGGAAGCCTGCCGCAAGACTTTCGATGATCTTTTTGCTGACAAGATGATCGACATTATCATCGCCAACGAAGACGAGGCTTTTGCATATGCTGGTGTTAAGGAAGAGGCCGCTCTTGAAATGCTTGCTAAGAAGGCAAAAGTGGCTGTTGTGAAGATTGGAAAGCGAGGAGCCTTGATTGCCAAGGATGGCGTGGTGACCCGTGTTCAGGCCGGTTCTGCAAAGGCCATCGATACCACGGGCGCCGGCGACTTGTGGGCATCGGGATTCCTGTACGGTTACATGAACGGCTGGGATATGGAACGCTCCGGCAATCTCGGGAGCCTCGTCTCTAACGAGGTGGTACAAGTCATGGGTGCCCAGATTCCCGAAGAGGGCTGGGCCCGCATCAAGGAAGCGGTGGTATAACTGCGTTGGAGGAGCCGATGGAAAACACGACGGCTGATATTCTGATTCTTGGCTATGGCCCTGCAGGGGTTTCTGCGGCGCTGTACGGTCTGCGCGCTGGTCTGGACGTTCTGTTGGTGGGCAAGGATGGTGGCGCCTTGTTAAAAGCTCACGCTATCCAGAACTACTATGGACTGGAAAAGCCCCTTACCGGTGAAGAACTTATGAAGGTGGGCAAAAAACAGGCTCTGGAACTTGGTGCGAAGATTGTAGAAGACGAAGTGATAGACCTGATGTTTGACGGTACGGGCTTCGTGGCCAAGGGTCTTGTGGGTGATTACCACGGGCGTGTTTGCATCATGGCTACCGGTGCCGCCCGCAAGAAGCATCCATTGCCAGGCATGGCAGAGATGGAGGGTCATGGGGTCAGTTACTGTGCCGTTTGCGATTCCTTCTTTTACCGCGGCAAGAACGTGGCCGTGCTGGGCAGCGGCGAATATGCTCTCCACGAAACCCAGGAACTTTTGCAGGTGGTGTCTTCTGTGACGCTCTTGACTAACGGTGCGGAACCTACGGCACCATTCCCCGACAAGGTTCGCATCGATAAGCGGCATTTGCAGGGACTAGTGGGCGAAGGATCCTTCCAGGGCGTGCACTACGAAGATGGTACCGAAGAAAATTTTGACGGCTTGTTTGTGGCCCTGGGTAGCGCCAATGCTACGGATCTGGCCCTGAAGGCGGGAGCAGCCTTTGATCAGGGAAAACTGGTGCTGGACGAAAATTTACAGACGACCCTTCCCGGGCTTTATGCGGCGGGGGACTGTACCGGCGGCATCTTGCAGGTGTCCGTTGCTGTGGGCGAAGGCGCTCGTGCGGCCCTTGCGGCGATTAAATACCTGAGAGAGAATAAATAATTCAGAATTCGGATTTCGGAGTTCGGAATTATGACTCCGAATTCTGAAGTCAGAAATCAGAATTATCCCATGCGCCGTCTGACTTTACTGACCAATCCGGACACTTGTAATTTACATTGTCCGCTGTGTTTTTTAAGGCAGCGGAGAGTGCCTGCAGGCTTTGGCGAAATGCCCATAGAAATAGCTCGGCGGGCCATTGAAAAATATTCCGATGTTTGTGAGGTGATTCCCTCTACTATGGGGGAACCTTTACTGTATTCTTATTTTAACGAACTGCTGGATATTTGTGCTGAGTCTGGAATACCCATGAATTTGACTACCAACGGATCTTTTCCGGGAAAGTGGAAAACTGATGAGGGTATGAAAAAGCTGGTTGCCGCCTGTAGTGATATCAAGGTGAGCACCCTCGCATATGAGATGGGTGGACTTGATGAATTGGCATGGCGGCGGAATCTTGAAAAATTGCTAGCGCTTCGTGCCTCATCCGTTTCTCTGCAGGTGACGTTGCATCGGGAAAACTTTGAGCGTGCTGAACAGCTATTACGGTGGGCGGAACAGGTCGGGATTAACCGCATTAAATGGAACCCGGTAGTGTTCCTGGATTGTGCGTCTCAAGAGTTGCGTAATCGCTTTGCCTTGCCTGATGGCGCAGTAGAACGTTTACAGGGGGCTTTGCATTCAGATAAGGTGCGTTGTGAGGGAAGCCTTTATTTTGAGAGCTCCCTGGGGTCCTGCGCCGTAACGGGCGGTGATTGTACAGGAAATTCTTCGGATTGCCCCTTTGCAGATGAAGTATGGGTCTGGCCCGATGGCCACGAAGACCATTGCCCAAATCCTAGAATACGTTGGGCAAAATCTTCTTATTATATTTAATAACATGATAGATAAACTTCTGAATGCTCTTGATTCCGTTTTGCTTGGCAAGCGGGATTCCGTAGAAATGCTGGTTATGGCCCTTTTGGCCGATGGACACGTACTGGTGGAAGATGTTCCCGGTACAGGAAAGACCACTCTGGCAAAGGCCCTTGCAGTGGCCATCGGGGCGGATTTTGCCCGCATCCAGTTCACGCCGGATCTGTTGCCTGCCGATGTGACCGGTGGAGCTGTTTTCCGTATGAATACGGGAGATTTTGAAATTCGGAAGGGACCTGTTTTTACCCAGATTTTGCTGGCCGATGAAATCAATAGGGCGTCACCCCGTACCCAGAGCTCCCTGCTAGAAGCCATGGAAGAGAGGCTGGTTTCTCTGGAAGGCGAACGGCACTTGCTCCCAAAGTTGTTCATGGTACTTGCAACAGAAAATCCGGTGGAATTCCATGGGGTGTTCCCCTTGCCCGAAGCCCAGATGGATCGTTTTCTTATTAGGCTTTCTTTAGGTTATCCGTCGGTGGAAACGGAACTCCAGATTCTGCGCAGCCACCGGGAAGGTAAGCCCCTGGATACGCTTGTTTCTGTTACCACGCCCGAAGAAATTTTGAAGGCTCGCGAAGCAGTTTGTAAAATACACATAGACGAAAGCCTTGAAAGATACGTGGTGTCGCTAGTTCAGTCCACTCGTGATAATCCTGCGGTACGTTTGGCTGCAAGTCCCCGTGCCGGAATAAACATTGTCAAGATGGCTCAGGCTTCTGCCTACATGCAGGGTAGGGACTTTGTCAATCCCGATGATATCCAGCGGGTGTATTTCCCTGTAATGGAACATCGCGTTTTTGCTAAAGACGGTAACGCCTTTACGGTCAAGAATATTCTGGAATCCATTCGCACCCAGGTGAAGATTCCTAAGTAGTAGGGAACATGGCAAGGCTCCCATCTATAAAGTGGCTGCTGGATGCTTACCCCCGGACTCCCAAGAGAACGGGGCTTCTTATGCGGCTGTTTTATATTTGGCAAGAGGGATTTTTGCCTGCAGGGCGTAGCGCCTTTGCATTGCTGTTCTTGTCTATGGTGGCGGGACTTGTGCCCGGCTTCTGGGCAGCTTGGATTTTTTGTGGGCTGGACTTTCTGTTGTTCCTTGCACTTGCTCCGTCCCTTTTTATGACTTGCCGAAAGACCCGATTTGAGGCGGGCCCCATTGAGGTGTCACCGGTCTTCGAAGGTGGAGATGCTACGGTACAGGTACAGGTGACGGCAAAAGTCCGGCTAGATGCGGTTTCCCTGTCCTGCTTTCGTATGGACCAGAGTTTGGTGGTCGAGGAAACTCCTTATACGCTTGTGAATAAGGGTGAATCTTCCATGTTGCTATGCAAGGTTCGTACTAAAAAACGAGGGGCCTATACTGTTGGTAAGGTGTCGCTCCTGATTCCTGAAATAATGGGGATGCTGCGGTATAGCGCTAAAGTGGGCTCTGCCGAGATATTGGTTTACCCTAAGCCGGTGGTTATATCTTCTTTTGACTTTTTGACGTGGGGGAGTAGCGGTCTTGTCTTTGCCCCTTTGCTTACTTCTGGTTTTGCACGGGGCCTGGATTTTTCAGGTGTTCGGGAATACCAGGAGGGTGATTCCCTGCGGGACTTACACCACAAGGCCTTTGCCCGGTACGGAAAGCCATTTACCAAGGAATTCGAGGCGGAACGCGGGGCGGGAATTGTGCTTGTTCTGGATGTGCAGGGTGATACTCTGTTGGAACGTTCTCTACAGGAGCCTCTTATTCGCTTGGCGGCTGGTATAGGAGCCTGGTTTATAGAAAGGGGAATTCTTGGACGGTTCTTTATTGGAAACGAAGAAATTCAGCTGAATGTAGGAGATGACGGGGATAGCTTCTTTGCCACCCTCGCCCGAATTCCGGTGGCAAACCCTTTCAAGAGACCAACTCGTGAATCATCTCACATCTGGTCTCCGGCGGCAAGGCCTATGGGGCCCGTTTTACGCCTGGGCCTCCATCGTGAAGAGAATTCTCTAATACACAAGCAGGTTCTTGTCTTCAGCGGAACGCCTCGCAGGCAGTATGGCGATGATACCTTGCTGGTACACCATTCCCTGCTGAATGGAAAAGTTTCCTTGAATCGCCAGGAGGATTTGCTTCCATGAGAAAATCCTTGAGAGAAATTTTCAGGACGCTTTTCCTAGTGCTTGCTTCGGTGAACTTGGGAATTAGTAGCGATATGATTCCCTTGGGAATCCTATTTGCCTTGGGCTTTGTATACCTTCATTGGTCATTGGATAAGCCCGTTCCCTTATACAAGAAACGTTATGCCTATGGAGCAATCATTCCTTTTGCCCTTTGGTGGGTGGTCACTCCTGAGGTGGAAAACGGAATTTCCCCGTACATGGTTTTTATTCCGGCCTGGTATCTGTTGTTTTTGGCTTGGCTCCAAAAGCGTAGCCTTGGTCGGGGCGGTTTTGAAACCTTTGTCATTTTTGATGGCGTGGCCGCTTTGCTTTTGGGACTGTTCCAGGCTGGGCGAGAGGGGGTTGTTATTGGAGCTGCGGGTTTGTTGTTGGCAATTCTTGCCTATAGGCGGCCGCATACGGCTTGGTACAAGTATCTGCTCTTCATATTGTTGCTGTCGTTCTTTGGCTTGACTTCTTTTGGTGGATGGCAGTATTGGAAAAGTCATCGCCATTATGGTGGGACGTGGGCTAGGGATTATATGGAACGTAATCGGGTGATGGGTTTTGATCCTGTGGTTTCTCTAGGCTCATTTTCTGATAATTACAGCTCTAAATACAATAGCCAGGTGGTTTTGCGGGTGTGGGATAAAAATGCTCCCGAATACTTGCGTGCCGCCGTTTACGAAAAGTACGTGGGTAACATTTGGAAGCTTCCTGCAAAACCGGCTCAGAAACTTTATCCGGCCTACTATCGCATAGACTATCCTGTTTTTGAGCTGACAAATTCTGTAACTAGACAGGAAAACATTCGGTCGGTGTGGGTGCAGTCTGCTTTGGATAACTTTGGCTTCTTGTTTGCTCCTTTCGATGCAGTGGGGGTGGCTGTCAAGAATGCGGATTCCCTGGATTTCTACAAGACCGGTATATTTACGGGATCTGGCGGAAAACAAGGAGATTGGTATTACTATGTCAAAGATTCAGTAAGTGAATTGGGACTGCGAGATTCATATGACTCTGGTGATTCTGCCTATCTTCAAATAAGTCGGACTCATCAGGTACTTGTTGATTCAATTGCGACGACGATGCAACTTCCGCATAGGGATTCATTACGGGATTCGCTTTCTGATGGGTTTTATGAAAGAGATAATCTGTCAGCGATAAGAAATTATTTTGTTCAAAACTTTAAGTATTCCTTGGTGGTTCCTGGTCTGCAAAGAGGCAGCCGGGAACCATTACGTACATTTTGGAATGCCAAAGAGGGGTTCTGCGAATATTATGCAACATTGGCTGTTCTACTTTTACGCCATCAGGGAATACAGGCCCGCTATGTAACTGGGTTTGCCCATCCGGAACGCTTGGATGGCCGGGACTATGTGGTGTTTCGCAGATACCATAGTCATGCCTGGGTAGAAGTTCTTTGGAATGGTAGGTGGTATTCCTACGATCCGACCCCGCCGATGCGTAGTGATCTATTCCGCCAGTCGTCGTATTTTCAAATCAAGTGGGAAGGAGTCAAGGGCCGCGTTGCCCGTATTTTCCATATGCTAAAGGAAGGCGAGTGGCGTCGGGTAGTGGACGACTGGCAGTCTATGACGCTATCTGTCTTGAATAATCCGTGGATTTATGGCTTGCTTCTTGTACTCTTGCTTGCGATTCTTGGTCGTAAACTTCGTAAGCGTATCAAGAAAAGAATTTCGGTAAAGCCGGATAGGCGTGTGCTGGAATGGGCTCGTTCTCTTGATCGTGCAGAAAGAGCGCTGAAACGTCAAGGTCTTGTCCGTCAACCTGGGGAGACCGTTGGGGCATTCCTTGCAAGAATTGAAAACATCACGAATGGTCGGGAATCCGCCAACGCCGTTGAAGCTCTTCGTGAATATGAAAAACGCCGTTGGCGATAGAAAGACCTACAAAAAAAGTCCTGCAATATGCAGGACTTTTTTATGAAAAGTATAGGAATTACTCCGTACGAACAAACACTTCGGTGTCGTTTCCAGTGAACATGCCATCACTTTCATTTTGCTGGAATATCACCTTGTTCAGGTACAGGGTGACAGTTTCACCAGAGACTTCAATACTGGGTGTTACAGTGTATTTCTTGCCGAAATCAATGCAGTCGCCTTTTTTGTCTTCCTTGAAGGTGAGGGTCTTGTCTTCGATGCTCCAGTGGCCTTCGTCAGGATCTGGGCAATCGCCATAGGAAGATCTTGTATAGTGATAGATTCCGTCTTCACGGAACTCCATGACGCCGCCTTGCGAAGTTGAAAAGTCGGTGATGACTTCCTTGTTGCCAATCTGGCTGATGGACTTCAGTGTCCAGGTACCGACTAGGCAGTCTTCCGAAAGGCCTTCTGCGCAGATTTCGGCGATGGTCTTGCTGTTCCCGCTGTCGTCGCTACAGGCCGCGAAGAAGGCCAGTGTGGATGCTGCCAGAAGGGTAAAGATTTTTGTTTTCATGGTAATCCTCTTTGATTGAATATCTGTAATATAAATAAAATATGGTTTAAGGGTTAGAATTTAGGGATTTGTGGCTGTGTACATCCCTTCAATTTTGTCTGCGTACCGTTCTTCGGCAATTTTCCGCCGTATTTTCAGTGTTGGTGTCAGTAATCCGGATTCAATGGTGAGCTCGTCTCCAATTAGGGCCCACCTGCAAATCTTTTCCCAATGGTTCAGCTTACGGTTGATGCGGGTGATGTGCCGGAGTATGGATTCCCTGACCCTAAGAGACTGTAGTGCCAGATCCATGCGGAAATCTTCCTTGGAAATCCGAAGCAGGCGTCTGGCTCCTTCGGGGTTTAGCCATATGAGTGCAGAAGCGAATTTCCGGTCATTGGCTATAACAAGGGCCTGCTCCACCAGGGGGTGTCTGCTGATTTCCAGCTCAATGGGGTTGGGACATACGTATTTGCCGGTACTGGTTTTTAACAGTTCCTTGATTCGGCCTGTAAGGGATAGAAACCCGTTTTCATCGATGCTTCCTTGGTCCCCGGTCTTGAAGAATCCGTCTGCAGTGAAAATATCGGCATTTAGTTCCGGCATGTTGTGGTAACCTGCGAAGACGCTGTCCCCTTTTACTAGGACTTCGTTGTTTTCTCCAATTTTTACCTGTAGGTGTTTTAGGGGCTTGCCTACACTGCCGATACATAGGCTTTGCTGGCAGTTGGCGCTCACTACCGGGGAACATTCCGTCAGTCCGTATCCTTCGTAAACGGGGAGCCCGATGTTTAACAAGAACCGGAGGATACTTTTGTTCAACGCACTACTTCCAGAGACTATAAGCTTGAAGTTGCCCCCGATAGCCTTACGCATTTTGGAATAGACCAGCTTGTCGTAAAACTTCATGGCATGGTTGCGTTTTTTTAAGGGGTTGCTTAACTTGGCTAGCTTAATGGCGCTCTTGATGAGCAATCTTTTGGGACCTCTAGCTTTTTCTGCAGCGGCTGTCATGCTTTCAAACAGTCGCTCAAGAATCCTTGGAACCACAACCATGACAGACGGCTTGATTTCGGTCGTGATCTTTGCGACATTCTTTGGGGAGTCGGCAAAGTATATGGTGGTTCCGCACAGGGTATAGAAGTATACCGCCATGCGTTCAAATACATGGGCCACGGGTAAAATGGTAAGGCAGGTGTCTTTCTCTGGGTCTATCGTATAGAGGTCAAGAAGGCTCTGGATTTGGACAATCATGTTCCTGTGAGAAAGTTCCGCGCCCTTTGGCCTGCCGGTAGAGCCACTTGTGTAGATGATGCTAAAAAGATCGTCAGGATTAATACTTTCTATCTGATTCTTGATCCATGTTTGGTACGCCTCTTGCTGTAAAAGTTCATAGCCTTCTACCAGAAGATCTTTCCAGTAGATTCCTTTGTCCGGTAGCATTGAGGCCGAATCAATGCAGATGATGCTTGAGAATCTGGAGAGTGTGACTCTTAGGGAATCGTCTAGGTCGGCTATGTTGTTTACAATCAAGATGCGTACGGTAGCATCATCGCATTGGTAATTAAAGTTCTCAGAAGAAATGTTCGGAAAAAGGGGTACCACCCGTGCATGATTTATCTGGGTGGCGATGTCCGCCATAATCCAATAAGGAGAGCTCCCTGCGATGATTCCAACGCTTTCTCCTTTTTGTACACCCCGGCTATGGAGTGCGAGAGCCACGGCTTGTGTATCTTTAGCCAGGGTTTCTTTTGAAAAATGAGCCCATGCCCTATTTAGTCTTTGATACCAACCGCCAAAGTTTTCCCGATGGCAGGTGGCAAAGAACAGTTCAGGGAGTGAATTGAATTTTAGGGACTCCATATCAAGAAAATAACATTCTTATGGGCGGAAAGTTCACTTTTTTTCAAAAAAATCTATATATTGGGTATCATGCTGAAAAAGCTAGAAGATTACATTCGCTATTTGGAAGATCGTGTCAATCAAGGTAGCCCGCTTTCGTCTGAGGAGCTGCTTTCGGTTCGGACCCATATCGGTTTTTTCCAGCATGAACGATTGGTTCATGAGCTGGTCATGATTCTTTTCGCCATACTTACGGTGGGGGGATTTCTTTTCTTTGTTGCCCTGCCAGAGTACCTGGTGCTGGCTTTGGATGTTCTTTTCTTGGGCTTACTTATTCCTTACATTCGACATTACTATGGCCTCGAAAATGGGGTCCAAAAGCTCTACAGCCTTTATTCTAGGCTAGAAAAGCTGTAGATATTCCAAGTTGGAATAGTTCGGATTGGACTGGACGGAGGCTCCTAAAAGCCGGTCCATTAAGTTATATTGCGCCGTAATAGGGATATTATGAGATTGTTTGACGAACATTCTGTTCTGCGTTTTGCGCTTTTGTTTGCGTGCTTTCTTTTTGCGGCGTTCATTCCGGATATTTGGCACTTGACAGACAAGCCGATGGGGTTTGTTCCCTATTTTTCCGCGATCATATTCCTGGCCTATGTGGCCCTCTTTTACAGATTCCCTATCCAGGGGAACCGTAAGAAAATCCGAAACGATGTGGAAATCCCGGAGCGAGTGGAACAAGCCCCTGCCCGTGATTACCAAAAGGACCTTTCCGAAAAGGACGAACTCTTCCAGATGTTGGTAGATGTTTCGTCTGAAGGCTTTTGGACATTTGATGTACCTACGGGGAAGGTGTATTGGTCTAGTCGGGTTGCAAAATTTTTGAATATTAGTCCGTCTAGCATCGTTGATACCTTTGACACTCTCAAGAATAATGTCTTGGAAAGCGACTGGGCGACATTTAGGGAAAAATTTTCTCGTTCCTTAGAAGATATTTCTCCATTTACGGCTAGACTTCGCCTCTTGAATGCGCCAAAGGATGGCAGTTCTGAAATTATCGTTTCGGGCCGGCCGCAGTGTAATGAAGAAGGCCGCCCCATCCGCGTCATCGGTTCCGTTATCAGTGTGACGGAACAGGCGGAAAGCAACCGCCAATTCTACGCCTACCGTGACGCCCTCACGGGCGTGTATAACCGCAAGTTCTTCTTGGAAAAGCTGAAGGTGGATGTTGATATGGCCGCCCAGCGTCCGGACTACACTTTCGCAGTGGTCCTCTTGGATATTGACAGCTTTGGCGCCATCAATGAGTCCTACTCCATGAACTTTGGTGATAATGTCTTGAAAATTGTCTCCGACCGTATCCGTACCACCTGTAGAAACAACGATTGCGTAGCGCGCATCGGCCCTGATGTGTTTGCGGTGGTGCTCCACGACATTCAGGGCAATGGTTCTGATGACGACCTGATGCCCATGGTGAAGCGACTCCACAACAAGGTGAAAAGCCCGATCCAGTTGGATGGACGCGAACTTTACATAAGCGTGTCCATGGCCGTGGTGGTGAACAAGGACGTGGATTGCGTGGAGGACTTGCTATCCAATGCGACGGCGGTGCTTAGGGACCTGAAGAAGGGCGGCAATCATGGCGGCATTCAGTTCTTTGCGGGTGGTATCCGTGAGAAGGCCATGAAACTTTATAAACTGGAGTATGAAATTCGTCGTGCTATCCAGGCTCAGGAATTCGTGTTGGTATACCAGCCTATCATTGATATTGAGCAAGGAAACAGGGTGTCTGGTTTTGAGGCCCTTGTCCGTTGGAATAATTCTGAACATGGTGTGGTGTCCCCCGCGGAATTTATCCCCCTTGCCGAAGAGACGGGCTTGATAGTGCCTATGGGTGCCCAGATTTTGCGCATGGCCTGCGAGCAGACCAAGAAATGGGTGGATATGGGCTACAGCGATATTCGTGTGGCCGTGAACTTCTCGGCTAAGCAGTTTACTTTGGATAATATGGTGGACGATGTAAAGCAGGTGCTGGCCGAAACCCATTTGAATCCTAAGAACTTGAAGTTGGAAATTACGGAATACACTGCCATGTGCGAGGTGGAAAAGGCCATAGACATTATGCGTGCTCTTTCCAACATGGGACTCCAGATTTCCATTGACGATTTCGGTACGGGGTATAGCTCGCTTTCTTATCTGAAGCGTTATCCGGTTCACACCCTGAAAATGGACAAGTCCTTCATCGATCACATCGCAGACGACGAAGAAGACGCCACCTTTGCGCGTATGGTGATTGGTATAGCAAGTACCCTGAATCTTGACCTGATCGCCGAAGGGGTAGAATCGGAAGAGCAGTTGCAGTTCTTGAAGCGTGAAGGCTGCCGCTATATCCAGGGCTATTACTTCAGTAAGCCTTTGGCTCCGGATAAGGCCTTGGCCTACATGCAGGAACACTATGCCCAAGAAAAGGTCAGTGTTTAGGGCCAAAGTTTTTTATCTTTCGTACCGATGTCTGGAAAGGTTTATCTGATTGGTGCCGGTCCCGGTGATCCAGGACTTTTGACTTTGCGTGGCAAGGAGATTTTGGAACGTGCCGACGTGGTGGTCTATGACCGCTTGGTGTCGCCTGCCATACTCGGGATGTGCAATGCAAAAGCCAGGATGGTGGATGTAGGCAAGATGCCGCAGCACCACAAGGTCAAACAGTCTGAAATCAATAAGCTTTTGGTCCAGTTTGCAGGTGAGTTCCCTACGGGCATTGTAGCCCGCCTTAAGGGCGGTGACCCCTTCGTGTTTGGGCGAGGTGGCGAAGAAGCCCTGGAACTTGTGGCAGCGGGTGTTGAATTTGAGGTTGTTCCGGGGATTACTTCGGCCATTTCTGTGCCGGCCTATGCGGGCATACCTGTGAGCCACCGTGGGATTGCAACGAGTTTTCATATCATCACGGGACATGAGCGAGATGTCATTGCGAGTGAGCAAGGCGAACGTGGCAATCTCTCTCTGGACTTCGAGACTCTCGCGCATTGCCCTGGCACGCTTATCTTTTTGATGGGCATTGCCAACATGGACTTTATAGCCAAGCGCTTGATGGAATGCGGTAAGGATCCGAAAACGCCTCTGGCCTTTATCGAGAAGGGGACGACGCCGCATCAGCGGACGGTCATGGCGACGCTCGAAACGGCGGGGGAGACCATTGTGCGTGAAAGCGTGACGGCTCCTGCCATTACCATTATGGGCGGCGTGGTAGAGCTGGGTAAGACTCTCGCCTGGAAAAAGAACTTGCCCCTTTCGGGTAAACGGCTTGTGGTGACTCGTGCTGCCAAGCAGGCTAGCGGAATTACGGCTCGCTTGATGGCTCTCGGTGCCGAAGTTATTGAGACTCCGATGATTGAAACCCGGACATTGGAATGTTCCTCGAATTTTGCAGATCTCGCGAACTTTGACATTCTCGCCTTTACCAGTACAAACGGCGTGGAAAGTTTCTTTAGCCAGTTGTTCGCCACCGGTTACGATGTACGCGTGCTTGCCGGAAAGAAAATTGCCAGCGTCGGTAAGATTACCGAAAAGAAGTTGCTGGAATACGGGATCCGTTGTGACTACGTGCCCGAAGATCACACCGGCGAAGGCCTTGGAAAACTGCTTGCATCGCTAGACGTGGATGATGCACGTGTCCTTCTCCTTCAAGGCAATTTGGCTGATGACACTTTGCTTAGGCATTTGCCCAAGGCGATGCGTTGGGTGGTGTACGAGACGCTCCCTGTGTCGGAACTTCCGGAATGGAAGCGGGAGGCGGTTTCTGCGGCTGATGCTGTAGTTTTTGCCAGCACCAGTGCCGTGGAAAACTTCGTTAAAGTTATGCCCAAAAGTACCGAGGGAGTGACTGAGCCTCGAATCGCATTCTGTATTGGTTCCATGACGAAATCGGCCGCTTGTAGGCAGGGCTTTGAAACTATCACCTCTGACGAAACCACTATGGATTCGCTGGTGAAGAAAATTGTAGAGTACTATACCCGATGAAAGCCATCCTGATTATTGCTCACCATTGCATATTGCCTGGAGCCTACAAGGGCTTTGAGGAAATTTTGGACAAGCTGCACCATGACTTGCCCGGTACTCGTGTGGCGAGCACCAGCCTTTTGGATCTGGAAAATGACTTGCGGACTCTGCTTCGTGAGGATGTGGAGTCGGTTACGCTTTTACCGTACTTGCTGTTGAATGGCCAACATTCTAAGAACGACGTTCCCAAGGTGGTGGCGCACTTGCAGGCGGAATTCCCCCAGATTCCCATAACGCTTCTGCCTTGCCTTGGCGACTGGAAGGAATTTGCCGATATGGTGGTGGCAGGAGTCCGAAATGCACAGCAAGAAATAGGCTTGCAAAGAGATTGCTTCGTCGACCAGGGGGCTCCTCGCAATGACAAATTGCGATCGTCCTCCCTTTTCTCCATTGAGCTGAACCTTGAAGGCCGGAATGTGCTTGTGGTGGGCGGAGGCCGTATTGCACTTCGCAAGGTGAAAACGCTTCTGCCTACGGGTGCCCGAATTACGGTAGTTGCCCCGCAGTTCGACCCAGAATTTGAAATGCTGGATAAGAATGTCGTTATCCTAAAGAATCGTCCTTACGAACCCTTAGACCTTCGTAGCGTATTCATGGTGTTTATCTGTACCGACCAGCCAGCAGTAAACGCTCAGGTGAGCAATGATGCCCGGGCCCGCCGCATTCTGGTGAATAATGCCTGTGACTACCTGGATGGGGACTTTATTGTGCCGGCTCGTATGGACTTTGGCGAAAATATTGCGGTAACCGTCTCTACTCAGGGACGTGCGCCGTCTTTGGCCAAGAAGCTCAAGCAAAAAATCCTCGCCGAATGGGGCGAGGATCTTGCTCGGATAGAGCGGGAATCTTCTGCGAAGTAGGTTTAGTCGCAGTAGTTGGCGCCTTCCACTTCCATGCCGTCGTTGCAGGTGGCCTTAGCTGCGCTAAAGGCCATTTCTATGCCAATTTCATTGGACATGTTGTACATGGAATAGGACTTTTCCTTACCGTCAATGCTTACGATCAAGTCTGTTCCGTTATCTGCAACAGAATATATGTAAACACTTGGTTCGCCAAAGGCATCGGCACGGGTAAAGTGCCAGGTGGATATATCGGTTTTGACCATGGCGTTGCATTGGCTCTTGTCAATGCAGTTGCCGTTATTTTTGTTTTCTTTGACGGGGCATCCTGTGCCGAGGGTGCCACCACGGTCTTCACAGCGGAGTTCTAGTGCCGTGGCGGCCATGGTTCCCTTTTCGAATTCAGTGCATGGTTCACCCATGGTGCCAAACGCTTCTTGGCCTTCTTCGGGAAGGTTGTCACAAGAGATCATTTCCACTGGCTTGCTGTTGGAGCTTCCTTCGCTGTCGGAGGAATCACCGGTGCTTGCACCACTGTTGGCGGAGTCTGTGTTGCTGTTGGTGGAAACGGGTGTGCTTGCAGAGGAATCGGGAGTTTTAGTGCCTTCGCCTTCGCCGTTTTCATCACCTTCGGCCCTCTTTTCTTCGGCGGGGCAGACCTTGGAGGGCATTCCGTCAAATAGCTTGTTCCACTGCTGAACACCATCGCATTCGTAGGTGTCATTGTGATCTTCTACAAGAATCGTTGCGCATTTACGGTCGGCATTGCATTCGACACCGTCTAGATCCATAAAGGTGGGGACGCTCTTGGGGAGCTCCTTGGAGCTAGCGTTAGAAGAGCTGTCGTCACCGCAGGCCACGAGGCCGGCCATGGATGCGAGGGCGGCAGAGAGGAAAATTTTTTTGGAAAACATGTGTATTCCTTTGTTTTTTACTTGATAGGTAGGGTGGACATATAAGAAAGGATCCCCTGGGGGACCCTTTCCTTGTCTATGGAGTACTAATTACTTTGCGCAACCGGTGCCGAGGGTACCGCCAAGCAGAGATTCGCACTGGGCGATATAGCTTTTGCCCAGGTCGCTGTCTTCAGGAGCTTCATCGCAGCCGGCCATGACGCCTTCTGTGGTTGTGCAGGACACCATCTTGCCAGAACCGCTGTTGGTAGAGGTGGCGCCGCTTTCGCTAGAGGCTACGGCGCTATCGCTAGAGTTCTCGTTGCTGTCGGCAGAATCAGCGTTGCTATCAGTAGAGGCTGCACCGCTTTCGCTGGAGGCTACGCCGCTATCGGTAGAACCGGCTTCACTTGCAGAAGATTCGGGAGTCTTGTCGCCTTCGCTTTCGCCCTTTTCTTCACCTTCGGCCTTGGCGGGGCAGAGGTCCTTGAATTTGGCGTCTGTAGCGGGGAACCACTGGGAACCGTCGCACTGGAAGTAGTCATTGACCATTTCTTCTTCCACGAACACCTTGGCGCACTTGACGGATTCGTCGCACTTCAGGCTGTTGGCTTCCTGGATGGTCTTCACCTTTTCGGGAAGGGTGCCGTCGCTGGCGGAGGAAGAACTGTCGTCACCGCAGGCTACGAAACCGGCCATGGACACGAGGGCGGCAGAGAGGAAGATTTTCTTTGAAAGCATTAGTACTCCTTTTTAGTTTTTTGTGATTTTGTGTTGAAGATATAGTAAATGTGTTGAAAAGAAAAGTCGTTTTTTTATCATTAATTATTACTTTTTTATTACGTGTTGTAACAAAGTGTTCACGGGGTGTTCTCACTAGAGGGGGTAGTGGAATACCCGACTTTAGTCGGGGATGAAGCGAGGGGGAGACTTCCCCCACCCACAAAAATTTTTAACTTCTAATTCAAACCATCTCACATTCCACATTTCACATTCCACACCTAGTATGCACATCATCGTCGGTCTCGGAAATCCTGGTACGCAATACTCCAACACCCACCACAACGCGGGCTTTATGGCTGTTGAAAAGCTGGCTGACCCGAACAAGGATTGGAAATCGGAGCACAAGGCGCTCACCATGAAGGTGAACATTGCAGGGGAGGAATGCCTGCTGGCAAAGCCCCAGACCTTCATGAACCTTTCCGGCGAGTCGGTACAGGCCCTGATGACCTGGTACAAGGTGAAGGCTGACCACCTGTTGGTCTTTAGCGACGACATCAACCTGGATGTGGGGCGCATTAGGTGCCGTAAGGATGGAAGCCATGGCGGGCAGAATGGGCTCAGGAACATCATCGAGCATATCGGTGACAAGTTCCCCCGGGTTCGCTTTGGGGTAGGCAAGTGCCCTCCGAAATTTGACATGAGCAATTGGGTGCTGGCGAAGTTTCCGCCGGAGGATCGCCCCGCTTTCGAAGAGGCTATCGCGAAGGTTCCGGCCCTGGTGGAATGTTATTTTAAGCTTGGCATGGAAAAGTGCATGGAACGTTACAACGGCAAGTAGCCTTGGGGACCCGATGAAAGCGTCGCAATTTTCAGAGAACGCGCAGCTGATAGCCTTTGTGCTGCAGCAGGGCGCCGAATGGCGGCCCGAGGTTTTGGAGGCTCTGGAACGCACCTGGGGGAAAATCCGCCACAGGGGAAAGTTGTTCGCCTTTGACCGCACGCCCTATTACGCTCCCGAGATGGGGGAAGGACTTTATCGCGGGGTGGTGTCTTTTGAGAAGGAAATCCCGCCCGAGACTATCGCCCTGGAGAAGGAACGGAGTAATGCTCTGGAACTGACCATGGCGGCTACGGAAAATCCCGAGGCGCGGCGGATGAATATCGACATCGGCTACATGGACCTGGACAAGGTGGTGCTCCCCAGTTACAAGCGGGGACCGTTCAAACTTTACGCCGGCGGCGGCGTGTGGCTGGATATGCTTTTGACATATGCCAAGGGAGAGTTTCACCCCACGGCATGGGCCTTCGAGGACTTTAAGCGGAACCCGTACCAGCACGACCTGCAGTTGATCCGCGAGCGTTTCAAGAAGGCAGGTGGCGGAAAGGCGCAGGATTTGTAGGCGGAGGGCGCAAGGAATGAAGAAGGTTGTGATTCTCGCAACGGGCGGCACCATTGCAGGTGTCGGCGAGCCCGGCAAGAGCACGGGCTATGTTTCGGGTCAGATTTCTGCCGAAGATCTGGTAAAGTCAGTGCCCGAACTTTCGGAATACGCCGAAGTCACGGCGGAGCAAATCTGCAACGTGAATTCCGACGACATTACGGACAAATTATGGATTAAGCTTTCGAACCGCATCAGGGAACTGCAAGAAGACGAAACCGTCGACGGGATCGTGGTGACCCACGGTACCGACACCATGGACGAGACGGCCTATTTTATAAGCCTTACGGTCAAGTGCGAAAAAGCCGTGGTCTTGACAGGTTCCATGAAGCCCGCCACGGCGAAGGATCCCGACGGTCCGGCGAACCTCTTGGGTGCAGTCCGTGCGGCGGTGGGATTTGCCATCGACGACGACCCTCCGGCAAACCTGGTGTGGGTTTTCTTTGCTGGGGAACTCTTCGATGCACGCAGCGTGCAAAAGTGCAGCGCCTCGGCCATAAACGCCATGGGGGTGGATGCTCCCGGCGAAGGTTCCAACTGGAATGCCCTCAAGGAGCAGAATTTTTTTGACGTGTCGAAACTCCAGGAGCTGCCTCGGGTGAACGTGGTCTATTTTACGGTAGATGCGAACCCGAAGGTGCTGGAATATGCCTCCTGCGTTTCGGACGGCCTTGTGATTGCGGGGGCGGGCTCGGGCGAGTTCAGTCAGGCCTGGGCCAAGGTCCTGGAACGTATCGACATTCCTGTGGTCATAGCGAGCCGCACCCATCACGGGTTGGTAACGTTGAACGAAACTCTTGCCCCCGGCTGTATTTGCGCAGGGAGACTTGCGCCCCAGAAGGCGGCGGTGCTGTTGAAGCTCGCCCTCACGGTAACGGAACGGGTGGACGACATCAAGCGGGTTTTTTCGCTGTAGGCTTTTTTTACGCTTTTTTCTAGCCCCTAAACCCTAGACCCTAGCCTCTTTTTTTCTATATTTACTACGCAAAAGAGGTCTATTATGAAACTTTTGCCAGAAGCCCTGACGTTTGACGACGTCCTTCTTGTTCCCGCTGAATCTTCTGTTTTGCCGGCTCAGACCGACGTGAGCACCCAGCTCGCTCCTAACATCAAGCTGAACATTCCTATCATCAGTGCCGCCATGGACACCGTGACTACGGCTCCTTTGGCCATTTCCCTCGCCCTGCAGGGTGGTATCGGCATCATCCACAAGAACATGAGCGTGGAAGACCAGGCCGAAGAGGTCCGCAAGGTCAAGCGGTGGCAGTCCGGTATCGTTGTGAACCCGGTGACCCTGGATGCCGACCAGCCGGTTTCTGCCGCTTTTGAACTCCGCGCCCGCAACAAGGTGAGCGGTTTCCCGATTCTTTCCAAGGGCAAGCTGGTGGGTATGCTCACCAGCCGCGACCTGCGCACCGTGAGCGACATGAACGTGAAGATCCGCACTGTGATGACCAAGAATCCGGTGACGGCAAGCCCCAAGGTGAGCCTTGCCAAGGCCAAGGAAATTTTGGCCGAAAAGCGCATCGAGAAGCTCCCGCTGGTGGATGCCTCTGGCGCCTTGAAGGGCCTTATCACCATGACGGACATCTTGAAGCGCGAAAACAACCCCAACGCTAGCCTGGACAAGAACGGCCAGCTGTTGGTGGGTGCCGCTGTAAGCACGTCTGCAAATACTCTCGAACGCGTGGCCGCCCTGGTGGACGCCGGCGTGGACATGCTCATTATCGATACGGCTCACGGCCACCACATCGGTGTGCGCAACATGGTGAAGACTGTCCGCAAAAAATACC
>CAMHOW010000015.1 GCA_946186895.1 uncultured Fibrobacter sp.
AAATCCGTTGTTGCCCGCCAGATCCTCGACTCTCGCGGCAATCCCTCTCTCGAAGTTGATGTTACCCTCGAAAACGGCGTGAAGGGTCACGCTGCTGTCCCGAGCGGTGCTTCTACCGGCGAACGCGAAGCTTGCGAACTCCGCGACGGCGACAAGAAGACCTACTGCGGCAAGGGCACGCTCACTGCTGTGAAGAACGTGAACACCAAGATCGCCAAGAAGATCATCGGCATGGACCCGGCCAAGCAGACCGAAGTCGACGACGCCATGATCGCTCTCGACGGCAACCGCATGCTCAAGAACACGCTCGGTGCAAACGCTATCCTCGGCGTTTCCATGGCTGTTTGCGTTGCTGCCGCTAAGGACGCTGGCCTTCCGCTCTACCAGTACATCGCCAAGCTCCATGGCACCAAGAAGCTCACGCTCCCGTGCCCGATGTGCAACGTGATCAACGGCGGTGCTCACTCCTCCGCTCCGATCGACTTCCAGGAATTCATGATCGCCCCGGTTGGCGCCAAGACGTTCTCCAAGGGCCTCCAGATGGTCACCGAAATCTTCCACGCCCTCAAGGCTGTGCTGAAGAAGGGTGGCTTCGATACTGCTGTGGGTGACGAAGGTGGCTTCGCTCCTGGCGTCAGCATCAAGCCGGCCAAGAACAAGTTCGGTTACGAAATCACTGGCGTGATGACTCTCGAAAAGGCTCTCGACGCCCTCAAGACCGCGACCACCAATGCCGGTTACAAGTTCGGCACTGACATCAAGATCGCTCTTGACGTTGCTTCTTCTGAATTCTGCGACAAGAAGATCAAGGACAAGTTCGAAGCTGGTGAAACCTACACCTTCAAGAAGAGCACCAAGAAGACCTACAAGTCTGCTGAAATGGTTAAGATTTACGAAAAGCTCATCGACAAGTACTCCATCTTCTCCATTGAAGACGGTCTTGACGAAGGCGACTGGGCTGGTTGGAAGGTCCTTACCGAAAAGCTCGGTGGCAAGATCAACCTCGTGGGTGACGACCTGTTCGTTACCAACCCGACTATCTTCGACGAAGGCATCAAGGCCGGTATCGCGAACGCCATCCTCATCAAGGTGAACCAGGTCGGTTCTGTGTCCGAAACGCTCAAGGCCATCAAGCGCGCTCAGAACGAAGGCTATGCTCCCATCGTTTCTCACCGCTCTGGCGAAACCGAAGACACCTTCATTGCTGACCTCGCCGTCGGTACTGCCGCTGGCCAGATCAAGACCGGTTCTCTCTCCCGTACGGACCGCGTTTGCAAGTACAACCGCTTGCTCCGCATCGAAGAAGAACTGGGCAAGGCTGCTGTCTATGCCGGTGACCCGCGCAAGGCTTGCAAGGCTCCCGCTAAGAAGGCCGCTTGCAAGAAGTGCTGCAAAAAGTAATTTCTTAAACCAATAGAATTTACTGAAAGAGGTCGCTCCACAAGAGCGGCTTCTTTTTTATTTAGGGAGGGCGGAGCCTTCCCTTGTCGTTATAAGCACCGTCAGGTGCCCGCGAAAATAAACCGCAATGTCTAAAGTTTCACAACCGGAGAATAGCGGTTTATTGAGCGTTAGGTAGGTCTTAGGGAGGGCGGAGCCTTCCCTAGTTGTTATAGGTGGCCTTCTTTTTTTATTTTATAAGAATATGAAAACGACGGATACATGGTACAAGGCAGAAGGGAATTGCCCTGCTGAGGATTTTGAACTGGCTAGCTATCTGCTTTTCGAGGCAGGTGTGGCGACTCTTGAAGAGCTGGACCCGAGGGCGGAAGGCCGTACGGATTTTTGTTTCTATACAGGAGACAAGGCGGAACGTGACCGTATCGTGGCGGAGTTCCCGCAGTACAGCTGGACACTTAGTGAAGAACCTGCCAAGGATTGGGACAAGTGGTGGCGCGACCGCGCAGAGCCTGTGCATGTGAGCCCACATCTGTGGGTGCGTCCGCCTTGGGTTGAATTTACGCCTGACGACTCGGAAGCAGTTGTGCTTGAGCTAGAAGCCAAGACGGCTTTTGGTACAGGTGAGCATGATACCACTAGCAGTTGCGCTGCCTTGATGGAAAACATTGATTTCAAGGGAAAAACCGTGCTGGATATCGGTACGGGCACGGGCATTTTGGCTATGTATGCAAGGCGCCTAGGAGCGAAGCGTGCGGTGGGAACCGAAATTGACCCGCTAACGATTCCCTGCATTGCCGAAAATTTTGAGCGGAACGGTTTTGGCGAAAGCGACTGCGTGCTTGGATTTTTGGACGCCTTTGGAGACGACGCCAAGTTCGACGTGATTCTCTGCAATATGATCCGGAGCGAGCTGTGGCCCCTGCGGGACGATATCGAGGACCTGCTTGCCAAGGGCGGCGAGCTAGTGATTTCCGGGCAGCTTCTGACCGAAAAGGATTATATCCTCAAGTGGTTTGAAGAAGCCGGTTTCACGGTCGTTCAAGAACGCATAAGCACAGAGTGGTGGAGCGTGCTCGCACGCTCCTAAATGAGCCACGTTTCCTATCGCCCGCGGCGCTTGTTTCCCTTGTTGCCGAACTGTGCGGCTCGGCGCTCCTTGCGGGCGGAGTTTTCCCAACGTCCTTTTTCACCTTTCTTTATGGGCACGATAGTGCCTACGCGAGCGTCGCGCTTTTGCTGTTCACGCTCTCGGTATTCGGCGTTAGATTCCCGCTCCTTGCTGGGGAAGAATTCCTTGCCTTCGGCCTTGGCGGAGCGGCTTAGAAGTAGGCGCCCGATTTTGCCCAGCTTGAGTCGTTCTAGCGTGGCGCGGATCTGTGGGCGGTTCTCCGGAATGTACCAGAAGAAGAACTGCCGCTGGCTCTTCTTTTGTTCCGGCGTCTTCGCCACATAGAGTGGCTTTCCGTCGGGAGTCATTTCGGAGTAGAACATCTCGGTGGCAATAGTCATGGGTGTAGGCGTAAAGTCCTGCACCTGTTCCAGCTGGAACCCTAGCTGTTTTGTCTCCAGTGCGAGTTCTGCCATATCGGCTTCGGTACAGCCCGGATGGCTACTGATAAAGTACGGGATGATTTGTTGCTTTTTGCCGATGCGCTTGCATTCGTCGTCGAAGAATTCCTTGAACTTGTGAAACAGCGTAAAGCTAGGCTTGCGCATAAGCTTTAGAACTGCATCGCTGGTGTGCTCCGGTGCTACTTTCAGGCGTCCGCTTACGTGGTAGTCGATAAGCTCGCGGGCGTATGCTTCATGGTCCTTGCGCAGTTCCTCGTCGTTTGTTTCTTGCAGTAGCATGTCGTAGCGGACACCACTGCCGATGAAAAGATGCTTGACCTTCGGGTGGTTACGCACTTCTCGGTAAAGTTCTAGAAGTTCGGCATGGTGGGTGTCCATGTTGTCGCAGATTTTGGGTGTGAGGCAACTGGGCCTGGCGCACTTTTGACAGCGGCTCTGATCTCGGCCTCGCATGTTGTACATGTTGGCGCTTGGGCCACCCAGATCGGTGATGGTACCGGCGAAGCCGTCCATTTTAGTAATCAGATCAACTTCGCGCAAAATACTTTCACGGCTACGGCTGGCGATGAACTTGCCCTGGTGAGCATTGATGGCGCAGAAACTGCACCCGCCAAAACATCCTCTGTGGGTGTTGATGCTGAACTTGATCATGTCGAAGGCGGGTATGTTGCCGCGCTTCTTGTAACGGGGGTGAGGCTCTCGGGCGTAGGGGTATTCAAAACTCTCGTCCAGCTCGCCGTATTCCAGCGGAGGGTAGGCGGGGTTGATGACTACGGTCTGTTCCGCTACGTCTTGCAGAATGCGGCGCTGGAACCACTTGTTACATTCGATATCCACCCTGCGGCAGTTCTCGATTTGGTTCCATTTGTTTGCCAGGCATTCCTCGTAACTGTACAGGCGAAGGTCTTCCCAGTTTTTGTTCTTGGGAACGTTGCCCTTAGGCGCCAAGTAGGCGGTTTGTGGAATGGAATTCAAACTAGAGAAAGGTACGCCCTTTTTCAGGAGTCGCACAATTTCTTTTAGGGGCTTTTCGCCCATGCCATAGACAAGGATATCGGCCTGGGTATCGAAAAGAATACTAGGCTTTAATCTGTCACTCCAGTAGTCGTAATGGGTCACGCGGCGCAGGCTCGATTCCAGCCCGCCAATCAGCAGTGGTACGTCGGGGTAGAGCTTCTTTAAAATTTTGGCGTAGGTGTAGGTGGCGTAATCCGGGCGGAACCCGGCCTTGTTTCCGGGAGTGAAGGCGTCATCGCTCCGCAATCTTTTTGCGGCGGTGTAGTGGTTCACCATGCTATCCATGCCGCTGCTGATGGCAAAGAACATCCTGGGTTTGCCCAATTTTTTGAAATCGCGAAGGTCATCGCGCCAGTTGGGTTGGGGGAGTATGGCCACCCGCAATCCCTCGTGCTCGAAAAGCCTGCCCACCACGGCGTGCCCGAAACAGGGGTGGTCTACGTAGGCGTCGGCACTCACGATAATCACGTCTACATAGTCCCAGCCGAGTTCGTCTAGGTCTTCTTTGCAGATGGGTAAAAATCGCGGGTCGTAATGGGCCATGGAAGCAATTTAGAAAAGAAAGTATGAAATAATTCGGAGTTCGGAATTCGGAGTTCGGAATTGCTTATCTAGAATAAAAATCCTAATTCCTACTTCCTAATTCATAATTAGCTAAATACTTTATAACATTTTCCCTCACCTTGTTTCCGCGGACCTTGCCTAACAAAAGTTCTATGTCTTCGATGGGGGCTGCCATGAAAGCTTCGGCGCTCTTGAAGCGGCTCAGAATCTTGACGCGTGTCTCGTGGCCCACGCCAGGCATCTTCAGCCATTCCACTTCAAGGTCTTTTTTACGCTTGCTCCGCTGGTAGGTGATGGCGAAACGGTGGGCTTCGTCTCTGGCGTTCTGCAAAAGCTTTAGCGCTGGGCTTGTGCGGTGCAGTACGATGGATTTTCTGTCGTCGGGGAATACGATTTCTTCTAGGCGTTTGGCAAGGCCTATAAGCGGTAGGTCTTGGTCGTGGCCAAGCTCTTTCAGAATCTGCATGGTGGCATCCACCTGGCCCTTGCCGCCGTCGCATACCCACAGGTCGGGCATAGGGATTCCCTCGTCTTCTAGCCTACGGATACGGCGGGTCATGACTTCTCGCATGCTGGCGAAGTCGTCTACGCCTTCGACGGTCTTGATGATGAACTTGCGGTAGTTGGCCTTGTCGGGCTTGCCGTTCTTGAAGGCGACTAGACTTGCTACGGTGTTGGTTCCCGAGAGGTGGGAAATGTCTACGCATTCGATGCGGAAGGGAGTCTTCTTTAGGCCGAGGACTTTTTGGAGTTCAAAGACGCTCTGGTCGATTTCGCTGTACTTCTGGACTTCGGCCCGCATCTCCACAAGGATCATGTCGGCATTGGCAGCGGCAAGCTTTAAGAAGCCCACCTTTTCTCCGCGCTGTGGGTTTGTGAATTTTACCTTTCGCCCGGCCTTGCTGGAAAGTGCGTCTGCCAGCAGTTCCGCATCTTCGGGCAGAGCGATGTCGGTGACAATCTCAGCGGGAATCAGGGGAGCGTCCATATACCAGGGCAGAAGCATCTGGCGTAAAATTTCGGTCTCGTCGTCTTCCAGCTTGCATTCCAGCTTGTAGTGCCTGCGGCCCATGAGTACGCCTGCCCGGTATTCTAGAATGACCGCCGCCGCCATGGAACCGTTCCGTCGTAGGGTCAAGATATCCAGGGAAAGCCTGGGGTCGCTGGTGTCTGTCTTCTGGTGGACTCCCGTGGCCTGCAGCGCCTGGATGGAGTCCCGTTTCTTGCCCGCCGTCTCGAAATCCAGGTTCTTGCTGGCCTCTTCCATTTCCCGCTGCCAGGTTTCTAGCAGGTCGTCCCGTTTGCCCTCTAGCAGGAGCCTTGCCTGCTCCACTTTCTCGTGGTAGGCTTCTTCTGAAATAAGCCCTGCGCAGGGGGCGTCGCAGCGGCCGATATGGTAGTTCAGGCAGGGCCGCTGCGGCTTTGCGAGAGGCAGCTTCAGCTTGCATTCCCGAATATGAAAAAGTCTCGCTGCTAGGTCCGTGAGCTGGTCTATCATGCGGGACCCCATGAAGGGGCCGTAATACTGGTTGTCATCCTTGTGGACGGAACGGGTCAGGAACAGTCTGGGGAAGGGCTCCTTTACCGAGAAGGCCAGGTAGGGAAAGTGCTTGTCGTCTTTCAGCAGCACATTGTACTTGGGGGTGTGCTTGCGGATGAGGTTGGCCTCTAGAATCAGGGCCTCTTCCTCGCTTTCGGTAATAATCCACTCGATATCCCGGATAAAGGGGAGCATCAGGGTGGCCGCCCGGTGGCCCGTGTGGTCGGACCCGTCAAAATAGCTCCGGACCCGGTTCTTGAGCACCTTGGCCTTGCCGATGTAGATAATCTTCCCCTGGGCGTTCTTCATGATGTAGACGCCGGGGAGGGCGGGCAGTTCCGCCAGCCTACGCTCGATATGTTCGCCGAATTGGAGCATTGCTCCGAAAATAGCAATTCCCCCCGAAGAATAATATTTTTTTTCTTGTCGTTTTTTACATTTTTTATATATCTTATGGAGGGGGATGTCCCCGGGATTTACGGAGAAAAAATGAACCTGGAAAATCTGAACGTTCTTTCACAAAAGGTAGACGGCGTTCTGGCCACGGTAAGGGGCCTGCGCCAAGAAGTCTCAAGCTTAAAGTTGCAGCTGGCTGAAGCCCAGGCCGGCTTGCAAGACAGGGATTCCCTGCTCCAAACGGCCAACGCGAGCCTGGCCGAGTGCAAGGCCGCTCTCGACGTGAGGGCGAACCAGGCGGCTGTCCAGGCCGACGCCCTGAACAAGAAAGAAATGGCGCTCCAGGAAATGACCCAGAAACTGGAAGAGGCTAAGTCCGAATTGGCCACCCAGGAACAGAAGTTCGCCACCCAGACAAACATGCTTTCCCAGAAGGAAACAGTCCTTGCAGGGAAAGAGGCGGAGCTGGCCGAAAAGATTGCCCTTCTGGCCCAGAAAAACGAGGAACTGGAAGCAAAGAACCGTGAGCTTGCCGCTAAGGACGAGCAGGTGAACGAGCGGGACATGTCCTTGAACCAGAAGGACGTGATGCTTGCCGACAAGACGACTCTGCTTGCTCAGAAGGACGAAGAACTTGCCGAACTGACGCAGGAACTTGCCGAAAAGAATACTGCTCTCGCTGACAAAGATGTTGACCTTGCCAAGAAGACCGAAGAACTGGCACAGAAGACAGCTGAGCTTGCCCAGAAAGACGAGACCATCCAGAACCAGGCGGGTGAGATTGCTGAAATCCAGGACAAGTTCAAGCAGCTTTTGGCCACTATCGAGAAAGAGCTGGGCTCCGAATTCCCGGTAGATGAGTTTATCGCTCCTTCTGCTACCATCGCTACAGCCACCGTAGATTCCGAACCGGCCGCTGCTCCTGCCGAAGAACCGGCTGCCCCGAACCCCTTTGCAGATGATGTGTTCCAGAGTCCGGCTGCCCCTGCCGAAGAGCCTGTGCAGGAACAGTTTGAAGAACCCGCTCCTCAGGCTGCAGAATGGTCGCCGGATCCGTTATTACAAGACGATACCTTTGATACTCCTGCCGCAGAATCTACTGCAGAGGCTGTTGAAGAACCTGCTCCTGCTGAGGAATCGGTTTTTGAAGAGCCTGCTCTGGAAGAACCCGCTCCCGAAGAAAAGAAGGATGAATTTGTGGAGGACCCGAGTCTTGGACCTATCGTAGACATGACTATGTCCAGGGACGATGAAGAGGACGAACTCCCCGAAATTCACGCGGCCAATGAGAAGGACAATGATCTGTTCGCGAGTCGGGAGGGCTCGCAAGGAAATTTTTTCGGCTAAAATGGCTGATGGACGATGATCCATTCGGCGTAGGAATGCGATAATGGCAGATTTGAATACACACAGACCGGTAAGCGTAACGGTAGCTAAGGAAAAGCTGCAGATCCGTACGGACCTTTCCGACAGCGACCTGCAAGAAGTCCTCAGCTATATTGATGAACGTTTTGACAGTTACAGTAAGTACAACCTGGAAGCGAGCAAGCGTCTAGCTCTTCTGGCCCTAGATTTGGGGCAGCAGCTTTTCGATGCCCGCAAGATGCTCCGGCATGCCAAGGTCCAGATGGACCAGATGGACCAGCGGCTCAAGGAACTGTCGTCCCTTTTGGACGAAGGGCAGGATTCTCCGGAGGCCTGGAAGTAGTCAAACCCTCGTTTTTTGCCAAATTTCGAGCCTTTCGAAGATATTAAAAAAAACACTTGTTTTTAACGTTGTAGAAAGGTATATTAGGGACATAGGCATCCCACGGATTAACGCCCGATCTAACAAGATTATAAAAGCTCGTGGCTCTTGAGATTCAGTTTAGGCGCGCTTCGACGCGAAAAACAAAACCCCAAGGCACTGCTATCATTTCAAGATGAGTAGCTTCGAGTGTTCCACCGTGAGGGATGCCCTTTTTTTATACTAAAAACATGTCATACGGTATTCTTTTTCTCGGCATATTTTGGGGATTCTTCTTCTTTGTCCTTTCCATAGGGCGTAGAAAGGCTTCCCGTGAAGAAATGAAAAAGACCCTGAAAAGGCGCCTCATTATCAGTTTTGCCCTTTTGTTCGCTATACTCCTGTTCCTGTTTATTGCTCGGCCGGGAATGTAGCCTTTGCAGCGGTCCGTTCCGCTTTTCTAGATTTGACGTATGAAGCTGAGAATTTATCTTGCTGTATTGGTATTTATTTTGTTTGTAACGTCCTGGGCGTCTGCTGCCGATGGCGTACGTTACAAGGATCGTCTTTTCAAAGTTTCTAAGGCTAAGACGGTAACCGTCGCCGAGGATGTTCCGTTCCTGGATTCCGATGGTGGCCATAATTACACCACCATTTCCTCGATGATGGAATCCTTCGGTGTAGAACCGATGATGTACTTCTATGAAGATGAAATCACCAAGAAGCAGCCCCTGCTCATGGATGTGTACGAGCCTGTAGATGACAATGCTGAAAAGCGTGCCGCCGTTATCGTGTGCCATGGAGGCGCATTCGTGGCGAGTAGCAAGGATGATTTTGGGCAGAAGACGGTGGCCTATACGGATTCCCTTGCGGCCCGTGGCTATGTGACAGCCTCGCTGGAATACCGCCAGGGTGTGGTGATGCGGGAAGTGATTCGCGAAGGTGCTGATGAGTATGACGACTACATTGATAGTCTGGCATTCTCACGGACGGTGTACAAGGCCATACAGGATGTTCATGCCGCAGTTCGCTATTTCCGCAAGAATGCGACAGAGTTGAAAGTCGATACCAACAAGATCTACATTGTGGGAAACAGCGCCGGAGGAATGCTTGCCCTTGAAAACGTGTATGCCAGGAGCAAGAAGGATTTCCCGTCTTACATAGAGCAGGAAGATATGGACCCTCTTGGCGAGTTGGATGAATATGGCGAGACCGGTGTGGGCGGGCACGCCAATGGCGTGGTGGCCTTGTGGGGCGCCATTCACAATGCTGACTTGGTAAAGAACAGCAAGGTGCCGGTTTTTCTTGCCCATGGAGATTCGGATTACGTGATGCCCTTTGGTAAGGGCCATGCCATCAGTGACGTGGATCGCATGCTTGGGGACAAGAGTTCCTACTTGAAATTGCTGGGAATTAACCTGCATGTATCGACTCCCACCCTTTATGGTAGCGCCGTCGTAGATTCGATCCTCAATGAGGGAAAGGTCTACCATGAGTTCTACGCTCCGAGGGGCTTTGGCCTGAAGCACGAATTTTACGATGCTACTCGTACCGACGAGGACGGTAATGAAGTTGTGTATGCGGATTCTGTACAAAATAAGGTTTTTGCCTTCCTCTACAATTTGGCGGTGGATTCTGTACCGGCATGGCAGAAGCCTACCTCTCTGCCGATGGTGGCCCTGGCTTTGGCCAGCCGCATCACGATGGGCGAGGGTAACAGGAGCTTTACGGTGGAACGGGGTGAGAACCTCGTATACGGCGTGTTTGAGCTGAATGGCCGTCGGGTCATGGCAGGCCGGGCCTCTAGGGGCGAAACCGTTAGTCTAGAAGGACTTAGCAACGGGGTCTACTACCTGCGGGTTCAGGGAGAACGTGCCCGCCGGATAGGGCTAAGAAAGTAGAAGCAGCTAAAGCGGCCTAAATGTATGCTGTCATGCCGGGCTTGACCCGGCATCTCCTTTTTATGGGCCGTTTATTTTTCTACTTTTCGTTTCACTATGGCAAAAATTCTCTTTAAAAAACAGTTATCTCCTGCGGTATTCCAATTCCGCGTCGAGGCCCCGCTGATCGCCCAAGAGCGTAAGGCCGGCCAGTTCATCATCCTCCAGACGAACAAGGACAACGGCGAACGCGTGCCTCTCACCATCGCCGATGCCGACACGACTGAAGGCTCCATCACCCTGATTTTCCAGACCGTCGGTAAGACCACCACCGAACTCTCCAAGTTCGAAGTCGGTGACGATATCCCGGTGCTCGTGGGCCCGCTCGGTTCCCCGACCCACATCGAGAATTTTGGCCACGTGGTTTGCGTGTGCGGTGGCGTGGGCATTGCCCCGATGCACCCGATCGTCCAGGCCATGAAGAAGGCCGGCAACAAGGTCACCATCATCATGGGTGCCCGTAACGAAAGCCTCTTCCTCATGAAGGAAGAAATGACCGCCCTCGCCGACGAAATCATTTTCATGACCGACGACGGCTCCTACGGCCGCAAGGGTCTCGTGACCGAACCGCTGAAGGAACTCTGCGAAGACACGAAGGGCAAGCCGGACATGGTGCTCGCCATCGGTCCTCCGATCATGATGAAGTTCTGCGCCCTCACCACCAAGCCCTACGGCGTGAAGACCGTCGTGAGCCTCAACAGCATCATGGTGGACGGAACCGGCATGTGCGGTGGCTGCCGCGTGACTATCGGCGGCAAGACGAAGTTCGTCTGCGTCGATGGCCCGGAATTCGACGGCCACGAAGTCGACTGGAACAACATGCTCCAGCGCATGGGCGCCTTCAAGCCCCAGGAACAGGAAGCCTTGCACCGCTTCGGTGCCAACGACGGCCACAAGTGCAACATTGATAAGATGGCTGACGCAAAGGCCAAGGAGAGCAAGTAATGTCTGAACATTTGACTCGTGAACAGTTGGACGCCGCCGCCAAGGTGGAACTTGAAAAGATTAAGGCCCTTCCGCAGCCGCTCAAGCCCAAGGACAAGACTGCTATTCCGGCCCAGCCGATGCCGCAGCTCGAACCCAGCTACCGCGCCCGCGTGATGGAAGAAGTGGCTCAGGGTTACACCGAAGCCCAGGCCATCGTGGAAGCCAACCGCTGCCTCGCTTGTAAGAAGCCGTTCTGCGTCGAAAGCTGCCCGGTGCACATCGACATTCCGGCCTTCATCGCGAAGATTGCCGAAGGTGACTTCAAGGCCGCTATCGCCAAGATTAAGGAAACCAGCTTGCTCCCGGCTATCTGCGGCCGTGTTTGCCCGCAGGAACGCCAGTGCCAGATGAACTGCACCATGGGCAAGATGCACAAGGACGTGAACCAGGCTGTGGCTATCGGCCGCCTGGAACGCTTTGCTGCCGACTACGAACGCAACAACGGTGGTGCCTCTGTGCCGGCCGTGAAGCCTGCTACCGGCAAGAAGGTGGCTGTGATCGGTTCCGGTCCTGCCGGTCTGGTTGTCGCTGCCGACGTGCGCCGCGAAGGCCACGACGTGACCATCTTCGAAGCTTTCCACAAGCTGGGTGGTGTGGTTCGCTACGGTATTCCTGAATTCCGTCTGCCCAAGAAGATTGTGGACAACGAAATCGAATCTCTCGCTGCCATGGGCGTGAAGTTCGAGACCAACTTTGTGATTGGCCGTACCCGCAAGCTCAAGGACCTGATTGACAAGGACGGCTTTGACGCCGTGTTCGTCGGTACCGGTGCTGGCCTCCCGCTGTTCATGAACATCGAAGGTGAAAACCTGGTGGGTGTGTTCGCCGCTAACGAATACCTGACCCGCGCTAACCTGATGCGCGCCTATGACAAGGAACATGCCGATACTCCGATGTGGCCCGGCAAGAACGTGGTCGTTCTCGGTGGTGGTAACGTCGCTATGGACGCTGCCCGTATGGCTCTCCGTCTCGGTGCCGAAAAGGTCCGCATCGTTTACCGCCGCAGCATGAACGAACTTCCGGCCCGTAAGGAAGAAGTTCTCCATGCCCAGGAAGAGGGTGTCGAATTCTGCGTTCTGCAGAACCCGGCCAAGATTCTTGGCGACGAAGCCGGCCACGTGCGCGGCATGCTCGTCGACAAGTACGAACTCGGCGAACCCGACGAAAAGGGCCGTCCGCGTCCGGTCAAGGTCGAAGGTGCAAGCTTCGAAATCGAATGCGACACCGTGCTCGTTGCTATCGGTAACGGTTCCAACCCGCTTATCAGCAACACCACGCCGGAACTCTCCGTCGACAAGAAGGGTCACATCCTTCTCGAAGATGCAACCGCCAACAAGACCTTCATGGAGAAGGTTTATGCCGGTGGTGACATCGTGCTCGGCGCTGCTACCGTAATCCTCGCCATGGGCGAAGGGCGTCGCGCTGCTGCAGGCATTAACGAATATTTGAAGAAATAAACTTCTTCAAATCTTAGATTTGAGAAAAGATGGTCATTCGACCATCTTTTTTTGTGCTTGATGTAAATGATATACAAAATCTATCATTTTGATTAGAATTATATATTTGACTTTATGGATTGGTAAGGGTATATTATGGGAGTAAAGAACAAGAAACTCTCGTCAAGGAGCCTATCATGAAAAAGCTTATTCTTATCGCCGCTATGTTTACTGCAACATTTGCATTTAGCCAGGGGACGTTCCCTCCTAAATGTCCGAGGCCGGAGGGTGTTTTCGTTCAAAATGAGGCCTTTATTCCGTCTAGCCTTTACGCCGCCACCGCTGAAACTAAATTTCTCCCTGTGGTAACCCTTGCTTGGGTTATCTAGCCTCAAATGATATTGAGGAGTCCATCATGCTGAATATCAAGAGTCTTGTTACCACTGCACTTACCGTCTTGGTGCTTGCCTTTACGGCCTATGCAGCCGATGGTTCGTCTTCGAATGCAAATTCCATCGGCGAGTCTCCGGAATGGGTGACGAGACTGCCCGAAGCTGATACGGCAAAGCAGCTTTTTGTGGTGGCTGTTTATGAAGGTTCAACGGCATGGGTCTCGATGCATAGTAAGGACAAATTAGGCAAGTGGCAGATGATTATGTCCACTCCAGGTTTTATTGGCAAGAATGGACTTGGCAAGACCAAGGAAGGCGACGGCAAGACTCCCGTGGGCACGTTTAAGTTCAACAAGGCTTTCGGAAATTCCGAAAACCCGGGAACGGCTTTTGAATACACTAGGGCCGATGGCAACACCTACTGGTCAGGCGACATGCGCAAGGGCAAGCACTACAATGAACTGGTGAGCCTCAAGGATATGCCCGACTTGGATAAGGAAAACAGCGAACGTATCGCCGATTACCCGATTCACTACCAATATTGCCTAAACATCAGCTACAATGCCGAGGGCACTCCGGGTAAGGGCTCGGCCATATTCCTGCATGTGTTTGGCGACCGCAAGCCCTTTACGGGCGGCTGCGTAGCGATTCCTTTGGACATGATGCGTTTTGTAATGCAAAATGTGTCCAAGGATTGCGTCGTGATTATCGATTCCCTCGAGAATCTCGGCGGAAGCTTTTAACTCATCTTCTGTTCAGCAGCTTCATCACCAGCGGCCAAAGCACAAAGACATAGACCATCAGGAATCCGCGGGCGAAGAACTTGGCCCATTGGGCAGCCTGTACCGAGCCGGAAGAGGACCCGTGGGAAGAGCTTGCAAGGCTGATGATAAAGAATAGCAGAATGGCGCCCACAAGGGCGTAGGCCAGGTTATGCTTGCTGAATGCAGGCTTGAACTTTATCCAAGTTTTGTCAACGAATCGGACAACGCAGAAGAATATCAGCTGGCCGATGTCGCCGTAGGCATCGATTATCATTCTTTGCGGGTCCACCAGGATTTTTCCGTCTACATAGTCCACGTGGTAGGGCTTGAAGGTGATAAAGGCAAGCGCTATCCAGCCAATTACAAAACCGGCAAGCAGGAACCACTTTTCCTTTTCGGGGTGGGTGTCAAGGTACTTGAAAATCTTGAATGTGGCAAAGAGCATCAGGCAGCTTTCGGCAAGGCCCACCAGCACGTCTTGCGGCGTATGGACCCCTAGGTAGTTGCGGGAGAATCCGGTCAGCAGAATGCCTGCAATGCAGATAAATGCGATAAAACGCATCCGCTTCCAGAGTAGCATGGCGAAGCTCCCGTAGACGGGGGTCGCCGTGGTGGTATGCCCGCTGGGGAAGGAATAACCACCCGCCGTCTCGATGGCCTTGCCCGCAGGTAAAATGCGGGTGTCCCGAATCCAGGGGCGGTAGGCGCAGACGCACAGTTTGACGGTGGCGTTCAGGGCGGTGGTCAGGGACCATGCTGTAAAACTGAAAAGCCCCATGCGCTTGCTTACGCACCAGTACACCAGTGCCGGCACAATACACAGGAACGTGACCGCATAAAGCGATATCATTTCCATAAACGGCGTAAGTGCGTCGTTTATGGCGATCCTGAAATTTTGTAGCAGTAATAGGTATTCGATATCCATAGGTGTTAAATGAAGGCTACTTCTTTATGCAACGGATAGCAAGTCCCATGTTAAAATTACCGGGGTAAGCCAATATTCCTGAGTTTTTAGAAATGAATGAGATGTAAAGAGGTCTATTGAAATATGCCGTAGATGTCCAAAAGAATGCACGTGATTTGTCCGCATCCTTATATCCATCACCATCAAGCCTTCTTCCCGTAGGAAGAATTTTGAATCCGTAAGGGTCGTTGTTTAATCCCATAAACGATTCAAACTTGATTGCAGCAAAAGGATTTCTGACCTTTATTGAATCGGGAGTAGTCTCTGTATAAAAGTCTAAAGTAGTTGCAAGTAGAATTTCCCATGATTTTTTGGTCGGAACTTTCCAACCATCGGGACATGCTTCTTTTACCACATCGAACCTATAAAGTCGGCCATATTTCTTGCAATTTTCAGCCTTACCCTCATAACAGTAACTATTACTGACTTTATAGTTCAAGTTTTCCGCCATCCAGGTCTGTTTGCCAATTTTTACGGTCTTGTAGGTCTTGCCGTCGCGTTCGTCTTTGAACGTTCCCTTGACCACGGTTTTAGGGTCCACGGGTTCGCCACTATCGCCGCCGAAGTCCGAAACCCACTCTCCGTCTTCGCAGGCGTAGGTGTCGTAGATTGTGTCCCTGGGCACCCTGAACATTTCGCCGTCGTTTTCCTCGCCACATTCGCCCAAGTCGTCTTTGGAGTCCACAACCGGGATTTCTATGGTGAAGTTATCGCCGCTGAAATCGTTTTCCCATTTGCCATTGTCGCACATATAGAAACTGCTGTCGGCCTTTACATAAACCGTCTTGAACTCGTTTTCGTCGCCACACTTTTCCTTTTTAAGGTCGTCGGCAGACTCGAAAATAGGCACGCCCATTTCTTCAAGTTCTTCTAGGGTGAACATGTAATCTTCTGCGGTCTCATTAGTTTCATCTGCACTGCTGCTAGAAGCATTGCTGCAGGCGACAAGGAACAGCGGGAAAGAGATTGCCACGCACCTAAGGGTGCTCGCAATGACAAAACGCTTGCTCGGAATGATGCTTTTCTTGAAAGCCATAATCACCTCTCGCGAAATATTTCATAAGAAATATACATATTGTTTCCACGTGCAACTCTTGATACCCGCACTGGAGAAATCAAACAGGGCCACTGGTTCGACCTGCAGGGCCGCCAATTGAAGGGCAAGCCCTCCATCAAGGGCAAGTACCTGCACAACGGCAGTGTGGAAGTGGTAAAATAACCACATTTTCGCAAAATCGCGGCATTTGCCCGCCCTTGGTAGAAAAGGCGGGCTTTTCTATATTTGTGCTGTCATCTACCTTAAGTATGCTGAAGCTATAAATATTTTTTATTAATTTGATAAAAACAATATATTTGACTTAATGAATAGTCTTAAATATATTATGGGAGTAAAAGAATTTACTTCAGAGGTCTATCATGACTAGCACAAAAACCTTCCTTTTTATCTTGATTTTCGCCATTTTGGCCTTTGTGCAAGGGGCGTTGGCGCAAGAAGCGCCTGCGGGTTTGTCCATCGACACGGATTACAACCCTGGCCAGGCTGGTTACTACTATGTGAATATGCCGCTAGAAAACGAAACCGAGGTGAATCTTCAGAACAGTGATCTGGTGTTCAAGATATATGACAATGGCGGCAAGAACGGACTCTACAATTGTGATAGTTGGGAACCTGAAGATGTTATCCTCCATGCCCCCAGCGGCTATGTTTTTGAGGTGACAGGACGTATTGTTTATTTGGACGACGATGACCAACTTGTCATTTATAACGGTGGAAACTACCGCTCTCCTCAACTTTATTGCTATGGCTGCGACGATGAAGACTTCCGTTCCATAGATAATATTGGTACTTACGAGACCCTTGATAATATTATGCTGGTAAGTCATGAACCTGGCTCAGAACCTCAAGAAGGTTTTGAACTGACCGTACGGATGAAACCCAATACCCATATCCACAACATTTCTTTTAATCAGCAGTCGGGCGGGACCTGGACGGCAAATTCCGGCAGTGCTGCCATTGCTTCCCGTTCCGTGGATCTTACCTTTACTCCCGAAGCTAACCGTGTACTGACGTCGCTAAAGGTTATCAAGACCGGCGATGCCTCTACCGAGCTTTCGCTTACCAAGTTAGGTGAAAATAGCTACCGCTTTACCATGCCCGACTACGATGTTACCGTGGTTCCCAGCGCCTATGATTGGGAATGGACTAGTGAGAATACTATTGTCCATCTTGATAATCAAGGGGTCCTTACGGTTCGTGCCATTGCCGGCAGCGATGGCTCCATGGCAGATTATCAAGATAATTATCGCGTCCCTTGGTTAAGCAAGAATCAAGATATAAAAAGCCTGGTCGTGCAATCTGGGGTGACAACACTTGGACGGTATGCTTTCTTCAACCTTGAAAATTTAACCTCTGTCTCGTTACCTGATGGCTTAAGGGAAATTCATCATGGTGCGTTCTGGTACTGTGAAAGACTGCCCGAAATCACGATTCCCTATACGGTTACATCGGTGTCTTCTAATGCTTTCTACTACAATAGATCGATAGCTCATGTCTATAACTATGCTCATGCCGAAGCAATCAGTTGGGATGGCAACAATACGGATTTCAAGTCGGGCAAGAATACGCAAATGCATGTGCTCCCTTCGCAACTTGCGGCTTATCAAGAAAAGTTTGGTGATGGGCTCAACGTCACCTTTGTAGGTGACCTGGCCGCATCGGGCAACTGGACGGATGCCGGTAAATATGCCGCCAGTTTCTCGCAGCAGAATGGCAACACCATCACCATTACCAACGAGGCCGAGATGGCTCGCCTTGCCTATATGGTGAATATCGCTCAGAATACTTATGCGCACTACACTTTCAAGCTTGCTCGCGACTTAATCATGGATAGCCATATCTGGTCGCCTATTGGCACAGGCCCCTTCTCTTACCAATTCAACCAGAGACCCTTTATGGGAACATTTGATGGCCAGGGCCATACGATTAATGGCATTATTGTCAACCGTAGCGGCTCGAGTTACAACGGACTTTTTGGTTATGTGGGCGACTTGGATGGCTATAATGCTTATGGCGAGGTGAAAAATCTTAGCCTAAAGCAGAGCAGCATTAAGGGTGGTAACCATACCGGAGGCCTGGTGGGCTATCTTCACTACGGTCGAGTGACCAATTGCTTTACCGATGCCACTGTGAACGGGAGTCAATATGTGGGTGGTCTTGTCGGTACCATGGAAGGCTTTTCGTCAAATGATATTACCGCCTACGTTACTAAGAGCCTTTATATGGGTAGTAATGTCAGCGGAAACGAGAATGTCCGTGCCGTAGTGGGATACCGTAAAAGTATTGAATATTGCTCTATCACATCTTACTACACCAATAAGAACGTATCTACAAAGACACAGTACGATGTCTATGCCGTCAAGGCGTTCGATGATAGTTCTGAAGATGTTACAGTCACTTTCAGTGACAAGGGCAAGGTTGTTTATGAGGGTGACACCTACGTTGCTACCGACGGCAGTGCAACCTTTACCGTCCGCGGCACAGATCCGTACCGAGCTCTCTCCAGTGTCGCCGTCAATGGGAACCAGATTGCCTCTGCGGCAGGAACTTTCTCCTTTGAAGATTATTCCAGTGCGGAAGCCTGCCATATCAGTGCTACCCTTAGCCATCAGCAACTTGATGGAAGCGGTACACCGGACGACCCCTACCTTATCTCCGACATGGATGACTGGAACCTGTTTGCGGAACTGGTGGCAGGCGGTGCAACCTTCAGTGGCAAGTTTGTTAAGCAAGTGAATCAAATCGGTGACCAGGGGCAGGGTAGTGGCCCGCATAACGGCATCACGACTATGGTGGGCAAAAGCGAGGCATCCAGTTTCCAGGGCACCTATGACGGCTCAGAGTATTACATCATAGGCTCTATCAATAGCACTGACGACTATGCCGCCCCGTTCCGCTTTGTGAAGAACGCAACCATCAAGAATGTCAAGGTGGCCGGTACATTCAATGTGGGTAAGCATGGTTCTGCCCTTGTGGGTAGGACCTACGGAACCACGCTCATTGATACCGTGTGGGTGCATGCGGCCTCCATCAGCAGTTCCCGCAATGACAATGGTAACCGCTATATGGGCGGAGTGGTTGGTCACGGCGGTAGTTCTACGCTGACCATGAAAAACATCCTCTTCGAGGCTGACATGACGAATGACGGAGACTACACTGGAGGCCTGTTGGGGTGGACCGATGGCATGGCCCTCAGGCTCGATAGTTGTACGTTCCACGGGAGTTTCTCGGGTAACGGAAAATTCCACCCGATTGCAGCGAGAAAATCGTACGCGATTATGCACACTACTGCCAACAATGTCTATTTCTACACTGGACCTAAGAATATTGAAAACGCTCATATTGCCGTATCGGCTATCCGCGTGCAATCTGAACCCCCTGCTGATGGCAGCTACGGGACGGCTGTGGATGCTCTGACCGGTAATAGGACCAGTTACTATTACAACGATGCTCCCCAGGGATTCCATATCGACTATGACAAGGAGCGTGGCTCGGTGGGCTACTACTTTGTCAACATGCAGTGCGAAAACATGAACCAACGAGTGGTGGTTGGCTCCGGTATGACTTCCTTTATGATCTATGACGATGGTGGAAAGTTGAGTAATGCATGTGGCGCAAATGGTGATTCAAAACTGACCGTAGTCGCCCCCAAGAATCTCCTAGAGGTACAGGGCCGGGTTGTGGGTTTGGATGTGGAGCGCGACTATCTCTCTATCGGTGACGATGCAGGCCACACTCTGTTCTATTTTGGTTATGGAGATTTTGAAGATCCCGAATGGGCGGATATCCCAAGTGCCACTACGGCAGGCCATGTACTCTATGTCAGCACCGGTAACGAAGCAGATGGCCAGTATGATGGTTATGAGATACAGGTGACGCTCCAGAGTGATGGAAATATCCATTTCGGGGCTATAACCATGGAAGAAGATGGCTTGTGGGCAATTATTGATGGGAATTATGCGTATGACGACGAGACGGTTGTTCCGCAAGCCTATGGGGTTGATACAGTCGTGTTTGACCGTGAATTTAAGGTGGACGCTTTCTCTACCATCATGCTGCCCTTTGAAAGGGAGATGGGCACCGGTATCGATTTGGCCAAGGTATCTGGGGCGGAGTTCTATGGTTTCAGCGAGATGAAGTACGAGGATGGCAAGTGGACTGCCGGAGCAACGCAGGTGACCGGTTCGCTCGAGGCTAATACGCCTTATTTGGTAAAGCCTACGGCAAAAAGAATCACCTTTGGTGGCAAGATGGTCATAAGAACTACGGGGATTGGTGGCAACCGCAAGACTGCCCGGGACGGCTGGGAGTTCCGCGGAACCTACAAGCGCTTCGTGTTCGGTGATTCTTCCGAAATTCTTGGAAGTACCTATGGCTTTGTGGCGAAGGATACGGTTCTCAGTGGCAAGCAATTCTCGGCAGGCCAGTTCGTGAAGGCGGGCCCCAGGGCATATATTCAGCCTATGCGCGCCTACCTGGTGCATGTTGACGCCAATAGCGGGGCCAAGAATGCTGGTGGCTTCGGTGAGTTTGGCGAGCTGCCTGAGATCATTGACCTGAAGATTATGGATGAACATGGCAATGTCACTGAGACGGCAACTCTCAATACCCGGACCGGTGAAATCAAGCGTGATCGTTGGTTTGATCTGCAGGGCCGTCAGCTGAAGGGTAAGCCCTCTGAAAAGGGCAAGTACCTGCACAACGGCAAGGTGGAAGTAGTTAGGTAACGCCTATCCCTCGCCGCTTTCGCGACGGGAATAGACACATCCACAGTAATTCTGGCGGTACAGATTGTATTCAGCGGAAAGCTGGATAGAACGCTTGTAACCGCCCTTCTTTTTGAAGTCGCTGGGGAGCCTTTTGATGCCGTAGATATCGCATTGCTCCTGCACCACCTCGTTTAATACCTGGGCGTCTTTCATGGGGCTGATGGTCAGGGTGGTGGTGAAGTAGTCGGCATTCAGCTCCTGGGCGAGGCGGGCCGCTTCGGCGAGGCGAAGCTCGAAACATTTGCGGCAGCGCTTGCCCCCCTCGGGTTCTTTTTCTAGCCCACGGACGGCGTCGTAAAACTTTTTCGGGTCGTATTCACCTTCGACGAGGGTGACGGGGTGCTTGGTCTTGAATTCTTTCACGAACCGCTTGATTTCTTCGACACGATGGCGGTATTCTTCGTCAGGGGCGATATTGGGGTTGTAGTAGAACAGCGTTATCCGAAAATATTGCGACAGGTACTCGATGGTGTAGCTGCTACAGGGGGCACAGCAGGCGTGGAGCAGCAGGTGCGGCACCTCGCCGGTGCGTTCCAAGCGCCGGATGATGTAGTCCAGGTCCCGCTGGTAGTTGTGCTTGGGGGCGGTGTTGCTATTTTGCTCTTTACTGATCATCTTTGACTTTAAAAGTATCTTTTTGCGTCATGGCGAACTTGATTCGCCATCTAGATTCCGGCTCGGAGGCCGGAATGACGTTGGTTCAGGGCCTCACCAGCGTATGCGTCCAGTGCTCGCCGAAAAATTCCTTGAAAAGCGGGTCCCCGTCAGCCGTCAGCTCGTCGATCATTTCTTGCAGGGGTCGGCCGCTACGGTATAGGGCTCGGAAGGCTTTGTCCAAGTTGGAGATTCGCTCTTCGGAAAACTCATCGGCGTGGAGCTTCAGGGCGTGAAGGTTCAGGCCACTCCACTTGAGTGGCGTGCCCAGTGCCTTGCACGCTGGCGGAACATCCTTGTCCACCTTCAGGGTGGCCCCTACGAAGGCGAAGGCTCCTACCTGGTTGCGCTGCTGCATGCCCACATTTCCGCCCAGGGTGGCGTACCGTCCGATTCGGGCGTGGCCTCCCAGCTGGCATCCGTTGGAAATCACGGCTCCTTCTTCGATAAGGCAGTCGTGGCCCACGTGGGAGTACGTCATGAGCAATACCTTGTCGGCCAGGCGTGTTATACCGCCGCCCTGTGCCGTTCCCCGGTTCAGGGTGCAGTATTCCCGGATGATACAGTTTTCTCCGATTTCGAGCCGTGTATCTTCGCCGTTGTATTTTAGATCCTGTGGCGGTGCGCCCAAGACTGCTCCGTCAAAAACGTGGGTTCTCTTGCCGATGAATACGCCGCCATAAACGTGAACTCGAGCCTCCAGCACCACGCCTTCTGCAATTTCGGCACCGGCATCTACAAGGCACCAGGGGCCGATAACGGCGGTGTCGTGAACTTTTGCAGAAGGGTGTACGAATGCGGACGGGTGAATCATGGCAGGGAATATAGCTAATGGAAGGCTAGAAATTCAGGGTGCCCACGGCCACGATCCAGAAACAGACTGTACTGACCACGGCAAGGCTCCCCATGACGGTGCGTTCCTTGTAGCTGGTGCTAAAAAGAACCGTGGCTGCGTAAAAAGTCAGGTATAGCGCAAAAAAGAAGGCGAGGATTCTTGTGATAAGAAAGGGGATAGTCTCGGGTAGAATACCGCCAGCGCTGAGCAGTACGAACAGGGCCACGAACTGCAGGGTGGTGGGCACGATAAATGCCTTGCGTACCTCGGGCGGGATAACCTTGTGCTGGGCGTTCATGGCGTAGGCTCCCCAGGGAGCACCGCAGGCAAGGGCGATGTTCAAGACGATGGAGGGCAAGAAGGCGACAGCTCCGATGGCGGCTGCGATAATCATTTAATACAAAACTAGAAAAAAAGACGTCCCTGGGCAAAGGAGCAGCCTAGGGACGTCAAGGGAGTGTTTGGGTATGCATTAAGATAGAATCTGGCAGGGGGAAATGCCTATGGGGCGTATACAATTTCGTTTACCTGTGTAACCAGCCTAAAACCGCACTTTGGCCTCGGCAAAGCCCCTTACGGGGATAGGCTCTAGCCTTTCCATGCCCTTGAAGGTACAGACTAGCGAAAAATCCAGAAAAACTCCGGAAATCAGGAATTCTGTTCGCAATCGCAGGTCATCTTGTGGGCGCCCTTTGGGGGCGATAAGGGTGAATTTCGTGTAACTTTTGGAGCGGTCACGGAAAAGGCTGGATAATTCCAGATGGGGAGGGGCAAATCCCTTGGGTCTTTCTTGCCGGACCCGGACGGATGCTCCCAGAACCCATAAATCCCAGGGGCTCGCGTTAATGCCGCCTTTCCAGTCTGTTTCCCGGCAGTTGGAACCGGCATCCCGGCAGGTCACGCTGGCGGCCACCCGCAAAAATTCGGGCCCGGATTCTCCTCCAAGCTTTAGCCGTACCGCCATGGTGTCGGCGTCTAGGGGCGAAATCAGGCCTGCGTTGGCTGTAACTTTGGTATCCAGCAGGTCGGGGGCCCGCATGGACAGGCTTTGGGAACCCCAGTACCTGCTTTTTTGAATGGTGTTGCTAAGGCGGGCCCACCTGGGAATGTCTTCTCGGTGGATGTAGGCAGTGGTTCGCCAACTGTATACAGTGCCGGCACTTTTTATACCGTCGTCGCTGTTCGTACCCTCGTCAATCCTGTCGCTGCCGTACAGCTGGATCTTGATTAGCGGGAATTGTTGCCCGTACTGCCACCAGGCTGCCACTTGGGTGAAGGATGTTTTTGTCTGTAAACCTAGGGAGTGGATACCTTTATGGTCCGCGTGAATGGTGTCGGTGGCTTGGACATCGCCGTTGCCAAAACCGTGCCAGTAGAATGCTTCTATGGTCGCAGCCCTCCGCTGGCTGTATCCTAGCCGGACTTGGGTGGTCTTGGCTGTATCCAGAAGACCCGCCACATGAAAATTCCCTAGCGGGTATAGAAGTGCCGTTCCCCAGAGGGTATCCAGAGGAATCTGGCTGTGGAGTTCCCGGGTGGAAATGTCGCCGAAATAGGCCTCGCTACCCTGGTTCTTGTAGGCAAGGAGCTCCTGGGAACCGAGCCGCAGGGTATAGCGGTAGAATTGCAGCTGCAGTTCGGTGCGGTGGCTTTCCAGATGGCCGATAGAATCAATACGGCCCTTCCAGTCCACGTAGCCGTGGGGTGCGAGACTCGGGCGGGTCGGGGCTTTTACCGTGCGGCGAGGCGACTTGGGCCGTGCAGCTTGCGAGGGCGGCTCTTCGCAACTTTCCTGGGCGTAGACTTGGGCAAGCAGGCAGGCCTCTTCCTGGTTGCCTTCTTCTAGCAGGTCCAGGATTTCGGTAGCCTCTTCCGCCGTGATAATGCCGTTGTCCCACCAGTCAAAGACTTTCGCCTCGTCCACTGGGCTTGCTGCGGCTTGTAGCACCCCGAGGGCAAGCGTTGCGGCTACGATGAATCTGCAGGGCTGTTTTACGAGTCGTGTTCGGTTCAAAATAAGTCTCCTCTAGGTATAGACTTATTTTTGTCCCGAAATAGGCCAAAGTTTTTTTATTTTTTCGTTATGGCAAGTTCAAACTGGTCCAAAAAGCCATTTTCCCGCGATGGTGCGGGTCGGCAACCTTTCCGCAATGGGTCGGCGGCGGGTCGTGACTTTGTACCCCACCTGAAGGCGCCCCGCACCGACTTCCCGCTGTTTAACGGCAAGCGTGTAAAGCCGTCGCTTGAGGGGCTGGACAAGCTTTTGCATTATTACGGCGTGGAGCTCCAGCCCGAGACCCTGAAACAGATCTGGGAATTTCACCAGCTGCTCCGGGCCAACAACGATGACCAGGATCTGACCCGCCTAAACGCTTTTGAGACCATGGTGGAACGGCACTATGCCGACTGTACGCTGATTAATGCCTACGTGCCCAAGTGGCCCGCCCGCATGATCGATGTGGGGAGTGGCGCCGGGTTCCCGGGAATCCCCCTCAAGATTGTGAACCCTTCCATCCGTCTTACCCTTTGCGAACCCCGCCCGAACCGTATCAATTTCCTCAATATGGTCATCGAGAAGATGGGCCTCAAGGGAATCGACGTGTTCGGCCACAAGGTCACTAGCCGTAGCATGACTATTCCGGTGGATGGTGTTATCAGCCGTGCTTTTGAGCTGATGGAAAAGACCCTGCCCCGAATAGCCAACTCCCTGAAGGTTGGCGGCCGCGTGTTCTTTATGAAGGGCCCTGCCGTCGCCGACGAGCTCAAGACCTTCCACCCCGAAGATTTTGGCTACAAGTTTGTGGGCAAGCATTTCTACACCATCCCCAACAGCACGCAAGAACGCGCGCTGATTATTTTAGAGCGCGTAGAGTAGCTTAGTTTTTTGAGCGTTATTTCCACACGACTCTGCGGTCGTAGGTGCCGCTTCTCAGCTGGACGTGCAGGTGCTCGTTTGCCCTGCCGATGTCTTCGTGGAGCACAAGGAATCGGTCGCCTAGCTCTTCGCGGACAAGGGCGGCTAACTTTTCGCGGTCTGCCCGATTCCCGACGTCCTTGATGCGGAAATCGATGGCGGCTCCCACGTAGTGGGCGGATTGTTGGGTGTGCCCTTCGTAATCGTTGGCGCTGGTAATTAGGGGCTTAAAGTTGTCGTCTTCTAAGTAGGTGTGGTAGGCCCAGGCCACTACGGATATGGCGGAATCAAGTTCTGGGCGGATGGGGTCTAGGTTCACACCTGCCTTCTGGCGGGTCAGGTTGAGCATCTGCTCGTGGTAGTTTCGTTGTAGGTCGTCCCTGAACCTGACGACACTCTGCTCTATGGTATTCTTTCGGTGGTTGACTTGATGCTCAACTTCTTTTAGACTGTTGTCGGAACTGCCCAAAAACCACACAAAAAGGCAAATTCCGCCGATCACGAGGATCACTGGCAAAAGGGCGATGACGATCTTTATGGCTATGACGGCTAGGGTGATAGCGATGACGCCGACAATGAGGTATCCTAGAATTTCTGCCATAATGCGCTCCTGGGTTAGGGTCTCTAACTTAATTATCGACCAGGGGAGCGCGAATGTAAAGGGAGTATGGAAAAAAATTAGAACTTGAACAGCATGCCGAATCGCATCTGGCCGTCGCGGACGCCGTCGTTTTCGCCTACGTCGCGGATGGTGGCGAAGTCGAACTGCAGCATGTCCGAAATCATGAAGCCAAAACCGAAGTCCACTTCACTGCGCTGGCCCACGTCATCGTAGAGGTAACCCAGACGGAGCGCGATGGTGTTGGCGTAGATGAATTCCGTACCTACGTTGAACACGCCCTGTAACAGGGAGTTCTTGGCGGCGGTGGCGCCGTGCCCGCCCCGTTCCGGATGGGCGATGGATTTCCAGCAGGCAATGTAGAACGGTTCCGGATCACCCTTGCTATCGTCGTAAACCACCTCGCGGTTATAGTCGGCGGCCACGATCCACTTGTAGTCGGCAAGAGCGAGCAACTCGTAAGAAAGCCCGATACGCCAGGTGAGAGGAATGGGGTCTTCGATAGTCTTGTCCACGTAGTAGACGCTGGGACCGATATTGGCAAGTACCAGAGCAAAGTTCAGTCGGTCAAGCAGCAGAGCCTTCTTCAAGATGCCCACGTCAAAGGCGTAACCGAAGGTGGTTGCCTCTTCTTCGCCGGCGGCTGCACCGGAGCTCAGGTCTGAATAGAAGAATTTGATGGAGAGGCCTATGCCGATATTGCCCGGAAAACGGGTGCCGTAGCTGATGCCGCCCACGATTTCGGAACTGTTGTAGGCCACCAGGTCGTCGGCGTCGATGTCGCCAGAAACCACGGTAGAACCAAAGCTCACGAAGTTCACGGAGAATCCGAGAGTTCCCCAGTCTCCCATGGGAACGGTGAGACCGCCGTAGAGGTGGTACAGGTCGGGAATGTTCAAGATGGGCAAAAGCTTTTCATAGAAGGCGGTAAGCTGGTAGTCGGCGTCCTTGTACTGTTCCATGCCGCTGGCCGTGCTGAACCACACGTCGTTACCTTGCGGGAGAACTGCCCATACCTTGTTGACCGAAAGACCGTTTCCACTGTGGTAGTGGGTCCACTCGTCGTCGGCCTTGACATCGTCTTCTGCTTCGGCGGTGCCACGTTCCAGTTCGGCCTTGCGACCGCTGGCGGTGGCGTAGTCCGGCAGGTGGCGCCAGACGCCCTTGTCTGTTGCAATCCAGATGGCGCCCTTGCGGTCCACAGAGATGTCGTTGATGTTGTTGCCTTCGAACTTGATCTGTTCCCACTTGTGCAAGTTGAAATGGGAAAGGCCTTCCTTGTGGCTTGCCCACACGTGTCCCGAGCTATCGACGGCGAGAGCCTTGGGGTTCAGGTCCATGATGCCGTCCTCTTCGGTAAAGAGGCTCCAGCGGTCCTTGTCGTTGACGCTCTTCTTGGGAATGAGCCTTGCCACACCGGCGCCTTCGACGGCTACGTACAGTTCCTTGCGGTTGTCGGACCAGACAAGAGAATTGATTTTCTGGCTAGGGAGAACCTTGCCCTTCTGCTCGAATTGTCCGTTGCGATAAAGGAACAATCCGTTGTCGGTACCGATCCAGAGGCTTGCACCTTGATTTTCGAGGGCGGTGATACGCCTGCTGCCTAGCTCGGTGTCGTAGTTTTTCCAGGCCTTGCCGTCAAAGCGGTACAGGCTCTTGGGAGTGCCCACCCAGAGCTTTTCGGTGCGGTTGTCGTAGATGATGGCTGTGATGGTGTCGTTTACCACCAGGTTCCAGGGCATCTTGACTTCGACCACGTCGGATTCTTCTTCGGCGGACTTAATGTCGTTGAACTTCTTGACCTGACGGGTGTATTCGTCGATGCCGCGTTCGGTACCAACATACACCTTTACGGCGTCCTTTATCTTGGCGTTCCCCTGGAGGGTGACGGAGTGGTAGTCTACCCACTGCTCACCGTCGTAGCGGAGGATCCCCTGGGCGGTTCCGGCCCAGAGTTCGCTCTTGGCGAAAAAGCCGTTCTTGCTACGGGCGGCCATCTTGGTAAAGAAGGGGGCGTTCTTGGATTCGGCGGGGTAGGACATGCGCCACTCGTCGGCCAGGGGGCCAAAGGCCAGGCCTGCCGGGTTGTAGAACATGGCGGTGGCATCGTCGGCCACGGCGGCGCCCACTTCACCCATACCCAGCTGGCGTGCGCCTACAGGCATTTCGAGGGTGATAATGGCGGACCCTGCGGCATGGGTCAGGACCGGTGCCGCAAAAAGGAGGGCGAGGAGGGATTTACGCAAGTTGCCTCCAATCAGGTACGTCGTAGGTGCTTCCATGGGAGGGCACGACGGCCTTCCAGCCGGACTTGCTGGGGTTTTCCCAGGGTTGCTTGGGCAAAAGCTTGCAGTCGCAACCCAGCACATAGGGGGGCAAGATTTCGGCATGGTTCCGGATCTGCTCCCGGGTAATAAAGTTGTCTTCGTCTACGAAATGCACGTAGTTCTTGCCCTTGGGGCCAAGTTCGATACGGTAGGTGACGGTGCCATTCTTGTCGCCCTCGTCGATAGTGCGGATAGTCTCTTCGAGGGTGGCGTTCCAGCGGCGGATATAGTCTTCGCGCTGTTCAGGGGTGAGCTGTTCCTGGGTTTCTAGCCAGGAACGCAGGGAAACTTCGGAGGGCTTTACGTTGGTGAGGGATTCCCGTGCCGGGCGGACCACTACGGCATACTGCCCGGACACGTCAATGACGGGCTTCGGTTCCTCTTTCTCTTCGGTGCTATGGATGACCACGTAGGCACCGATGGCCGCAAGAATAATGGACAGCACGACAATCGTTATGACAATAACAACAGATAGCATATTCTTTTTCCGTTCAACTGGGGAAAAACCTTACTCCCTAAAACTAGCATTTTCTATCTTGTGGGATAGGAGTTTTTATGCCGAAATTGAAGATTTTCTTGGTCCTCGCGTTATTTTGTAATCTGTGGGCTATCCCTTTTAACATAGAAAGCGTCAAGGATGGCCAGGGCGACGAGATTCGCAAGGGCCAGTTGATAAGGGTCCATTTCAAGGGCTACCTGATTCTTGACAGCCTGCAGATGGAAGAAATGCGTAAAAAGGCCATGGAAGATTCCCTGGCCGCCCTGGAATTTGCAACGCCTGAAACCTCTGTAGATTCTGCCCAGGCTGACACCGCCAAGCCTGCTGCCGAAACGGCCAAGTCCGCTGCTATTACGAAGGACTCAAAGGTCGCCGTGCCCGCTCCTACGGATTCTGCTACTGTGGCAGGGAACATTGCGGCCACGGCAGACAGCATCGCCCGTTACAAGGACAAGTGGCTCTACGCCAGTTCCTATGATGGCGAGCCCCTGGAATTTACGCTTGGCATGGGCCAGGTCATTGAAGGTTGGGAAAAGGGAATTCTCGGAATGAAGGTGGGCGAGGTCCGCTACTTGACGGTGCCTGCCGTTATGGCCTACGGAGACCGCTCTCTGGAAAACATTCCGCCTAATTCGGATCTGTACTTCGAGGTGGAGCTGGTTCACGCCGACCCGCCCATGGAACCGGACAAGTTCCCGCAAAGCGTAGACGCCCTGAAGTGGCGCGAAATTTCTAAGGGCCTCAAGGCTTACGACGAAAAGCAGGGTACAGGCAAGCCCACGGTTCCGGGTGCCACCCTCAAGACTCATTACACCGGCTGGCTCCTGAGCGGCCGCAAGTTCGGCAGTTCTAAGGACATGGGCAAGCCTTTAGAAGTGGTTCTCGGCAACGGCAAGCTTATCAAGGGCTGGGAGCAGGGCCTGGACGGCATGCGGGAAGGCGGTGTCCGCTGGCTCCGTGTGGCGCCTGCCATGGGCTACGGCGCTACGGCATACTCCATGATTCCTTCTAACTCCACCCTGATTTTCCGCGTGGAACTGGTGGAGTCCGAAGTGGATTCCGCCGTCATCGAGAAGATGGACTTTTTCCCGGACACCACGACCCTTACTCTTGAAAACGGTTCCGAGGGCCTGCGCTACGCCATCGTGAAGCCTGGCGAGGGCGAACCTGCCCGCCCGGGTTCTACGGTCCGCGTCCACTATACGGGCTGGCTCACCAACGGTCACAAGTTCGACAGTTCCCGCGACCGCGATCAGGAATTCAGTTTCCCGTTGGGTGCAGGTCGCGTGGTTCGCGGTTGGGAACTGGGTATTGCCGGTATGCTTCCGGGTGAAAAGCGTATTCTGATTGTGCCCCCCGGCCTTGGCTACGGCGCCCGTGCCGCAGGGCCTATCCCCGGAGGCTCCACCCTTATCTTTGCCGTGGAGTACCTGGGCGAGTAATGTTCAAGACCTTCTTTGAAAAGCTTCACGAGGCGTTTTCGTCGGTATTGCCGGTCACCCTGATCGTGCTGGTACTGTCCTTTACTCCCCTGGTGGAACTTTCAATGAAGGAACTGGTGGTCTTTGCCATAAGTGCTGTTTTTCTCGTGGCGGGCATCGGCCTTTTCAACCTGGGTGCCGACCTTGCCATGACGCCTATGGGCGAGCATGTGGGCTCGGGCCTTGCCAAGTCCCGCAAGCTACAGTTGCTGGCGTCGGTGTGCTTTGTCATGGGTGTGCTCATTACCGTTGCGGAACCCGACCTCTCGGTACTTGCCGAACAGGTGAAGCAGGCGATACACCCTATACTTCTCGTGGCTACCATCGGCGTGGGCGTGGGGATTTTCCTGGTGCTGTCCATCATCAAGATTGTGTTCAAGATGGACCTTTCCACTATCATCATCTTTTGTTACCTGGTGCTTTTTATGCTGGGCATGCTCATGCTTTCCATGGGCAAGGAAATCTTTGTTCCCCTGGCTTTTGATTCGGGCGGCGTGACCACGGGCCCTATCACGGTGCCCTTCATTATGGCCTTGGGTGTGGGTGTGGCCGGCGCTATCGGCGGTAAACATGCCAGTGAAAACAGCTTCGGCCTTATAGCCCTTTGTTCTGTTGGTCCGATTCTTGCCCTTATGGGCCTGATTCTTTTCTCCAAGGGTGGCCTTACCTTTACGCTGGAACCGGAAGCCTATTCCATAGACGCGAACCTTGGCCTTAATTTCATCTTTACGGTTTTGACGGTTGCCCGTGAGGTGTTTGTGGCCCTGGCGCTCATTGTAGCTTTCTTTGTGGTACTCCAGTTGTTTGCCCTCAAGGTTTCTTGGTCCAAGCTGGTTCAGGTGGGCTTCGGTATCTGCTATACCTTTGCGGGACTGTTGATTTTCCTCACGGCGGTGAAGGTGGGGTTCATGCCCATCGGTTTCAAATTGGGCTGTAACTTGGCAAAGACACCCCACATTCTTGTGGCGGCAGGCTTTGTCATTGGTATGGTGGTGGTGCTGGCGGAGCCTGCGGTACACGTGTTGAACAGACAGGTCGAAGAAATTACGGGCGGCCTTGTGACCAAGCGTTCTATGCTGGTGGCGCTCTCTATCGGTGTCGGCGTTTCTATCGGGCTTTCTATGCTCCGCATTTATATGGGCTTCCCCCTGATTTACTACCTGATTCCCGGCTACTTTGTTTCTTTGGGCCTTTCTTTCTTTGTGCCTAAGCTATACACGGCTATCGCCTTTGACTCGGGTGGTGTGGCCAGCGGACCTTTGACCTCTAGCTTTATACTGCCCCTTTCCATTGGTGCCTGCACCGTTATTCATGGCGGTGACGATTCTATTCTGAGTTATGCTTTCGGTATCGTGGCCATGGTGGCCATGACTCCCTTGATTACCATCCAGATTCTCGGCTTCAAGGCCATCGTTTCTCGGTTCTTTAGGAACCGTACCATGATGCGCCGTATCCAGGATGCCGACGACGAGCAGATTATCGATTTTGTGTAGGGAGCAGTATGGCTGAAAAGGAAAGACAGGTCAGGCGAAAGAGAAGCGGGTCTCCCGACGGACATTCTAAGGTGTCCATGAACCGCCTCAAGATTCTGGTGACCATGGTGAACCGTGCCAAGGCGGACTTTTACATGGACCACATTCAGTCTTTTGGTGTGAACATGCAGATGGTCTTTTACGGCAGAGGAACCGCCTCCCAAGAAGTTCTTACGGCTATTGGCCTGGTGGATTCCGAGCGTGCGGTCATTCTGAGCGTGATAGGCGAGGACAAGCTCAAGGCGGCCCTGGAAAGCATCGAGGAAAAGTTCAACACCATCGCGGGTGGCAAGGGTATCGCCTGTACGATTCCCATGACAAGCATTATCGGCAAGTCCATTTTCAACTTTTTGAGCGACAACCGCAAGGCGGTACGGAGGAACGAGAAATGAGCGCAAGCAAGCACGAAATGATTATGTGCATTGTCAATGCTGGATTTTCCGAGACGGTCATGGAGGCGGCCAAGAGTGCTGGCGCCCGTGGCGGTACGATCCTGAACGGCCGCGGTACGGCCAACAAGGAGGCGGAATCCTTCTTCCACATCGCCATCCAGCCCGAAAAAGAGGTGGTGATGATTCTTGTGGACAAGGAAATCAAGGACGCCGTGCTACATGCCCTTTACCAGAAGGCCGGGCTTGACACTATGGGGCAGGGCATTGCATTCTCGCTCCCCGTAGATGAAGTGGTGGGGCTTACCCCGTGGAAAGCTGTCGACAAGGACGGCAAGACCCTCAAGATGCCCGCCGTCCCGAAAGATTAGACCAGGGCGTCCCTTCTTAACATTCAAAGCCTTGATGCGAATCTGCACAAGGTTTTTCTTTTTTTTGCGGCTTTTTTTACGAAAATCGCAAAATGTCATAAAATGACACACTCTTGAAGTTATATTTAAATTAACGGGATTTCGGCATGAACCCATAGGAAAAGGAGGCGTCATGAAACACTTCGTCATACTCATCTTCGCTTTCGCCGCCATGGCCTTTGCCGATGACGAGGTGCACAACGGCACGGGGTTCTTCGTAAACAGCGAGTACATCGTGACTGCGTATCATGTCGTTGAGGGCTATGAAAACACGTGCTATTACGATATCCAGAACGACACGTGTTACCAGGTTCATGTCGTGGATTACACGGTAAACCCAGATCTCGCTCTTTTAAAGCTAGACGAGGACCCTGTCGAATTGCCTTGGGTCTGCCGTATTGCCCACACTGAATTGCCTATCGGAGAAAAACTGACATCGTATGGTTACCCTGAACCATTCATCGAACCAGAGTTGACCATTATCCCGTTGAACATCCGTGTGCTGTATCGTTACGATGGCGATGACAGCTATTATCGCATGACGGGAACATTGCGGTATGGGATGTCTGGTGGGCCTAATTTTACCAGGGATGGTAGAATCGGTGGAATGAGTAAGTCGATAATTGTTGGAGAGAATACTAGCAATTTGGTGAAGTCTACGGAAGTGGTTCGTATGCTTCGCAAAAATGGTGTATGGGAATATCCGAACACCAAGAACGTGGAAAAATGTGCTATCAGCATCTTGAGCACCCATGAAGAGTTTAAGTCCGCTTACCTGAAATGGGGAGTATAAGATAGATAGAACCATTTTTATGCGGTGTTTAGGGCATTTTTGATAGGAAAAGGCTATATTAACTTTGTAACCACTGGCTCATTACTTTTAAAGGAACAGACTATGTGCAAACCCGCAAATAAAGAAGAACTGAAGAAAATCATCGAGAACCGCATTCGGACCGAGGGCCCCAAATGCGACCTGAACGATATTGATGTCTCTAGACTCACCGATATGAGCGACTTATTCAAAGAAAGCGAATTCAATGGTGATATTAGCAATTGGGACGTGTCCAATGTGACCGACATGAGTGGGATGTTTCGAGAAAGCAAATTCAACGGCGACATCAGTAGATGGAATGTCTCCAATGTGACTAACATGAAACACATGTTTGAAGGCGAAGAACAAATCGGTCACATGGGAGATAGTCCATTCAACGGTGACATCAGTAAGTGGGACGTGTCCAATGTAACCGACATGAGTAGTATGTTCTACCATAGCTCATTCAACGGTGACATTAGTAGGTGGGACGTATCCAACGTAACCGACATGCACAGAATGTTCTGGTTTAGCCAATTCAACGGCAACATCAGCCAGTGGAACGTGTCCAATGTGACCGATATGAGCCAGATGTTCACAGCAAGCTCGTTTACTGGCGACATCAGCGAGTGGGACGTGTCCAACGTGACTGACATGAGTGAGATGTTCGACCTTAGCCAATTCAACGGCGACATCAGCCAGTGGAACGTGTCCAACGTAACTAATATGAGTTGTATGTTCGATGGAAGCCCGTTCAATGGCGACATCAGCGAGTGGGACGTGTCCAACGTGACTAACATGAGCTGGATGTTCCATAGAAGCCAATTTACTGGCGATATCAGCCAGTGGGACGTCTCCAACGTAACTGATATGAGCGGGATGTTCTCTGATAGCCAGTTCAATGGCGATATCAGCCAGTGGGACGTGTCAAACGTGACTGACATGAACGCGATGTTCGGCAGGATATACAGTAAAAGCCAATTTACTGGCGACATCAGCGAGTGGGACGTGTCCAACGTGATTAACATGAGGGGGATGTTCAAAGGAAGCCCATTCACTGGCGACATCAGCGGATGGAATGTGTCTAATGTGACGAATATGAGCCAGATGTTCCAAGAAAGCCAATTTACTGGCGACATCAGCGAATGGGATGTGTCAAACGTAGGCGACATGAACTGGATGTTCTGCGAAAGCAACTTCACCGGCGACATCAGTAGGTGGAACGTAGCTAATGTGTTTAATATGAGTGGTATGTTCTCTCGTAGCAAATTTACTGGCGACATCAGCGGATGGAACGTGTCCAACGTGATTTACATGGGTAAAATGTTCCACCAAAGCCAATTTAATGGCGACATCAGCAAGTGGGATGTGTCTAACGTGACCGACATGAGTGAAATGTTTCTTGGCAGTCAATTAAACTACGACAACTTCATCAGCATCAAGAGCAATTGGAACATCCGTCCCGACTGCAACACCGAGAATATGTTCGGCAAAAAAGATTCGTAAATAAAAGCGCCCGGCCTTTGTAGGGCGTCCCTTCTTAACATTCAAAGCCTTGATGCGGATCAGCACAAGGCTTTTTAAATTTTTTTTGCGCTTTTTTCACAAAAATCGCAAAATGTCATAAAATGACACCCTCTTGAAGTTATATTTAAATTAACGGGATCTCGGCAGAGTCCTATAGGAAAAGGAGGCGTCATGAAATACTTCGTCATACTCATCCTTTCTTTCGTCGCCATGACATTCGCTGACGGCATGCGCAACGGCACGGGGTTCTTCGTTAACAGCGAGTACATCGTGACGGCGTATCATGTCATCGAGGATTATGAACACATCTGCTATTACGATATCCATAACGATACGTGCTACCAGGTGTATGTCGTGGATTACGATATGGAGACCGACATCGTTCTGTTGAAATTGTACGATGAACCTGTCGAATTGCCTAGGGTATGCCGTATTGCACACACTGAATTGCCTGTCGGGTCAAAACTGACATCGTATGGTTACCCTGACCCGTTCATCGACCATGAATTGACCATTATTCCGTTGAACATCCGTATGCTGTATCGTTATGATGGCGATTATAACTATTATCGGATGACGGGAACACTGGTGCTTGGGATGTCTGGCGGCCCTAATTTTACCACGGATGGTAGAATTGGTGGAATGAGCAAGTCGATATCGAACATGGAACAGAATACCAGCAATCTGGTGAAGTCTACGGAAGTGGTTCGTTTACTTAGGAAAAATGGTGTAAGGGAATATTCGAACACCCGGAATGTAAAAAAATGTGTTATCAGCATCGTGAACAGCATTAAAGTGTTCAAGTCTGCTCATGATGAATGGGGTGTATAGGAGTAGAATATGGCAGTTTTTGAAACGCTTTTTATCTTGACCGGGCTTTTCGTGGGCCTTGTGTCGCGGGGCGGAATGTACCTATTCTTGCTTCCGCTTGCCATAGTGGCGTTGGTGCTCGCCATTATGAACAGACCGAGCCCAACGGGTTCCAAGGCAAAAAAAATCGTAAGCTGGATTTTATCGGTAGCATACCTTGTCGCGGTAATTGTCTGCTTACTTCCCGCCCCCCAAAAGGAACCGACAGCTGCATTGCAGCCTACAGTTGCATTGCAGGCTCAGGATGACAAGGACTTGTCCGCTATGGCGGAGAAGGTGGATAAAATCTATTCCATGCTTGCCGACATGAAGGCCGAATACAGCCTGATTGGAAAAGACGATCTGGAGCGGGTCAAGGCGGAGATAGCCATACATGACGACGAATTGATTGAGTGCGACCCCACAAAAGAGAATGGCTGTATGCAATTCTCCAATTATGGGACAAGAAGCGACAGCAACAGGTTTTACACGGTTTCCTTGCATTGGACGTTGCCGAGGTTCCAGGTTTACCCTAAAGGGGTCTACCGGAAAATCATTAAGGGGCTGTTGGGTGAGGACTTGACCGATGCCGACACGGTCCTTGATACCAGACATTTAGAAAAAATTCATAAAAGGGCCCTTTACCGTCAGGCGGAAGAATACAAGAGGAACATCGAATACGAACTCAGGAATTATCCCAATGACTGGTATTTTGACAGCGCCCACACGGAAGTTGCCGCCACCCTCAAATACGAACGCCGGGACAGTATAGATGTGGCGTTTGATTCGCTGCTGTGGACGACCTATTATATTTCAAATGTCGGGTACGAAGCTGGTGCCGCCGGAGGATACTTTTACGAGTATCATCGGACCTTCTCGAAGAAAGACGGGGCGTTGGTTGATTCCACTATTTTCAATTCAGATGAAAAGAAAGCGATTGTATCGCTTCTTCGCAAATATGCGTACAAATACGAAGCCAACCCCGATGCCATCCACATGGATTTCAAGCTGGAACCTTCTTTTTTGAAGGACGGTATCGGTTTTGATGGTTCCTCTTTCGAAATCGGCTGGCATACCCACGGTAGCGTGATGATTGTGGTGCCTTACCAGGAAATTCTGCCCTATATGGAAACTTGGGCTCGCCGAGAATTCGGTTTTACTGAAAGTCCATAATATTTTATATAAATTTACACCATGAATATCCTGGTGTATTTTCTCTTTGCTCTTTCGGGTTTTGCAGGACTGATTTACGAAGGTTCCTGGGCCCGCTACCTCAAGCTTTTCTTGGGCCACGCCAGTTACGGGCAGGTGCTCACGCTCTGCATTTACATGGGTGGTCTTGCCATCGGTAGTTTTATCGCGGGCAAGATGGTGGAATGGGTGAAGCGGCCACTGCTTGGCTATGCGGCGGTGGAACTAGCCATCGGTATTGGCGGCCTAGTTTACCATCCGCTTTACAACCTGCTTACGGGATTCTTCTTCGATAGCGAATGGATTGCGGGCCTGGGCTTTACGGGCGCCGAGATTACCAAGGTGGTGCTGGCTACGGGCTCTACACTCCCCATCGCCATTGCGGTGGGCATGACCTTCCCCTTTATTGCGGCGGGGCTCCTGCGCAAGAGCGGTCAGGAACTTTCGCTCCCCATGCTCTATTTTACCAACAGCCTGGGTTCTGCCATCGGTATTCTGGTGACCAGCTACTTGCTGATTCCTGAACTGGGTAACCATGCCACCCTTTGCGTGGCGGCTTCTATCAACTTCTTGCTGGCGGCGATTTTCGGCTACATCGGCTTTGCCACATCGCCCAACAAGGAAGACGATGAAGATACGGACAATGCTGATGTTGGCGCGGAAGGTGGCACCGAAAGTGCGAACCGTGCTGCCGAGCCTCTGAATGTGGACTATGTGGCAGAACACAAGTTGCCCATGCCGCCCAAGAACACCTGGCTCTGGATTGCGGCCATTACGGGACTTACTTCCTTTGTTTACGAGATTGTCTGGATACGCTTGCTCAGCCTCTTGATGGGCAGCTCTAGCCACAGCTTTGACCAGATGCTTTCGGCCTTTATCCTTGGGCTTGCTATCGGAAGCGCTGTCAGTGGTAAGCTTTTGAAGAAGGACTCCCTGGTGATCCTTTCTTTGGCCCAGATTTTCATGGCGTTTTTCGCCCTGTGTACGCTGTACTTCCATAAGCCCTTCTGGGGCATGATGAACGAGGCAAACCAGATTTTCAATACCACCGCCGACGGCTATATCTGCTGGAGTCTTTTCAAGTACGCTCTGTCTGTGCTGTGGATGGTGCCTACCAGTTTCTTTGCGGGCATGACGCTCCCGCTCATAACGGTGATTCTTACCCGTGCCTTCAAGAGCGAAGCTCCTATTGGCAAGGTCTACGGCTGGAATACGGTGGGTTCCATCATCGGCTCGGCAGGTGGCGGCCTTATCTTGCTGCCTTTCTTGCAGCTCAAGGGGGCCCTGGTTCTTGCCGCCGTGCTGGACTTTGCCATCGGCTTTGTGTTGCTGGTGGTCTATCGTAAAAAGTTCCGCTACAGCGTGCCTTTCTACCTGGTGGCGGCCCTGATGGTGTTGCCCTCCATCTTCGTGAATTTCGACCCGCATCTGGTGACCTCCGGTGCATTCCGTGCCTACAAGAACTTGCACCCCGACGAAAAGATTGTGGTCCGTGACGGAAAGACGGCTACCATCAGTTTCCACGAGTCCGATGTGCATTGGTATATCAAGACCAACGGCAAGGCCGACGCCAGCATGAGCAAGGACCGCAAGCACCCCATCGAAGGTGACGAGCTGACTCAGGCGGCCACGGCCTTTATGCCTATGGCCATGCGTACCGAACCTTACGACGCAGGCATGGTGGGCTTTGGCTCGGGCATGGGCGCCCATTACTTGCTGGCCGACCCGCTGCTGAAGGATTTTGACTGCGTAGAGATTGAAGAAGAGATGATGACGCTGGCCCGCGGGTTCTACCCCTGGAACGCTCGCGGCTACGACGACCCCCGCATCCACATTTACATTGACGATGCCCAGACCTTCTTCCTTACGAACCGCCGCAAGTACGACCTGCTGATCAGCGTGCCCAGCAACCCCTGGGTCTCTGGCGTGGCAAGCCTTTTCAGCCACGAGTTCTATGCCAAGATGCGCCGCTACATGAAACCCGGTGGACTTTGGGTCCAGTGGATTCAGACCTACGAATTCAACGACCAACTGTTCCTGAACATCTTGAAGGCTCTGGACGTGGTGTTCCCCTACGTGAGCCTGTATAGGGCCCCCGAGGAACCGGACATCATCATTGTGGCCAGTGACCAGCCTGTGATCCAGAAGGCCATCGGGCGCTTCAGTACTGACCCTGTGCTGGTGAAGGAATTTGAACGCATCCACCGGGAACCCGATTTCTTCGGCGAACAGAACTTCCTGTTCACCTCCAAGATGATCCGGCCCATGATGGAGAATATCTTGCCCAACAGCATCTTTATGCCTATCGTGGACAACAAGGCCGAAGAGGCCCGCTTTGTGCACTCTAACGCTCATATTGTGCAGGTCTTCGACAGTTGTGAGGTTTGCTGGCCTGAATACCTTGACTCTGCCGATTACGCTCTTAGGCGTGGCGCTAAGATAAAGGCCATGATGCAGAACCGTGATGTCTATCGTGAAACGGCCCTGCTGGCGTATCTGAATCGCACGGATTCCCTGATGCGGGCACATGCCCAGCCACAAGCAGCGCAGGATTCTGCTAACGTCATTCCGGCCCCCGACAAGAACGTCATTCCGGCCTCCAACAACAACGTCATTCCGGCCCCCGAGCCGGAATCTGGCGCCCTGGCGCAAAAGCCCCGATTTGCTGTGGCGGAAGCCTCTCCCGAATGGAAAAAGTTCCGCACGGAATATATCGAGTGGGTGAGGGGCATACCCATGGAAGCCCGCGACACCAACGCCGTCTATAGGGCGGTTCGCGATCTGGTGAACGCAGGAGTGTTCCCCGCCTCCTTCGTGGACGAGTTCAACATCTTGGAAACGGCCCGCGCCAAGGACTACGTGACGGCTGCCAAGCTGGTGGCGGATTTCTACGAGAAGTACGAAATCAAGAACATGGATGAGTTCTTCCTCAGGAACGCCGTGGTCATCGCCTTCCTGGCTCGTGAACCGGAACTAGCCAACGCCCTGTACAAGGATGCTATCCGGCGCCACGAAGACATGTACGCTGTAGAGAAGCTCCTCATCGAGAAGGAAATCGTCCGCCTCCGCCGCGAACAGACCCGCAAGAACATGGGGATGTAGGGAATCATTAAAAAGGGGGAAGCCTCCCCCTCGCCAAAGCCTTGCCCCGTGTCATCCTGAGCGAAACGAAGTGGAGTCGAAGGATCTAGGACAAGTCTTTGCCTACCCCCTCTGCGGGGACACCCCGCAACGCCCCGTTTTTTACAAATCTTTCCCTCGATGTGTACATCCCTCGCTCGCAGATTCATTTCATTCGACTGCTCTCTTGGGAAGCACACATCTCGGTCAAACAATTAATGACGACTTTGGTTTGTAAGTGCTTATGATGGTTGTCGTCAGTTCTTGCTAGCAAGACACGTTACCGCAGGCGGAAACTCTTGTGACTGTTAGTCCCTGCGAGTTTCCTTCGAGATGCTATCATAGTGCCTAGATTCTGAAGGCAATGCCACCGCTCATGAAGCCGCGGTAGCCTGCGCCCAGTTCAGCATACACGCTCACGTACGGAAACAGGAATTCCAGGCCCACGGGCGTCAACTGGACAGAAGGCAATCCGACACTTTCTAGTTCGTCATCAAATTCGAGCAATGCTCCGACGCCTACGCGACTGTAAGGCCTGAAATGGTCAAAAAGCGTGAACCAGTTGAACTTGCCCTCGACCGCAATGTGTACCAGGTGGTGGTCAAGAAAATCCCCTGCCTTACAGTACATTTCACGGTCTGTGCCTTCGCAAACGCTTTCGTAGGAACTGTAGTACTCGTAAGAAGTCGCCAGACCCGCTTCGATATGTGGAGTGAAAATATAGCGGGCGCCAAGGCTTGCTACCGCATAGTTTGTTTCGTGATCAACTTCATCGGGCGGGTCGCATTTCCCGTTATTGCAATAATCGAAATCGTCCATAGCTCCGCCAAGAACGGTAAGGCTGGAGTAGGTCGCAAAGCCGCCGCCCACGTCGATGACAAAATGTTCCTGGGGTTTTGCCTCTTCGGCAAATGCAGCAAGGGACAGCCCCAGAAGGGCCGTCAAGGCAAATTTAATCTTCTTCATAATCCGTGAAAATACAAAAAGCACCTGCGGCGAAAGGTCAAGTGCTCGTAAAAAGTTGGTTTGGCTTTTGTCACGCCTAGAACACGAACGTCAGGCCGAGGCTGGTGTAGAACGTGTAGAGGTGAGCCTTGGAAAGGCTGGATTCGGCGATGGCGTCTTCGTTCAGCAGGTTGGTAAAGCACTGCACAACGCGAATATCGGCAACAAGCCAACGGTTGATGGCATAGCCTATGCTAAATGCACCGCCTAGTTCCACGCCCGAAGAGGGCAAGGTGTTTTTACGCTTGTCCTTTTCGCCGGTTTCCTTCATCTTCTGCGTGAATTCCGAGGAGCCTGTGAGTTTCAGGTCCAGGTTCACGCCGAGACCTATGAAGAAGTTGTCTTCGTCGAAGGTGTAGCGCAAGATGATGGGGATTTCGAAGAGCATGTAGTCGAGGCTGGCCTCGCTCTTGCTGTAGTCGTTCTTGCTTTCGTAGTTGTACTTGCGGTAGACAAAGTCGATTTCGGGCACGAGGCTCACGTACCGGATGCCAACGGGCAGGCGCACCAGAATGCCGCCACCGGCCTGGTAGCCAAATCCCCAGTCCTTGCTCTTTTTGCCAAAGAGGGTGTTCATGCCGCCCATGCCGCGGAGCCCAATCTGGATGGACCTGGAGAAACCTTCTTTGCGGGCGCGGTACTGTTCCGCGTTCTCCTGCAGGTAGCGATCGTAGGTATCTGTCTCATCTACCTCCACGCAATCTGTGTTGGTGGAGTCGGCTTCGGTGCAGTCCTCGTAATCGTCTTCGTTCTCTTCGGTAATCTTTATGACCGATGCTGTTTTTTTCGTGGAATCCTTTACGGTGGAATCGGCCTTCGCCGTTGTGGCTGTAGAATCTGTAACCTGGGTGGAGTCTCCGGTTGCAGCTGTTTCGGTCTGCTCGGCGGGTTCAGATGATGCGGTCGCTTCGGCCGCCGGTTCCGCTGTTGTTTCCGTACCGTCGCAACCATCGCCGATACAGGCGGGGGCGGGTTCTTCGTTGGTAGGTTCGCTTTCCAAGGCATGCCCGCCGTTCTGGGACGCTATCCAAGCCGAATCCACATCGGCCTCGTACTCCTGTGCAAAGGCATAGGTTCCAAAAAGGGCTAAAAGGGCAAATAACAAGAATGGCTTAGCGTCCAGCATACTTTAATTATAGTTTTTTTGGGACTGTTGTGGAAGCGGCCTTTATCGGCAGGTGCCGTTTCTTAACATGGATGCAGCGCCTGTATGGGCAACGTTTTCGTGCAGGGCGGTGGGAACAAGCAACATCTCGTTACAGGACAAATGGTGTGGCGTAAGCCCGTTCTGTTTGACCCATTGTTCGGCATTGCTGACGGAAATGTTTTTCTGGGAGGCAATCTTGGCGTATAGTTTCGGAAAATCTTCTTCGTTTTTCCCCGTGAGCCCAGCAATTTTGTAGGTTCCCCTAGACCAGGGAGTAAAATCTGGGACTTTGTTCGGTTCTTTGCCCGTAAAGTGGACTCCCTTTCCCCTTGTAATGGCGTTGACTTCAGGAATGTCGCTTTTCCAGATGGTCTTGTTCTGGTTCCAGTGACCGCCGTGGCCCTCTCGAGGCATTAGGAACAGCCTGTCTTCTTTGCTGACTTTTCGCTTGAAGAACCCGACCTTGTGGGACCTGTCGGCCACTTTTGTCGTGGCCGCAGAGCTGCTGACACTGCTGACGATGCCGACGCTCTTGACGATACTGAAGGTGACTTCTGCCATGGCCAGTTGCCATGTCAGCCATCCGGAAACAAAAGCCCCTGTGTACTTGTTGCGGTATTTTGAATCAATACCCAATTCATTGAAGCTTGAGTCCAGGGATTCGTTAAAAACTTGCAGGGCGCTTTCGAATTCCTTTTGGGCGTAGTCGGGAAGTTGCCGGATCTTTTCCATGCCCTCCTGTGACAAGCGCTCAAGGGAATCTAGGTTGGCGTTTTGCTTGATGAACTCTTGGGTGCTGTAAAGTTGCTTTGTAAAAGCTGCGTACAGGGCTTCGTAATCGGCGTTCAAGATTTTCTTGGTCGCATCGGGGATGGCCTTGACAAAATCTTCGGTTTCTTGGTACCCTACGGAAAGGCCCCGAATGTAACCGGCCCCGATGGCAACGATGGCCAGGGTGTCTACTTCAAGGAGGTTGTCTACTGTTTTGGACACAGATTTTCCGGCAGTGGCGTAAGCATGTTCTATGGCTTCCGCCGTCTTGCTGTAACCTGCTTCCGAGAGGTTGCTGGTGAATTTGTCTTTTAGGGCGTCTGTGTATGGGACTATAATTGAAAGGGATGACTTTGCGTTGTGGGCAGCGACTGCGATTCCTTGGGCTCCCTTGCTCAAGACGGTTCGAGAGAGGCTTACGGCGGTTCGTTCGGGTTCCATGACCCCGTAGGTGCGGAACGCCTCTGTCTGTAAGGTGTCGGCGAGGAGCTGCCCGTTTTCGTGATACTCGAATATGGCCGTGGAGTCGTCAACGGAGCGCCAATGGGTATCCCCTGTTCCATCTTTGCCGTAGGTAATCCGCTCTTGCAGAATCCCGTCTTGGTCGTAGACAGACAGGGGCTCCTTTGGCGTGGATGCGCAACTGAGCAGCAAAAAAGCAAATGCCGAGCAAAGTAGGCAGGATAATCTATGTGGCAGCATAGTGAAAAGATATGTATTTGTTTATGGCAGTAAGGGATTTTACTAAATTATATCGCGCAAAAATTGAAGGATGTAAAAAATGGCTAAGTACAATCCGCAAGAGATCGAAACCAAGTGGCAGGCCTACTGGGAAGAACATC
>CAMHOW010000016.1 GCA_946186895.1 uncultured Fibrobacter sp.
TAGGGCTATGCCCGTATATGAAGAACCGCCGGCTATGCCGGCGGGTCACTTTTTTAGAAGCGGGCGGTACGTTTCGCCTTTACGAAAAACGCCCCGTCACTAAAAAGTGGCGGGGTGTTTTTTTGGAGTTCAAAAAACAAATATTACTTCATAATCTTGTAGGTCCTATTGCCCACAATCACAAGCATCGGTCCCCTATTATTGAGGCGAATTTCCTGACTTGTAGAATGGATCCGTGAAGACTTCAAAACGCGACCGTTTAGATCTGCAATCATATATTTCGTGTCGGGCAAGGCATTTTCGATAACAATGGAATGATTGTTAGACCTCACCCTTACACCGCTATTTAGTGCCAAATGGCCCCCGATGGCAGAAGGACTGTTTGGATCATTGACAGAAGAGCCGTTGGAGCCCGGAGTCACAGAATCACTGTTCCCCGCAGAAGAAGAAATGTCAGTGCCTGTAGACGAAGAACTGATCGTGCCATTTGACGCATTTCCCGTTATCTTCACTTCGTAAAGCTTGCAGGATTCAAAGGAATGAATGGTGGTTTCCTTGTTATAGGTCACCCCATTATATTCATTAGCATCCACAGTCTTTGATTCAACAGCGGGCTTGGGCTTCCAAATCTTGAAGTTCCCTGTCAAATGAAGCATTGCCAGGTAATGGACCAAACCATCGTAATAGCGGTTGTTGCCCGTTAAAAGATTAGCCTCCCAAGCCAATTTAAGGTTTTTCGTAATCTTGTCTTTGTACGAATCATCATCCAGCAAGGCATAGGTGGCTACGGCATTGGCTCCCGCCTGACCGATGGTATACCCATCATATTGATGGTTATTCACCAACTGGCCGTCCCATGTAAAGTGGGCGTGGGAATAGTTGTCCTTGTCAAAGAAATCAATGATTTTCTTGGCCATTTCCGTCTGTCTAGTGGCATCAGAGCCAAACAGATAATAGTCCATACCAAAATTCATGGCACAACGTATGGCGTCGAACATGTAGGTGTCCGAGGGGTTATTGCTATCAAAGCCACTGTGTGGAGTTCCGTCGAAGTTGTTATAGTCGGTAAACAGGCCCGTTGTCTTATGAGATGATACATACAGGTGGTCACGGGTCGCCTGGAGCGCCCTAGACCATTTATCTTGATCTTTTTCGGCCCAACGAGAGAACAGCTCCAAAAATGCCGGCAAATCATAGGACGGGTCCGAAAATTCGGTGTTACCCGGAGTAGGCTGGAAGGTGACGATGTAATTCTGCTGATTAAAAAGCTTGTACTTGTAGTTATTCCACATCTTGTCCATAATGTACTGGGCATCAGACATGTACTGTGAATCATTCCAACGGTTTGCGGCAAAAAGCAGGGACATCATAAAGTAAAGTTCACCGTCCGGGGCCGGCTTTTCATCGCTACCGCCATTAAGCTTAAGCTGCCAGGAGAAATAGCCATCCCAGTCACCACCTTTATGCCACATCCTGTTCTTGGCATAATTCCAGATCTTGTCGAATTCTTCACGGTGGTTCGTCTGCACGGCAATCATCATGCCATAAGACATTCCTTCAGAACGTATATCCTGGTTATTGATATCCTCGATATAGGCCCCTTCATTTGTTTCGAAATAGACTTTGCTGTTGTTGTCACCCTTGAAATAGTGATTCCACATCTGGTCCAGCTTTGACTGAATTTCGGCCTCGGTTTTGCCGAGGTACTTGATAAAGGGACTGGTGTAACTGCCAGTGTAGAACGATCCTGTGGACTGGGAGCCGTTACTTTCGCAGTCCGGACCAAAGTAGGCCCCATTTTCATCGAAGAAGTTTCCTGTGATGGCCTGTCCCGCTGTTGCCATGGATACAGAAGCTCCAAGCAACATGGCCATAGAAAATGCGGATTTTGAAATAATTTTCATATAGAAAGGCTTGTTTATTGGTTAAAACAATCCCATCCGCATTCCTTAAAAAGAAATATATATCATTTTCCATAAAAACGCCCTTGTCATATTGTAAAAAAAGACCTACACATGATGTGCGGGCCTATTTTTTTTATAAAAAAGGCTATTTCGCTATATTTTTTTCAAAGCCTGGGTCTTGGGGCCAGCCTTGCCCGGGGGCAGAATCAGCATAACCTTTTCCATGCGGGTGCCGTCCATTTTTAGCACACGGAAGGTATACCCCTGAATCTTGACTTCTGCACCTGGGGATGGAATTATGCCCAAGGTCGCCTGAATTAAGCCCGAAAGGGTTTCCACATGGGAATTCTCGGGCGGCTCCAGCTCAATGCCCAGCTCATCACTCAGGTCCGAAAGGGTCATAAGGGGATCCACGATGTAGCGGCCGTCCTTGAGCTTCTGAACGTCGTCATCCTCGTCCATGTCGTCTTCGTCGCGGATTTCGCCTACGATCTCTTCCAGAATGTCTTCCAGGGTCACAAGGCCCGCCGTTCCACCGTATTCGTCCACCACGATGGCGAGCTGGTTACCCGTCTTGCGGAGTTCGGTGAGAAGGTCATCTATCTTCTTGTGGTAGGGCACGAACACCGGCGGCATCACGATTTTCATGATATCGAAGGGTTCGTCCCTGTGCTCGGTATACCATTCTAAAAAATCCCTATTGGAAAGGATGCCCACGATGTTGTCCACCGTATCCTTGTAAACGGGAAGCCTGGAATGACGTTCACTGTTCAGAACATTGACAAGGTCATCGAGAGTGGTCTCCACGTCAATGGCGCACATGTCCACACGGGGCGTCATGATTTCGCGTACCGGAGTCTCCACGAAGTCGAAGATGTTCAGAATCATCTGCTGTTCTTCTTTTTCCAGCCCCTCGGCATCCGTTTCACCGCTGTCGGAAAGGTCGGCCTGTACGGCGTCGCGGCGTTCTTCAGACAAAAAACTGAGCTTGGAATCGTAACCCAGACCCTTCAGGATGGCGACGAAAAGAACATGACAAATCTTGGCAGGAATCGCAAACGGAATTCTGATAAGCTTGTAAAGCGGGATCAACACTACCGCCAGGGTATCCGGCTTCAGGTTTCCAAGCAGGTTCGCACAGAAAACGGTAACCGTGTAGATACAGATACAGGCTACTACAAGGTAAGCCACAAAGGCAAGCATCCAGAATTCATGAACCCAATTCCACGGGACCATCTGAAACAGGTATATGCCCAGAACGCCACTGCCCACATTGCAAAAGATACGCCCAATAGAAATGGTCTCGTTAAAGCCGTCATGTTCTACGATGGCAGCCACTTTCTCTTCACGGCCTTCCCTATCCTTGGCCTCACGCTTTGCGTAGATGCCGCTAAAGGCGGTCTTTATTAGCGAAAAAGAAAAAGAAACGAGCAGAAAAATAACCAGAAAGGCAACCGCCCACTGTACCGATGAATCCATCAGCATTTCTCCTTGTAGGGGTCCAGCCCCAGAAATTCGCATTCCCGCTTACGCATGACCTTGCGGTCGGCCGCCTTGATATGGTCGTAACCCGACAGGTGCAAAAGCCCATGAACAATGACGCGCTTCAGCTCGGCAAAGAAGCTATTACCGTATTCAGGAGCCTGACGCTTGACTTGCTCTTTAGCGATGTAGATTTCGCCCAGCAGGTCGGGTTCGTGCCATTCGTAAGAAAGCACGTCCGTCACCTTGTCTAGCCCACGGTAGGACTTGTTCATTTCACGGACAAAATCGTCGTCACACAGGACAACATTTACGTTGTTCCCTGTTCCCTCCTGATCAAGGAGCTGGTGGGCCATCTTGTCGAATTTATCTTTCCAGGGGAACGACTTGATGCTCCCCTGGCACAGGAAATCTATTCTGTAACGTTTCTTTTTACTACTAGCAGGGTCTGGCATTAAATGTTATACCACTTCTTAAGATTTTCAATAATGGCTTCGGCCTGGGCCTTTCCGCTGATATTGAACTTGCTACGGGCCTTGAAAGCACCAGCCACCTTCTGGTAACGGCGGATATAGACCTTGGGTTCGCCGAATTCGCCGGTCTTGGCGTTACGTTCCTGGCAGAGGAACATCATGGTCTGCCAGGCACCCTTAGAAAGGATTGCCTTGTCCAGTTCCTTGATGACCTGCTCGCCGGTTTCCGGGTCGGTCATTTCCACAGTAGGTTCTTCAAATTCTGCGCTCATAGGTCCCTCATGTGATTAAGGTCAATTTTTAGCCCTTAAAAAATACAATTTTCTCTCAACAAAACCAAAAATAATATATTTATCACATATAATAATCTTGAAAGAGGGGCTATATGTCATTTTCAAGCCGTTTTAAGTTTATTGCCGTTGCCCTAATGCTTGCGGTACCTTTTTCCTACGCCGCCAAGAACACCTCGGGCAAGGTCCGTTCCGTCATTGGCGAAGTAACCACGCAAAAGAAGTCCGAAGGCAACTGGGTTCCTCTCCGTGTGGGAGCAAAGGTTAAAGAAAAAGATTTAATCAGAACATTGGTAGAATCCCAGGCCATTGTGGCACTCCCCGACGGTAGTACTATTTCGGTAGAAGAGAACTCCCTGGTAGAGTTCTCCCAACTGCTGTCCGAGGACGGGGTTCAAACCGCCATGACCGATATCAAGAGCGGGAAAGTCCGTTTTGACGTACAAAAACAGGCCAGCAAGGAAAGCTCCTTCAAGTTCAAGACCGGAACCGCCACGGCCGCCATCCGCGGAACGGACGGTATCATCGGCTCTACTTCCAAGGGAATAATTGTTGCCTCCCTCCGCAATGGCCGTCTGGAAATTACAGTAAAAGGCCAAAAAACGGAGCTCGAGGGCGGACAAACCGTCTTTTCCAAAGACACTTCCTTTGTCATTATGGACTTGGCTTCTTCAGGTGACTTAAACTTCTTGAACGAAATTGACGCCATGCTCAGCGATACAACTATAGCTCTGGATAAATTGAAAGAGGCCATTCAGGCAAAGGATGATGAGTTCAGAGCCAAGCAGACCGCCGCCAAGGATTCCATCAAATGTACCTTTGAGGCCCTTCCCGATACAATCTACGTACCCAATGTCACTGTTAGGGGAACATGCCCCGCCGGTGTATCCGTTGAACTCAGTGGCGAACGAATCGAGTCTACTGGAGAAATGGTCCAGTTTTCTCCCAACTGGGCTCCTAGTGCCGTTGGCGAAAAGAAATTCCCCGTCGTATGCTACAGCGGAAAGGTTAGCTTTGGTTGTGCCGACCTGAAGACCTACTACAAGCTCCCCCCTGACACTACGGCCAAGGATACAGTCACTCAGGCAACCCAGATTCCATTTGAAGTAACCACATCTTCACCGCTCACTATCTGTGAATCCGGGGCAGCCACCATTGAAGGCCAGTTTGACCCTGCAGACTCGGCTGCAACGCTCTTCGTAAAACTCGGAAGCTACACTTCCCCGAACCTGGTTCCCCTAAGTGCCGGAGGCAAGTGGACCCACACCATTACCATTAGTGACCAGAAAGGCAACTGGAACGAAAAATACGCCACTGTTGAATTCAACGGGGCTACGGGTAAAGCTACCGTCAAAGTTGAATTGGATATTGACAAAACATGCGGTGCCGTGAACCTGGATCGACCAGTACTCCTGTTCCAGCGAGCCGACTCTATCCGCTGCGAAGCCAGCGTCTCCATTGCAAACATTAATGATGACGTCGTCATTCTCTCCACCGAAAGAGACAACACACCGCTTAAAGAAACCTACTTTGACAAGAACTCCTACTCAACATTGAAGCTCAAGTCAGGACTCCACGACTACACCTGGACAGTCCGTGATCAGGCCGGCAACAAGACCGAACTGAAGAAAAAACTGGGCTGCTACCCGAATATTCAAGCCAGCATCAGTCTTAGCAAGGGGCCAAACGAACGCCTACGCGTTCCGCCACCACCTAAAGGCGTATCCAGAAAATTCAAAAGATCCTTGGTGTACTCCATCACAGGCGTGCCTGATCAAGACCCGAGTCATATCAAGCGTATTGTGGTCAAGCAGGGCAATGAAAATCTACAATTCCTCGAAGGATCTACGCGGATTACAGACTTGAGGCAATCGGTAGACGTAGAACTGGAATACGGGAAGAAAACCGAGATTGAAATTCAGGTTCTCTTGAAAAACGGCAAAACGATCACCGCTACCAAGACATACGAGGTACGCTAAATGAAACGACTCTTTACTGGTACCATCGCAACAGTCCTACTTGGAACAGTTTTCGGTTTTGCACAGGCCGCACCGGCTCCCCAACAACCGGCACCTCAAGCAGCCACAGCTCCGGCAGCACAATCTGTTGCTCCGGTTACTGCAGCACCTGCCCCAGAAGCAGCTCCTGCCCCCGTGGCTGCACAGCCTGCACCAGCGCCCACCGCCCAACAGGCAGTGCCAGAAGCCGCAGCGGCACAACCGGCACCGGTTCCTGCAGCACAGCCTGCTCCTGTAGAAGCCGCACCGGCGCCACAACCCGAGGTTGCACCTGCTCCCGAAACCGTAGCGGAACCCGCCCCGGCCCAGGCTCCTGCAACTGAACCTGCTGTAGCAGAAACTGCGGCACCGGCTGAAACAGCCCCAACCGAAGAACAGGCTCCTGTTGCAGAAACAGCCCCTGTAGAAGAAACAGCCCCAGTCGCCGAAACCGCCCCTGTCGCAGCTCCTGCACCTGTAGTAGAAGCGGCACCTGTTGCCGAAAACACCCCTGCAGCCGAACCTCAAGCAGCCCAGCTTACCGGCACAGAACTCACGGGTGAAATCCGTGGATTCCTGAAGGCGGACAAGTCTCCCTACTTAGTAAACGGAACCGTGTCTATTGCCCCCAATACAGTCCTGGTTATCGATCCGGGTACTACGATTATGTTCACCAAGGGCAGTTCCCTGATGGTAAACCAGGGGCAATTGGTGGCCGCAGGAACCTCCACGTCTCCGGTGGTATTCCGCTCCGCCATGAGTACCCCTGCCGCAGGGGACTGGGCTGGAATCGTCATTACCGGTGAGAACAATTCCGAAATCCGCAATGCACAAATCTTGAACGCCACAAACGGAATTGTCGTTGAAAACGGCAACATGAAAATCCAGAACTCCCTTGTGGAAGGTACGTCTGGCTACGGTATTTACGCTCGTAACGCCAGCATTATAGCAAGTGACTGTCAGTTCAAGAACAACCAAGTGGCGGTGAACCTCTCCCACTACGCCCAAGGCGAGATTGAACGTTCTACCTTCGATAGCAACACCGTGGCCCTGCTAAATTCCAAGCTGTCCATGAGCGTTGTTTCCTCCTCCAACTTCAAGAACAACGGAACTGCCGTTATCAATATGGGAAACACCCTCATTGACTTGAACAAGACTGCTGTAGAAGGAAACACTGTCGGTATTTCGTCATCAGAAATTCTTGCTCCCGAAATAATGGAAACGGCCAAGAACAACAAGGAAAACTTCAGTAGCAAGGCTGCAGAAACTGTATCAACACTGCCTCCCGAGCCTGAAATTCCTGGTGTTGGCCGCAAGAACCTGAATCCCACTGACGAGGCGGCCGCCGTATTTAACGCCATGGCCCCCGCCGATACATCGCAAAAAAGCTGGACCATTCTTGGAAACGTGATGCTAGGTGGAAACTACCACTACGTAACCACACGCAGGAACCACAATAAGACCCCGGAAATCTTTGGAACAGATACGATTTTCAAGGGTGACCACTACAAGAACTATTTCCAAGTACCGGGCTTTGGTGCAAGTGCTTCTGCCTACGTCCTGATGATGTCACCCGACGGGAAGACCATCGAATTTACCATGGATGCCACCTCGGATTCCTGGAACCATTTCTCCCCCAATCCCGTAACGCTCCGCTACAACGACAGTTATAATAGTGTCAACCTGGGTGATTTCCAGATGATCGGTGGAGACATCTATATGTCGGGCATGCCGCTGTTTGGTGCCGAATACACACTTTCCTTGCTCAGAAACAACGCTGACCAGCCCCTGTTCCAGATGGAAGGGTTCTTTGGCGAAGCAAAACGCTCCCTGGTACCCCACAACCGTCATCCCTACCTTTATAACGAATACATTGACGATGGCGAAGCTCAGGCTCAGCGCCTTGCCTATGGCGGATTCCTGAAATGGGCTCCAGTTCGCAGGTTCGATGCAAAGGTCGGCGCCATCTATGCCAACGATGAACTGGAAGACCCCCTGTTCCGTGATGGGGCAAGTGCTTCGACCCTTACCACAGACCCTCTGCAGGAATCCTTCACCATGTATGCCGAAGGCAACTGGCTGTTCTTCCCTGGTGATATTGAACTGAATGGACAGATTGCCGTCGGTCGTGCCGATACAACTGATGCTGTTCGCCAGCGTGCCATCAATAAGGTTTTCTCAAGTGCCGGGCTAAACACTTCTAGTTACAACCTGTTGCGCAAGCTTATGCAAAACGAAAGCCAGATTGACCTGCTGACCAATGCAGAACTGGAAGAAATCTTTGGCGACAACACCAACATGAGCAAGTCCGAAATGATTTCAACACTCCATTACTTGGTAACTAAGGCCAAGACCGTTCAAAAAGAAGCCGAAAGTGACCGCGATGACGACCGTGTGCTTGGCCAACATTGGGGAAGCCAGAACTTTGCCCTGGGAGCCTCGCTGAACTGGAACATCAACAGAACGCGGATCGCAGGCCATGTCAAGTATATCGGAGAAAACTACTACAGCGCAGGCTCGCCGGACCAGCTTTCCAACACTCGTGAATTCGGTGCCAGCTTGGAACAAGACATCAAGAAATTCTGGACTCTCGGCCTGGACTACCAGATTAACGTAGAGAATGCCGCTCATGGCAAAAAGAAAAACCTGGCAGGACTTGCCGAAGGTACACATTTCGGTCTGGTCTCCGACGAAGACAGTGACTGGTTCGAAAGCCATGAACTAGACAACGACCGTACCAAGTACATCCACAACTTTGGATTGGACAACACCTTTACCATCAATCCCAGAGTCCAAATTACCGCAGGGTACAACATGGAATTCAGGGATCAATACCGCCCCCTGCAGCTTCGCGGAAACTATATGCTAGAAGACGGCATCTACAGGGATGAATACTTCACCGATGGCAAAGGCAACAAGGTCCCCGTTGTGAATGGTGACACCGTCATGGTGGATTCCGCTCGTTGGGCTGACTACATGTCCCTCGCCGACGAGCCCTATCTCGCCTCTAAGTTTGAAGAAAGGCTCTACAAGCAAAGCATCATGGCCGGTATTACCTTCAAGGCTGCACAATCCGTATTCAAGATCAACGGCCGTTGGACCCTGCGCACGGATGATTCAAGGTTCCACAAGGACAGCCTTATTGATGAATTCGACCTGGATCTGGAAGATACGACATGGTCAAAGCTTGGTTACTACTATCACGGTGGTGACTACTTTGAGCAGAGTTATCCCTTGAGCATCACCACCACCTTGAAAAATATGCAGAACCGTTTCCAGGTGACTTACCGCCTGAAATCCTATGTGCGCAACGAGATGACCGAAGACGAGATTTCCGTAGAAGACGAGTACGAAATTCCATTTGCCAACCGTTTCATAATCCTGACCTTGAACGGACAGTTCCGCTACATGCTCACCGAATGGACAGAGTCTGATAAGGACTATGACGAAGAGGAGATGGACATCCTTGGCAAGCTCAACGTGCGTGTCAACCATAACAAGCACTTTTACAGCGATTGGTATGTGGGCACGGGGATCTTCTACCGTCCAGATTACCTGTCTAACGAATACAAGGATATCTACGGCGGCATCAACCTGAACTACGTGTTCTAACTTTACCGCAAACGGCAAGGGACATGTACTCTTACTGTTTCCACGAGCTGAGCGTGGCCCTTAACAAAAAGGGGCTATTTCGTGAAGCTCTAGCCAAGACCTTAAAGCTCCATCCTGACCAGATTTTTAATCTGGAGGTGGAGCGTTTTTCTTTGGACTGCCGTCGGAAGGGCGATCCCCATTGGTCATACAATGTCCGTTTTGACGTTCAGAACAAGCTGAAGACCTTCGGTAACAACGCCAAGGGGCTTATAGAGGAACAACCCAGGAAAAAAGACTCGAAAGAGACGTCCCTAGCAGGCTCAATGCAAATGCCCGGGCATGTGGATATCATCGGTGCTGGCCCCTCCGGATTATGGGCGGCTCTTCATCTGTTGCGTAAAGGCTATTCCGTAGACCTTTACGAGCAGGGCAAGCCCGTAGAGGAACGTTTCCGGGATATCCGCAGGTTCTTTGTGGATCGAAAATTCAATGCCAGAAGCAACGTCTTGTTTGGCGAGGGCGGAGCAGGAGCATTCAGCGACGGAAAGCTCAACACACGGAGCCGCAACGCCTTCTCGGAACAGGTCCTGCGAGACATGGTAGACTTTGGCGTCGACAAGGACGTCATCACCTTCGCAAAGCCCCATATCGGAACCGACAGGCTTGTACTGATGCTTAGGCAAATCCGGGCAGAAATCGTGCGCCTGGGAGGGCAAATACATTTCTATTCCGCCCTGACCGACGTGGAAATCCAGGACGGACGAATCAAGACCATCAAGATTGAAAACGATGCCACACCACAGGGAGCGTGGAAACCCTGCGAGGCTCTTGTGCTTGCCACAGGGCATTCTTGCCGGGACATTTACCAGATGCTCCATGCCCGAGGTGTGACGCTGGAAAGCAAGGCTTTTGCCATGGGCGTGCGGGTGGAACATCCCCAGAGTCTTATAAACATTCGCCAATTGGGAACAGGCGTAGACACACGCCTTACAGGGGCCGCTGAATATTTTTTAGCCACGCCTACCCTATCCAAGACCAGCAGCGCCTACAGCTTTTGCATGTGCCCCGGCGGTGTACTGGTGCCTTGTGCTTCGGAACCGGAGACCCTTGCCACCAACGGCATGAGCTATAGTCGTCGAAACGGTCCCTTTGCCAATGGGGCCATCGTGGTTCCCGTAGAGGCCAGCGAAAAACTCTTCGGTGGACTGGAATTCCAGCGGAAAACGGAGGCGGACGCCTTCAACGTGGGCGGCAAGAAATACAGCGCTCCCGCACAGACCATCAAAGCCTTCATGGAGCACCGCCTAGACAAGAAACTGCCCAAGTCTACATACCCCTGCGGAATCGTTCCCACCAACACCTGGGACTGGCTTGACAAGCGGATTTGCCAAAGCCTATACGAAGGGTTCCTGAACTTCGACCGAAAGATTCCTGGATTCATTGCAGAGGGACTTATTGTGGCTCCTGAGACTCGCACCAGCTCCCCCCTACGCATTACCAGGAATGACACGACCCTTGAAAGCATAAATACACAGGGCCTGTTCGTTCTGGGTGAAGGTGCCGGCTATGCAGGGGGCATCGTCACCAGCGCCGCCGACGGAGTGAGACTGGCGTACTACGCGAAGAATTTAAAGGCCACAATTCGGAATTCAGATTTCGGAATTCGGAATTGTTTTAATGATAATAACTCCGAATTCATAAATCCGAAATCATAATTCATCATGATTACCCGAACCATTGACCGTAACTTTGCCAACATGCGCCTGGACCGTTTTTTACGGAAGGCTTTTCCCGACGAATCATTGTCCGTTTTCTTTGCAATCCTGCGTAAAAAGAAAGTCAGGGTAAACGGAGTCGTGGGTAAAGCAAACCAGATGCTCCAGGAAGGGGATACCGTCTGCATTTACGAGAATTTGAAAAGTGAAAGTAATTCGGAATTCGGAATTCGGAATTCGGATTTGAAGAACTCCGAAAAAAAAGGCTGGACAAAATCAAGTTCCGCAGCCGAAAAGAAATCGGCCTGGGGAGCCCGCGAGCTGGACATCATCTTGGAAACCGAAGACTACCTGGTGGTCAACAAGCCTTCGGGAATGCCTAGCCAGCCGGGAAGCGGGACCCGCCCCGGCGAAAGCCTGGTGGAGCACCTCTGGGAATGGGGCAAGCAGGAACGTCTAGACTTCAAGCCTACCCTCGCCCACCGTCTGGACCAGGAAACCTCGGGACTTTTGCTGGTGGCACTTCACGGCGACACCCTGCGGGACCTGACCCGTCTGATTCGTGAACACGAAGTCAAGAAATACTATCTGGCTCTTGTCAAGGGAAACCTTGAAAAAGAAAAAGGAACCATCGAAGCCTCCCTCGCCCGCACAGACAATGCCAAGGGCTCCAAGATGCAGATAGACGAGAAAGGGAAAAAGTCCATTACCCACTACAGCGTCAAAAAACACTACACCGGCTACGACCTGGTAAAAATCAACTTGGAAACGGGCCGTATGCATCAAATAAGGGCGCATTTCGCAAGCATCGGGCACCCACTCTTGGGAGACACCCGTTACGGAGATTTTGCCCTGAATCGTGAATTCAAGAAACAATACGGACTGAACCGACTGTTTTTGCACAGCAGCCGCCTGGAATACTCCTGGCAAGGCAAGAATACGGTCCAAGAATGCCCCCTGCCCAAAGAACTGCAAGACGTATTGAAAAAACTGGAAAAATAAATCCGGTTTAGAATTTGCGATTTGGTACAATTGATACAGTTGTGGTATTTTAATATTTAGAGAAATTCAATTTCTCTTTAAAAAATGTATCTTCTATATGATTTGAGGGAGACAATCATGAAAGCAAGGTTTTTCATTGCAACCATAGCACTTGCAGCAGGGGCACTTATGGCTAACGACAACAACGTCTATTATGGTGCTGAGCTCCATGAATTAGATGAATTTCAAACCGAGTACGGTAAGTACGAAGCCCGTATGAAAATGGCCGCTACATCTGGGACAGTCAGTTCAATGTTCCTCTACCAAAACGGTTCCGAACAAGCCTCTGCAGAGCGTTGGGTTGAAATCGACATCGAAGTACTAGGCCAATATCCAGACAAATTCCAATCCAATATCATTACCGGTAAATCTGGAGCACAAGTTCAGAGTGATGCTAAACATCAATTAAATCCGGCCGCCGATCAAGGATTTCATACTTATGGCATTGAATGGACTCCGAATTATGTCCGTTGGACTGTTGACGGAGTTGAAGTTAGAAAGACCGTGAAAGGCCAAAATGATTCAAAAAATCAGGTTGCTAATCTAATCGGGCCTCAAGGGCTTCGCTTTAACCTTTGGATTTCTAGTGATCCGGGCTGGGTAGGTAACCTTAACCCCAATGAACTTCCCCGTTTCCAATACATCAATTGGATAAAAGCGTATAGCTACACTCCTGGTGCTGGACCTAACGGTAGCGACTTTACCCTGAAATGGACAGACAACTTTGATAGTTTTGACGGCAGCCATTGGGGCAAGGGTAACTGGACTTTTGACAAGAACCTTGTTGATTTCAACCCCGATAACATATTTATCAAAAACGGAATGCTCGTTCTAGCCCTTACTAAAAAAGGCGAAGCAATCCCTAATGTATCGATTCCTCAAGATACCGAAGGAGATCTAAGCTCCAACAGCAACAACCCTGGCATGAGCAGCAGCAGTCAAGGCCAGAATAACAATCCCGGTCAAAGCAGTAGCAGCCAAGGTCAGAATTACAATCCGGGTTTGAGCAGCAACAGTCAGAATCAAAGCAACTACCAAGATCCGTATAACAATGCCAACCCGAGCAACGCTCAAAATCAGAGTGGCTATGTAAACGACCCCAATGGGACAAATAACGGAGAACCAGCCGCCATCCGTCCGGCAAGGGTATTCAAGGATTCTCCAAAGATTCGTGGCACCGTCAACGCCAAGGGGGCCCGAGTCAGCGAAACTAACAGGGCTCACTACCAAGTCGATTTCAACTACTAAACGAAACTCCATACACCCCCACGCCCGTGCAAGTTCCCCCTTGCCCGGGCATTTTTTATGTCATTCCCATACAGGCTTGGTTCTCCAATTCTAACCGCATTTTTTATATTGAAAACAATGAAACAGCGGATAGTCAAAGCTCTGCTCGGCATGAACCTCGCCGATGGCGACAGGCTTCCGTCGGTGCGTTCCATGATCAAGAGTTTTGGCGCGTCGTCGGGCACGGTGCAGGCGGCCCTTGCCGAGCTGGAATCTGCTGGTAAAATTTGTAAAATCCAGGGAAAGGGCTGTTTCTGGGGAAACACCCCGCTTAAGAACACTGTTCCCTTCGTGCACGAAACGGTCACCGAAAAACTCGCCAAGGCCTTCGAACGCGACTTTGCGCAAGGCTATCTTAAACCTTCGCAACCGCTTCCGCTTTCTAAGGAACTTTCTGCCCGCTACAATGTGTCGCAGGGCACGCTCCGCAAGTTCCTAGAAGAAAAGGTTGCTCGCGGAATCCTGAAAAAAGAAGGCCGCCAGTACCTCTTTTACCGCAAACAACAGCAAAGAGACAAGGCTCCCCTCAGCGAACTCATCTTCGTGACGCGCTGCAACAGCTGGGGCGGATTCAGCGCCGAAAGCGAACGCGAACTGGACTTCTTGCGTTTAATTTATAAAACCGCAGGTAAGAACCACTACAAGCTCACCCTGTTCGGTATTGACGATGCCTCGGGCAAACTCATTGACCGTAGCGGCAAGACCTGCAAACTTTCGGAACACCCCAACGCCGTAGGGGCTGTACTTTCAACGCTGTTGGTGCAGAACTTCAGGCCTCTCCTGACGTTTTTCGCCGACGCCAAGTTCCCCGTGGCCGTATGGTGGGAACACCCCATCGACGCCGTGCCCAAGAGTTTTCTGCGCAAGGACAACTGGATATTCTTCAACTCCACCTTCGGTAAGAACCCTGGCAAAGAAATAGGCCGCTACCTGCTGGGCCTTGGCGTGACTGAAGTCGGATACTTTTCACCGTATCACAACAGTTCCTGGTCCAAAGACCGCCTTACCGGTCTCGAGGAATCGGGCCTGGTGGTGTACCCCTACGTGGACTCCGAATTCGCAAGCCCCTGGGATTACAAGCAAATTGCCCGCAAGAAAGTCGAAAAGCTCTCCGTGGAAATCATGGCGCGCACTCTCGAAAAAGAGAAGCTAAAGACCCTAGCCGAACGCGCCCTCGAATTCCAGGCTAAAAACGGCAACAACATGCCCTGGATTTGCGTGAACGACGAAGTCGCGGGAATCTTCATGGAAATGGTCGAAGAAAACAACATGGAAATTCCGCAGCCAACCATCGGCCCCACCTACATCGCCTTCGACAACTCCATGGAAAGCTACCTGCTGCGCATTCCCTCTTACGACTTCAACACCGACGCACTGGTGGAGCAGATCTTTTACTACATCAGCAGCCCCTCGGCTTTTGACGGCATAAAAAAAATCCACCACATCCTCGGGAACGTGGTGGAGAAATAAGCTTTAAGGTCGCGAGCGATTATTTGTTCTTGTTCACGATCAGGGTCTTGGCCTTGAAGGTCTTGCGGTCGATCCACTTGACCATCAGCGACACCTTGTTATCCTTGTCGAGGGCCGCCCAGTACTTCTTGAGCGTATCTTCGGCATTGTCAAAAATAGGCATCAGTTTCGGGAAACCGTTGAAAGACGGAATCGGGTTGCCGTCGGTTTCGTAGGTGCTGATGAAGTGACCGAGACCCGGCAGAGCCTTCTCGTATTCAAACGTCATGCGTTCGCAGCCAGCATCTTCACAGTTGTTTCGGCTCTTGAGGATAGAGAGCTTGTAGAGGGCAGGCTGGGCATTCTTGTAGTGGATACCGGAAATACGCGGCGTGAAGTTCGGAGCGTCGTCTTCGTACTGGCGCGTGCGGAGAGCGCTTTCGAAGGTGCCGCCCAGCTTGATGGCGTCGTAAATCGTGTCGGTCTGGTCGCCGTTCGTGATAATCTGGACGTCGGCAGTGTGACGTGCCGGGTAGTAGATAATCAGGTGCGGGTCGGTGAGCTTGGATTCGTCGAAAGCCTTGGTCTTCATGAAGCCGGTCTTGGGTTCGATTTCGAACACACGGTTACGGCTATTGACGCTGCGGCCCATGATCCAGTACACCTGCACGTAGGACTTGCCGTCGGCGCTTTCGCCGAGGATAATGCCACGGCCAGGGTAAGGGTTATTGGAGAGGGCCTTGAAATTCTGTTTTGCTTCGTCTGTGTATGTCATAAGAGTCTACCTCTTTGGGTTATAATTGTTCATGAGCACCATGGCGACGGCGACACATAGCATAATGACGCTACCGACAATGACTTGCTGGCGGTGGTTGTATTCGCGCTTGACGTAGGTCGGATTCTCTTCGTTGAGTTCCTGGAGGGTCGGACCCTCGGCAAGTTTCGTAGAGTCAATACCGCAAATTTCGGCAATCTCTTCATCAGTCATGTTCAGCGTATTCACCCGAAGACTATCGCACTTATTGGGTGTGTCAGCCGCAGCTGCGGGAATCGCGAGAAACAACGCGAACAAGACCGCGAGCAATAAACTGCCGTGATTACTTCGGCTACGTCTCGTCATGGCGGACTTGATCCGCCATCTAGATTGATGGCTACGCCATCCGTGGCTACAGCTCGGATATAAAAGCATGCAAGCATGCCTTTGCATCGCTCGCCTTGCACACTTTTCCGTGTCAAGCACGGAATGACGTAACGAAGACGTCCACCCCATTCTGCAACTATTCCTTCGCGAGCTTGTCGAGGATCTGGTTCACGAGGCCCGGGTTGGCCTTGCCGCCGGACTTGCGCATGGTCATACCGACCAAGAAGCCCTTCAGCGCAACCTTGCCAGCCTTGAATTCGGCGAACTGGGCAGCATTTTCGGCGCAGACGGCGCGGACCACTTCTTCGATGGCGCCGGTGTCGGTCACCTGCACGAGGCCCTTTTCCTTCACGATGGCTTCAGGGTCCTTGCCGGTTTCAAACATCTCGGCGAAGACCGTCTTTGCAATCTTGCCGTTGATGGTGTTGTCGGCGATGAGGTTCACGAGCTTGCAGAGGTCTTCGGGCTTGATCTTGAGGGCGCTGAGGCCGCCTTCCAGTTCCTTCACCTTAGCGAGAAGCTCGGTAATTACCCAGTTGGCGAGCACCTTGCCGTTCTTGCAGTTCTTCGCGGCGGTGTCGTACCATTCGCTCACGTCGCGGTCTTCGGTCAGCACCATGGCGTCGTATTCGGAAACACCGAAGTCGTCCATGAAGCGCTTGCGGCGGGCATCCGGCAGTTCCGGAAGCGTGCGACGGATTTCTTCCACAAAGGCCGGGTCGGTCACGAGACGGACCATGTCCGGTTCCGGGAAGTACTTGTAGTCGTGGGCGTCTTCCTTAGAGCGGATGACGATGGTCTTGTCCGCATTGGGGTCATAACGCTTGGTGCACTGTTCCACTTCCTTACCGGCATCGAGGGTCGAGGCCTGCAGGTTCATTTCGCAGTACAGGGCCTTTTCCAAGTTCGTGAAGCTGTTCAAGTTCTTGATTTCGGCGCGGATACCGAACGGAGCATCTTCGCTGGCACGGAGAGAAATGTTGCCGTCGCAGCGCATGTTGCCGTTTTCCATGTTGGCGTTGGAAACGCGGGTGTATTCCAGCGTCTGCTTGATCTTCTTGAGAACGAGAACGGCTTCTTCGGGGCTACGGATATCCGGTTCGGTCACGATTTCGCAGAGCGGTGTGCCGCAGCGGTTCGCGTCGAAGTGGGAATCGGTCGGGCTCATGTCGTGGATGAGCTTACCGGCGTCTTCTTCCATGTGGATACGGGTAATGCCCACGCGCTTCTTGGTGCCGTCTTCCTTGACGATTTCGAGCCAGCCGTTCTTGCAGATCGGGTGGTCGTACACCGGAAGTCCGCCCGTCTGGGTAATCTGGTAGCCCTTCGGCAGGTCCGGGTAGAAGTAGTTCTTGCGGGTCCACATCGCGTTCAGGTCGATTTCGCAGTTCAGGGCAAGGCCAAGGCGAATGGCGTATTCCACCGCCTTCTTGTTCGGCACGGGCATGGCACCCGGCATACCGAGGCAAACAGGGCAAACGTGCTTGTTCGGGGTCGTATTCACTTCGATTTCGCAGCCGCAGAACATCTTGGTTTTAGTCGCGAGCTGACAATGGATTTCAAGACCGATAACAGGACAATAATTGGACATAAAAACTCCGTAATTTTACGGGGAAAAGATAGAAAAATAGTGGTTAGAGGTTGGTGGTTGATGATTAGGAAAAAGCTAAAGTTCGTCCAGGGTCACGACGAGGATGTCCGTAAGGGTGCGGAAGTTCGCACATTCGGTCAAGATGCAGTCAGCGCCGTTCACGAATGCCGTCGCAAGGCGCAGGGACTCCCCTTCGGTAATCTTGTGGTTAGTCTTTTGCGAGGCGGCATAGAGTTCCGCCGCCTTTACAGAAATTTCCGCATTGACCGGGCAAACTTTAACATTTGCAGAATTTTCAAAGAACTCGCGATACTGGCGGGCAAGCACGCCCTCCCCACTAGCAAAAGCCTTGCTGCTTATCTCAAACAAGGTAACCGGCGAGACCAGGACCTGGATGTTCTTTTCGTACACCATGTCCAAAATGTCCGACACCGTCGGATAAAAATCCGGGTGCATCTGCAAAAGCCGCACCAGCGGGCCGGTATCGAGAAACAGTATCCGCGACTGTTGTATCGTCCTTTCCATTAGCCCAAAGATAAACATTCCAGCGAAGGGCCGTCAACGAAACCTTGTTTTTTTATTAAAAAATGCCCTTTTCTTGCTGTTTTCGCCAATTCAACTTGACAAGGACATAGAATTTTACTATATATGGGCATACCTCGACGCGGGGTGGAGCAGTTGGTAGCTCGTCGGGCTCATAACCCGAAGGTCGCAGCGTTCAAGTCCTGCCCCCGCTACTAAAAAAAGACTCGGTTTGTGCCGGGTCTTTTTTTATTAGAATTTTCGCTCTAATGGGAGAAATATATCACTTGACCGTAATAAAGCGCTGTAAAATCCTATCCGCAATTCTTATGCGCAACATATAGATCCCAGACGGAAGGCCGCGTGTTATCCATGCAGCATCACCAATCTTTTCGTTTTCAACTTCCAGATAGCGCATTTTGACACCCTTCGTATTGAACAAGGTCACCCGACATAAACCGTTTCTTGTTACATAATCTTGATTTTCAGGAGGTAAAAAGGCATCCGGTTTCTCTGCCGACTTATCCTCAGTTTTTTCATCCAGTTTTTCTTCCGGCTTCTCCTCCGGTTTAACCTCCGTTTTTTTGACAAGAAAAGCGTCGAACTGATCGATGTTCGGGCCATCGTTACCGTCGACCGTTGCAAATCTGATGGAGTTTTCGCCCGCAGACAACTTTAGAGAAATTTCCTTGGTGGACCAAATGGTCCAGGCTCCCGTTTTTTCAAACACAACAGTTGTATCGCTAGCACCGACAGAAATGACTAAACTCCGATCTTCAGAAGATCCATTGGCAAAATCAATTTCAAACCTATATTCCCCAGCCACATTTACCGTCATTGGGAACTCAAAATCGCCGCCTTTATCAAAATTCACATAGCCATCGCCCCAAAATCCCACATTGCTGCTTTCGACGACTCCCCCATTGATCATTCCTTTTTCGGCCTGGTAGGCCTTTTCGGCGTTACGCTCCACGCTGCTGGAGCTCACTGAGGTCACAGAAGAACTGGATGCAGGGGTCAATTCGCCGCAGGCGGTTGGACTTGCAAGTGTCGCACCCGCATTCGATTTCACAACGGCTTCCACCTCGCTTGCCGACAGCATGAAGTCCGTGTAGTCGTAAGGCGGCGTAAACGAGGTGCCCGTGCCCTTCGTGTTGCCCGAGCAGTTCGTGAAGATGTTGTCGATGGTTTCGTTTACGCCCGTGCCGTTTGCATTGCCTGTATAAATCGGATTCGCTTCGTTGATGAACACATTCCTTTCGGTGCGGACCGTACACATGTGGCCCGCCGAGACCCCAAGCACGTCCGTACCGCTTGTGACGCTTGCATCGCCGGTGAGAAGGTTGTTCACCACGTGCACGTTTCCGTAACGGCAGCGGGGCTTACGCTGATTTGCAGCTTTCCACCAGTTGAACATGTAAGTTACATTCAGCTTGCCTTCGCTTATGGTCTCGTCATCGGAACTGCCGATAAGGTTTGAAAGATTGTGGGTGCTCTTTTTTTCGTAGCCGAAAATACACCAAGTAAATGTCACATTGTCCGAACCCTTCACCACATCGGCGTTGCCATCCTGGCCGTCCCAAAATTCGCAGTGGTCTATCCAGATGTTTTTTGATTCTCCCTCGATGGTGAGGTTATCCCAAGCCTGGTCAGCATTGCTGCCTGGCCCCCTAATGACAATATTGCGGATGATGATATTGGAAGCCTTGCTCGTGATGTGGATAGGAGCCTTCAGGAGCGTTCCCGGCCTAAGTCCGATAATCGTCTTGTTTGATGCGGTAATGTTCAGGCGGTCGCCGGTCGTGCCACTCCAGCCGCTACCCAGTGTACCATCAACGTAGATGACCCGCGGAGAGGAATCCTTGGCGTACTTTTGCAAGTCAGAAAAAGTCGTAACTGTAATGGGGGTTGCGTTACCACCGCCGGTCACTTCGAATGCCGCAGAAGTCCGCCCCGAACGTGTCGCCCAGCCGATGGGCTTGCACTGGTCTACGCCAGCGGAAACATAAACCGCCAACAGGCACAAAACTGCTAAAATTCTAGTAGGAAAACCAATCATCCCAAAATCCCTTTTGTGAATACTACAGTTTGTACAAAAATTTAATTTTTTTTGAAAGTATAAGAGAGTTTGGAATCCAAACGGTATGGACAATTTATCTATGTCCAGTCAAAAAGACTTACAGCACGTAGAGCGCCATAAAGACCACAAGTCCTGCAAAAACCAAAAAGACCGGCAAAAGCAGCAACAGACAGATGGCCCCGACTTTCAGGTCGTAGAACCACATTTTCCACCTACCCCGCTTGGTCTTGCATGTATCCTGGCGACAATCGAGGCAGATGTTTCCCACCCTATTCCGCACGCGGATAGCAAGGTTGCTTTGAAGGGGCGACATGCCCACCTTGTCATTGAAATCCTTACCGCATTTTGAACATTTGCACTGCATAATTCCAAATTAAAAAAAATTATTTCCGCTTTGCGGCGATTAGAACCACAGAGCCGAGAATTAGGGCAATTCCGATTCCAAGGCGGACTGTGAGGATTTCTCCAAAGACAAGCACACCGATGGATACGGCAGTTACGGGTTCAAGAGCCCCGAGAATTGCCGTAGGCGTAGAACCTATAATCTTTACGGCCTTCACCATGAATATAAGCGAAAGAACTGTCGGAACAGCACCCAGCATAAAGCCCCACCCCCAGGAACTGGCCTGCATAAACACCGGCGGAAGCCCAGAGCCCAGCGTCACCGAATAGAGCAACAAAAACACCATGCAGAAACTGATGGCGTAAAAAGTCATCTTTACGGAGCCCATCTGCAGCTTGATGCGGTTCGCCATCACCATATAGATGGCATAGGATATAGAAGAGATAAACACCAGCACAAGCCCTACCGTGCTCAGGGGCGCTCCATCTCCGCCGCGGTACAAGAGGGCAATTCCCGCCATGGAAACGGCGATGGAAACAATGGTCCAGACCTTGATCTTTTCCTTGAAGAAAACGGCCATCAGCACAGAGACTTCCAGCGGGTAAAGGAACAGGAGCGTAGAAGCGAGTCCCGCGTCCATGAACTTGAAGGAGGCGTAATAGGTCAGGGAACTCACCGCAAAGAGGAATCCGAAGGCGACAAGCGCACCGAATTCGCGGAATGAGATTTTGAAGTGAGAACCTTTCGCAAGAATCACCACCAAAAGGAGGAGCGTCGCCGTAAAGAAACGGTAAAAGAGCACCGTTTCCGGAGAATACCCCTGGGTGTATAAATGCAGGGCCCCAAGGGGGTTCGTGCCGTAACAGATGGCGGAAAGGGCCGCAAAGATGAAGCCCTTTAGAGTATGAAAATTGCGGGGCATACTAAATCGCGAACTTAGTGGCATCAGCCAATTGTACGCTAGCAATGCGGGAAATACCCTTAATTTCTTGGGTCACACCATAAAGCATATCGGCTTCGGCCATAGTACGCTTGTTGTGGGTCACCACAATAAACAGGGTCTGCTTGCTGAATTCGCGGAGCAGAGCCATAAAGCGGCCCACGTTGGCATCGTCAAGCGGGCCATCCACTTCGTCAAGCACGCAATAGGGCGAAGGCTTTTCCATGTAAATGGCAAACAGCAGGGCCGTGGCCGTCAGGGCATGTTCACCACCGGAAAGGGCCTTGATACCACGCATCTTCTTGCCGGTAGGACGAACGTTGATTTCGATATCCGCATCCAAAATATCGCCGGGCTTGCCATTTTCGTCTAGCTTTTCTACCAGGGACATCTTGGTTTCGCCATTCAGGAACAGCTTGCTGAACACAAACTGGAAGTTCTTCTGTATGCGTTCAAAGGTTTCCAAGTAGCGGCTACGGGCGATATCGTCTAGCTTGGTGATGGTGCGGTCAAGAGAAGCGCGGGCACGATCCAGATCGTTAAACTGGATTTCCACCTCTTCCAGGCGCTTCTTCTCGTCTTCGTAGTCTTCCATCACGTTCACGTTGATGGGGCCCAAATCCTTAATCTTTCCGCGAAGTTCACGAAGTTCCTTATCGGCTTCGGGCTGACTGTACTCCACACGTTCAAATTCTTCGGGATTGGCAAGGTCGAAGGACCATTCGTTCTGCAGGCGTTCCTGCAGGCGGTCCAGATTAGACTGGAGAGCCTCCTGCTTACGCCCCACCTCGTTCAGTTCCTTCATGCGGTCAATCATGTCGTCGCGAATGCCGTCCAGTTCGCTACGCCAGTTGTCCAAATCACCGCTGACCACTTCGTAACGCTCACGGGCGGCATCACGGCGGCTTTCCAGTTCACGAAGAGCAGAATCCTTATCCTGGATTGTGCCACCCAGATTATCGATATCTTGGGTCGCCTTTTCCATATTGCCCTTGTTGGTCTCGATATCCCTCTTGCGGGATTCAATAGAATCTCCCAGGAACTGAATCTGGTCGGCGATATTTCTCAGGCGGTCCGTATTCTGGGCCAACTTGGCAGACTTATCCTGGGAAGTCCTTTCCAAATCCCGGACTTCTTCGTCCTTTTCGCGGAACAGGACTTCTTGCTCCGAAAGCTCATCATTTACGCGGGCGTATTCTGCCTCGGCACTTTCCATGGCGGCCTTGGCCTCGGTCAGCTCTGCGTCGCCTGACTTCTGGGATTCAGCAGAGGCTATGCGGCCCTCGCTTTCGGAAATGTCCGTTTCCAACTTTTCAAGGCGGGCACCGATACTTTCCAGAGTGTTCTTCTGGATAGAAATGCCGGCCTCCCCCGCCCTCATGGCGTTGTTTTTCTCCAGAATTTCATCGGAGGCGGAGTCCAGCATCTGCTTGGTCTCTTCTACCTCGGACTGGAGGTCTTCAATAAAGCTCTGCTTCTGGGCCAGCTGTTCACGGACGGCATCCAGGCGCTCGGTCGCCACAGAAATCTCGTTCTTGCGGCTCAATGCGCCAGCTGTGTTTGCCCCCTGGCTTACAAGACCGTTAGTCTTGACAATAATGTTGTCCGTAACAAAGCAGAAATCCGAATTTCTGTGTTCGCGAGCAAGGTCCAGCGCCGTATCCAGGCTATCCACCAAGAAATAGCGGGAAAGTAGATTCTGTACAAATGGGCGGGTTTCGTCATCGCAGGTGACAAAGTTGCTCAAAACGCCTTTGATTCCTGCATGGTTCAGTTCCGGCACAGGGGCAAGCTCAAAAGCTTCCATCAGGGCAAGCACGGCCTTACCAGCATTCTGCCCACGCAGGCCATCTACAATTTCACGAAGGCCGTCACGGTTCTGAACAACGGCACTGTTCAACACATCGCCCAAGGCTGTTTCCACCTGGTTGGCGTATTCAGGAGCGGCGCTGATATGTTCCGAAAGGAACCCGCGGATAAGCCCGGCCTTGTTCTCCCGAATCCACTTGCCTGCGTCAGTGCCTTCGTCACTGACGCTCTGCAAAACTTCAATACGGGATTCCAGGGCGGCACACTCGTTTTGCAGGCCCTGCAGTTCCTGCCGGGCGGCAACCAAGTCGGTGTTCTTTTCTTCCAAGGTAGATTCCAGGGAAGCCTTGCGCTCGTTCAAAATTTCAATTTCGCGGGAGGTTGTATCCATGCCCACTTCCATGTCGCGGATGGCGGATTCAGTATCAGCCTTGCGATTGCGAAGCTCGGACACTTCTTCGTTCCACTTGGAAATGCTCCCACGGAGCATGTCAGATTCGGCATCCAGACGTTCAAAGCGGCCCTGGAGGGAAGCCACCTTGTTGGCTGCAGCCAGGCGTCCGTTAGAAAGCTCTCTGGACTGGCTTCGCAGGTCGTCTAGCTTGTCGCGCATGACCTGCAAAATTTCTTTTTCCCGTTCAAGCCTATTGTTCAGCTCCTCGATACCGCTATCACTTTTCAGGACCTCGTTTTCTTCTTCGAGGCGGGAGCGTTCGGACAAAAGTTCCTGGGTCTTACCTTCGCTGATTTCGATTTCAGAGGCGGCCTTCTGGTTTGCCGCTTCCAGCGCAGAAAGCGAATCTCTAAGGCGTATAATCTGGTTATTCAAGTCATTCAGGGCAAGGGTTGCCTGCTGGACTTCCCGTTCCAAGTCGCGGTAATTGTTCTCGTCTTCGCTGATTGCGAGCTTCTTCTCGTCGATGCGGGTCTGAAGCTCCATGGCCTTGGTCTTAGCCGATTCCACCTCGTGGTTCATACGACGACTGGTGGTATCCAGGGTCTCAAGGCTTTCCTTAAAATCGGCATACTTGTCTAGGCTAACAGAAAGGTCAAGACTTTTCAAGCGGTTGTTCAGCCACTTAAATTCCTTCACCTTCTCGGCCTGAGTCTCGTAAAGACGTACAGAACGACGGACTGAGCGGAGGTTGTCCTCTACGCGGGCCATGTCCATCTGCACCCTTTCCAACTGGCGGGTGGCTTCCTTGCGCTGCTGGCGGTACTTGCTCACGCCGGCGGCTTCCTCGAACAGCACACGACGGTCGTCAGCCCTGTCTGAAAGAACCGCCTTAATCATGTCGGCATTCATCTGGGAATAGGTACTAGAACCCAGGCCCGAGTCAAAAAGCAGGGCGTGGACGTCCCTCAACCGGCACTCCTGGTTGTTAATCAGGTATTCGCCGGTACCGTCCCTATGGACGCGACGGGTGACGATAATTTCGGAATATTCGGAACTCAGGGCGCCGTCGCTGTTGTCGATAACTATGGAAACTTCTGCAAGGCTCATGGCGGCACGCTCTTCGGTACCGCTGAAAATCACGTCCTGCATCTTGCTCATACGGAGCGTAGCGGCGCGCTGCTCGCCCAAGACCCAACGGATGGCGTCGGTAATGTTAGACTTGCCGCAGCCGTTAGGACCCACCACCGCCGTAAGGCCCTTGGTGGGGAAATTGATTTCCGTCCTTTGGGCAAAGGACTTGAAACCGAATATTTTGAGCTTTGTAATCTGCACTATAGATTAATGTAGTAAAAATGTATGAAACAATTACCTAGACTCGAAGTGAAGTGTTCCGTCAGGATTCCTCGTAAAGACCAGGTAGAGACTACCACCGGAAAGGCTTATGTCGAACCAGCCTTTTTCAACCTGAGGATCTAAGTACAGAATCCGGCCCTTGAAATCCCCTACCCAGTCTTCCTCGTAGACACGGCTCACCGAACTGTCCTTGATGGTATCCTGAATCCAGGGGCGGACGGTCCGTTCATCTTCGGAGACAATATCGATTTCGATTATGTCTGCTCCGGTCCGATTCTCAATCTGCAAGCGGGTAGTGGAATCCTCGAACCAATGACTGATACAGCCAGATAGAACAAAGCAGCTGGCCACAACTGCGGCCATCAGCGACAATCGTAAAGTTTTGGACTTCATCACTTGCCTCCTTCAGAGCCGGATTTTTCGTAGCGGATACCCTTTGCATCTAGTGTCTTAGGTTCGCTTTTTACTCCGCTCATAAGGTCAAGTCCCTTATTGTCCTTGCTCTCGAAATTCTTCTTCTTTTCGATATTCAAGGTTTCCATGGGGGCCGAGCGGGTTCCACCACGGGCAAACAAAAGACCATCAATGGTGGCCAGGTTGAACTGGAACTCTACCAAGAAGGTTCCCTTGGCATGGAAGAAGGTCTCATAATCATAGCTAGAGTTGTAAGCGAACCGCACGAAGGGCAGTTCGATACCGCCGCCCCAAAGGAGGTCCTTGGCGCCATGCCGCACATTACGACGCAGGCAGGTGGCCTCTATTGCCACCATACGGGAAGGATCGGGATAATACTTCAATGCAGCTGAATGGAATTCCTTTCGGGGGAAATCAAAGGCTACCTCGCCGTACAAAATCTGAGCAAAAAGATTCTGTTCCCAGAACACCCGTACGGAATCCTTATCACCCTTGCCATTATAAAGGGCCATTTCAAGATTCGGCAAATACGTAGTCAACCCAGTCTTTCGGCCGCCATATACACTCCGGGATTCCAAATCCATGGAAATCCGCACCGTATTCCAATGCCCCTTGTAGAAACTTCCCTGAACGCTAGTCCGGCCCCAACGAATATGGCCCCAAGAATACAGCAAGGAGTCGTTCTCATGTGGATAAATGTCACCCACGTATTCCACATTCTGGTGTTGCATACCGCCAGCCAGAGTCAAGTTCATGGCCGACTGGGTATAGGAAAAGCCCCAAGTGGTTACGGAACGGGCCAGTGAAAAATCATTGTACATGGGCCAGAAGAAAAAGTCTTCCCCGTCCCAGCCCGAGCGTTCAAACCAAAGCAAGAAACCCAGATGGCTGTTCTTAGCCACCTCACCACTGCCAAAACCAGCAAAATGGTGCTTGAAAGCATAACCTTCATGCTCACCATAAGGGCTTTCCAGGGGGGTCTGAGTCCGCATGGGTAAATAGTTAAAACCTAAATCGAGATAGCCGCCTCGCCCACCACGCATAATATCACGTATTTCACGCAATTGCTGGTCGCGAGTGACGGCGCCGCCCGCAGCCAGAGCCTCGCTCGAGATTGCATCTGCAAGGGCCACACCCGAGCAAGCGACAAGAAAAACCAGTAATTTTTTCAAAGTCCTAAAAGACATGCAAGAAAGATATAAAAAAAACGCCCCGACCGTAAGATCGGGACGTTTAAGCTGCTTCACTTGGACTCGAACCAAGGACAACGCGATTAACAGTCGCGGGCTCTACCAACTGAGCTATGAAGCACCGTCGAATGACGCACGCAAATATAGATAAAACAAGACCGTTGTCAAGGGATTTTTATAAAAAATGTGGCTTTTTTCTAAAAAACGCCAAAGTTAAGGGGGTTTTCATCAGAAAAACATCCAGATGGCAATCCAATAAACCATCAGCATGAATTCCATCTCCCTACTGATATGGGAAAGGAAAACCCCGCCCAGGGCACCCGAACCGATGGCGATAACCCTGGTCCATGGCATATCCAACCCACGGTACACAAAGGTAAGCCCCCCAAAAAACTCCACCCAAAGCCACAGGACCTGGGCAAATACCAGGTAACGACTCTTGTGGCTGGTCAAAGACGTAGTAGAAAAGCATAAACACACGGCAAGCATGCGGAAAGGCATGTACTCCTGGGCCAAGTCCGAAGCATCCATGGTGAAATAAGAAAACAGGGCAAAAACCACAAGGAACAGGGCCAGTATTCCAGCCTCCTTGTAAACATTCAAGGGCTTACGCCATAGGAACATAGATGTTCCCAGAGCCATAAGACAGGAGAGTGCATTCAGAATAGCATCCATTATTGCTCCTCCCCTGCTAGTCGCCGCATATAGCGAACCAACCCACGGGCTTCGTCCTCTGTAATCCTACCACGATAAGGATTCATATTCACGCGACCGTCAAGGATAACGTGAACAAGAGAATCAGCACCTAGGGAATCCAACCGTTCCAGAGAGAGTTTCTGGGGCAAAGGATAGTACTCGCGTACAAACTTCTCGTTGAACATTCCGTCATTTCCATGGCAACTGGCACAACGAGACATCCATATTCCCTCAATGGTCTTAGACGACGTTAATTCCTGCACAGACACTGCTCCTGAAGGAGCTTCTGAACTGCCTCCTGACCAGAAAGCCCCCGCAAGAATGCCCAAAAAACCAGCAAGAACAATGCAAACTATCTTTGTACGCTTTCCTGTAATTTTCCACAAAGGCCCTGCGCACAGAGTAAAACAGGCAACAAGCACAAATATAGGCAAACACAGTGGAACAACATTTTCTACAGACAATGGAAAAACCATGCCGTTATCACAAGAAACAGCCCAAATCACATACAACAGCGTAAAAAGAGCGCCCAACAACAAGGGAAAACGTAGCGGGGTAAAATCATTACGACCAGGCACATCCGTTTTGGCCGTATCATCTTCTTGCACGACAATCTCCCCCATAACCACATCGTCGCCTTCTAACAGGGAACCCAATTTTGCACGCAAAACAAAGAATAAGAGAACAAACAAGCCAACCGAAAACGACACAAGTCCCAAGTCCACCCACCCGAAGGCATTCGCCACATCATATTCCGAAGGTGTGACAAGTATATACCGTTCCAAGCCCAGGGATATCAGGATAGAAAAAGCCACCAGAAGCCTGCCGAAGGTGTTCTCACGAATAAAGCGAAGCCACATAAGCTGGGGTACCACCGCCCCCAAGAACACCACCTCAAAGGAGAACGTTCCTTTCAGCATAAATTCCCAAAGCCAGAAGGCGGCCATGAACCAAGAAAGGGACAGCATGAGTTTTTCTAGAACCCGAACTCGGCAATGCTCCGCCGTGAGAAGGATAATGACCAGGGCAAGGCCCGAATAGATTGCCCCCGCAATAAAATACAACGGGAAAAAAGCCCCTCGCCACTCTGGCACAAAGGTCACAGCAAAATCAAGACTCACGATGGTATGTACCCAAAGTACCAGCGGGAAAAGCAACCAGGCCATGGGCCGGATCAAACTTTTGAGGGAAGGATTCTTTTCGCAGAACAAGTGAGAAACAAAGAACAACGCAGAAACCATCCCGTATACGGCAATACAACAGAAATCCCAAACTAAGGGGGAGCGAATATTTGAAAAATTACCACGGGCATCTAGGAACGGAACAACCATATAAAAGTTTTCGATAACGCCCAAATGAACCAGGGGGAAAAGAACAGCCACCGCCAAGGAACACAGGGTGGAAAGCTCTGCAATCATAGAAGTCCTACGACCAAGAGGGTATCCCAAAGCAAGGAAAATGGCCGAAATCAGGGTACCAGCATGGGCAAGGCCAATCCACAAAACAAAGAGGGAAATAGGAATTCCCCAGAAGGTACGACCGTCTGTATGCCAAGCCGAAGGACCATCCCATAGGGAAACTCCAAAAGCGGTCGCCCCTAAGAGCAAGAGCGCTGCGCCTATGTACACGAGAAATCTGTACACTAGCGTCTCCCCCGCATATAAACGACAGACGGATCAAGGGATGCTATTGCCGAAGGCGCATATAGATTGCGTTTCTTAGCGGCCTCTACCAACGGGGACTTTGGATCCAGCCAATTTCCAAATACAATTGCATTTTTAGGGCATGCCTCGCTACAGGCCGTTTTCAGGCCATTTCCACGCCATTCTGTACCAGGCAAAGTCGCCATATGGGCATGCTTATGATCCTGAAGGCGCTGTAAACAAAGTGAACATTTTTCCATCACCCCTTTCCCACGAAGAGGCACATTGGGGTTAAACTTACGGGCCAAGCCTTCCTTAACACCATCTACAAAATTGAACTTACGGGCCCCTACAGGACAGTTCGCTCCGCAAAATCTGGAACCCGTACAACGCTTGTACATCATGGTACTGAGACCGTCTGGGCTATGACTGGCCGCTCCCGTCGGGCAAACCTTCTCGCAAGGGGCATTCCCACAATGGAAGCACATGGTCGGAGCCCCCCCATGCATCTCTATCCAATGCATAAATCGACCTGCATCACGCTGTTCCTTAGGCGACAGGGGAATGTTGTTCTCTTCTATACAGGCCAAAATACACTTACCACAGCCATCACAGGCATCTAGGTCAATCGCCATGCCAAAACGGTTCAGGGGCGACGCCCCCGGTGCCTTGATAGCTCCAGGCATGGGAACCTGAACCAGATCGAAAGCCCCTTTGGACTGAGATATGGCTTGGCGAACTTCCTTCTCAAATTCGGCAAGTTCCGGAGCAGAAACAAGAGAAACCTCGGGAACACGGCGGCAACCCCACAAAACCTGCATTAAAGCTATTACCGAACACGCCTTTATAAATTCACGCCTATCCATAACCCACTAACCTAGCGATGACATGCCCCGCAATGCACAGCCGCCCTTTTGAAGTCCCTGTTCTTAAAAGTCTTGCCACTATGGCAATCCATACACATTTGCATGGTAAAGCGCTCTCCGCCATACTGATTCTGTTGGATTTTTTCTGCAGAACCGTGACAATCCGTACACAAAACCTTGGCTGCGGAATGCAGTCCATGATGAAACACCACATGTTCCGGCAAAACCTTCTTATGCACCCAAGGAAACTCTTCAGCATTCGCCAAGAGGGAATCCAGACGTTCAATCCCCGGGTTTTCGGTCAGGGGCAACCTATGACAATCCATGCAATCGGCTTTTGAAGGCATGTACGCATGCGCCTGATATATAACGCCTGTATGGCAATGGGAACAATCAAGTCCGATAGAATCCCCATGAAGTGAATGGTCAAAGGGAATTATTCCAGGATTCTTCACCTCGGACCCCTGCTGACGGAATAGAAAATCGGCCAGGAAAAAACCGCACAAAAGCGCCAAGATTCCCGCCATCAAGTACTTCATTCCCACTCCCAACTACTTAGGTCTGCCCGGATCCTCCGGATTGGCTAAAATGTATAAAAGCCAAGCCGTCATCATCTTCGCCTGGTCCTCCGTAAGGGGAGTTATTTCCATCGCAGGCCAGGTTTCCGGATGCTTCGGGGTCGGATGCATCAAGTACCGGACCATTTCTTCTGGTTTTTCAACATACTGAGCCACGTTCTCCTTCATTGGAGGGGCGGCAAACTTGCGAGCCCAGCGATGGCAGGCCTTACATTCATCATTGTAATACTCCTGAGCCTTAGTCTTAAGTTCGGGAGTCACCTTAGGCAACGAAAAAACTTCCACAGCAAACAGGGAACCTACTAATAGCACAAACAGAACTACCGAAATATTGAAGGATTTTCCCATGCACTCCCTCTACTTCTTGAGACAGCGGATCGAAAAGGCGAAGGTTTTCAAGTTCCTGAACTCTCCGCTGAATGTTTGGTTTGCGTAATACAAGCTCCAATGGGAGGCTTGCGTTCCGCTAGATTCTTCCTCAGCCACCCAAAAATCAGCTTCTTCTCCAAGAAAAGCGAAAGCCCCATTAGCATCACGATAACCAGCAGGAATAGCGGCAAATCCATAGCGGTTAGTCCCAAGAATTTCCTCGTCATTCTCTTCCCAACCCGTTTCCTTACGAAGGCTAGTTCCCACCTCCTCAGTTGCAAGGCCTGAAGCCTTATTGGATTCTTTTACATAGCTAACCAAGGTTTCCATATCGCTGTCTTTGGGGACATACCAACCCTCTGGACAGACTCCCTGGTGCTTTTCTTCTATCAAGTTTCCTGCCGAGGAATGGCTATAGGCCTTATCCAAGTTCATAGCGGCAGTCCACTGGTAGAGACGACCATAATTGGAGCAATTTTCCAAGCTGTTCCTGTAGCACCAACTGCTGGCAACCGCATAATTCAAATTCTGGGCCATCCATACCTGGGAACCGATATGTATGGTTCTGTATAGCTGACCATCCCTCTTATCACAAAGGACCGTCGCAGGAACATTAGCGCAAAGAGACGTGTCTTCTTGAGTCTCAACAGCCGCAACCGTATCCTTGACCGTATCGGGAGCGACCTCCTGTGGCAATTCCTCTAAAACCACCTCTTGATTAGAAGAATCCATAATAACAGGTGCAACAGAATCTACGACCACCTCCGAAGAACTTGACTGCACAACTACTTCAGAAGAGGAACTCTGCTGAACAGAGGAGCTAGATGCATTCAAAAAACTAGAGGAGACCACTGATTCCTTGGTTGCCGGCGTTAACACAGATGTATCAGCAGGCAGGGTATCGGCTATAGCAGTATCCGAAACTGTTGTGTCAATAACTGTTTCCTCTACGCTAGAAGAAGACGCCATCTGAGAAGAAGAGGACAACTTCACAGGAATTGAGGACGGAGCAGGATTATCGGACTTACAACCCGCAAGAAGTACAGCCGAAAGTCCCAACACCGTCAATACGGCGTTAGCCCATTTCCTATGTGAAACACTCCTTTTCAGCATCAACAGAAATATATCCAAAAAAAACGCGAAAATAACGAAAAAACGGGTAAAAAAAGCAAAATATATCCAACGGCCCAATTCTTTTTACAAACAAGATAAATAAAACGATATTTTTACCGAAAAAGGGCCCCTTTTATGGACGAAAAAGGCATTTTTATTGTAAAAAAATCCCTTTTTTGCTATATTTGGCCCAAACGGGGTGTAGCTCAGCCTGGTAGAGCGTCTGCTTTGGGAGCAGAATGTCGTCAGTTCGAATCTGGCTACCCCGATACAAAAAGGGCCCCCACCAGGGGGTTTGGTGTATAAAAGGAAAGCCCGAATGAACAAAATCATGAGCCTCGATGGCAACTGGCAGATGAAGTGGGACACGGAAGATTCCGGAATTTCCAACCGCTGGTACGCAACCAACCCTTCCGATACCGAAACAGTAAGCGTCCCCCACATCTGGGAACGATCTTTTGACAAGCTGCTCATGTCCCAGGACTGCGCCTTCTATTTCAAGCGTTTCACACTGGAAGACGATAAGCTCGTAGCCAAGCGCATTTTCCTCCGTTTTGAGCGTATCGCCACCCATGCCACCGTTTGGCTTAACGGCATACGTCTGGGAACCCATTTCGGGGCATACACACCTTTTACTCTTGAAACACAAAAGGCCATCAAAATTGGTGAAGAGAACGTCCTGTGCGTCCGCGTAGCCAATATGGGAGCCGCTAATAGTAGAATTGACTTCGGACGTGAAAGTGAGGACGGAGCCGATGACCGTTATGTCCACCCAAGCGAAATGCCCGTTGGACTGCCGTGGAACCAATACCCCTTTGGTGGTATCTTTGGACACGTAGACCTGATTCTTGGAAGTTCGGCCTACATTGCGGACTTGCATGTGGAGCCCGACATGGACCAGGAGCGTGTTGCCGCAGAAATCACCTTTAACAACCCCCGCGGATTCCAGACCCGAATCCGGTTCTTGATGAGAAATGCCCTCGGCGACGTGTACGAATGGTACAAGGAAGTCAAGCTGGACAAGGAAAACATGACCCAGCGCTTCGCCTTCCAGATCAAGGACTGGAAAAAAGACAAATGCATTTGGAGCCCAGACCGGCCCAACATGTTCGCCCTTGAAGTCCAATTGGAAATAAAAACCGGAAAGAACAAGGCTCCCGAATACAGCTTCCCCGTAGTCAAGACCTTCGGGTTCCGCAAGTTTGACTGTATCAAGGGTGACTACTACCTGAACGATTCCATTCTCAAGATTCAGGGCGTGAGTTACAACCAGCAGTGGAGCGAAGGCGGTCTTTGGACAGACAAAAATCCCGCCCTCAAGAAAGACCTTCAGGCTGTCAAGGACGCCGGATTCAATGCCATCCGCAGTTGCGGTGCACCACTGACCAACGAAGCCTTGGATATTTGTGATGAAATTGGCCTTCTGGTATTCCAGGAGTTCCCCATTCACACCATGCGCTCCACGCCCAAAGGATTGGAAATCGTTAAGAAACTGATTACGGACCTGGTCCGCGACCAGCACAACCATCCTTCCATTGCCGTATGGATCCTCGGTGCCGAGAACGGAACGTTCATGCTGCAGAACGGTAACAAACTGCTCAATGCAATCGGTCCTATCGATATGCTGAGGCCCGCCATCAGTAACCTAGACAGCATCTACTTGGATAACGAGGGTGCATTCCACAAGGACACGGGCAAGCTTCTACCCGTTTCCGTCGACCATATTTCTCAATACGCAAGTCTGCGTATCAACCCGCGCCTTTGCCCGAGCGCAAACTACACTCACTACCTCGCCCACTGCTTTGATCGCGAAGATGAGGAACTTACGGTTCCTGACGCAGGTCTCGGCGATAGCGTTTTCCAAGACGAAGATGAAAGAGTGGATCTGGACGTGAACAACAAGATGTTGGTCACCCTAAAGAATCATACCTTGCTGCCCAACAAGCCGACCAACCTGCACGGTCCCAGGAGTGTCAAGAACCAAAAATCCATCAAGAACACCTACAAAGCCTTGGAAGATTTTCTTGCCTCAGCAAATATCGGTGCCTGGAAAAAATTTGACACATTCTGCAAAGACGCCAACAGCATTGCCATCAAGAGCAAGCTGGACCAGATTACCGCTTTCCAGAGTAACCCGCAGATTGCCGGATTCTTCCTGGATCAATGGGCCGACTACGGCATTGACTTCAGCGGTCTTAACGACGAAAACCGCAAGAGCAAGGGATTTACGGATTTTGCTAAAGAAATCACAACACCCAGCCGCATCCTCGTAAGTGAGTTGGAACATGTCGTCACACCTCAAAGCGAAGTCAGCTTCCAGCTAACTCTCTTGAACAATAGCCGTCTGGAGAATGTAGGTATTGAAATTTCCCTGCTAGACGAGAAGGGAAAAGTCATTACCACCAAGACCCAGTCTCCTGAAGAACCCGTGGGCAAAACGAGCCTCACTCAATTAGGCATCTGTACCCTCATGGCCCCGCGAGCTGTGGGCAAATACCAGATCAAGTTTTCTCTGAAGGACAACGGGAAAGAGATTCACTCTTCTACCGAAGACCTGAATGTCATTGAGCAGGCCGACGTGAAGTCCGCCATGAAAAAAGTCTGCTTCTTGGACAACAGCGAGGAATCCAGCGACGCTCTGGCAGCACTCTCCGGATCCGAGAAGATCATCTTCACGGCCAATCTCAGCTCCTGGCCCGATGAAATTCTAGACAAAATAGTGGATGTCACCAAAAACGGGGGCAAGACACTACTGCTGTCAGATATGACCCAGGATGACGTAGATTTCTTGAACCAGAGCCACCATTTCGACTGTACCCTGGAATCCCATTGGACCACGGGTGCAAACGAAATCAGCCTGCATTATATCCCTGACGGATCCAAGCTCCAGGATGTCTTCGGAACCAACGTGCTTGACCATACATCCGCCTCCGTCATGCCAAGCCTTTCTATGAGCAAACTAGAAGGTGCCGAGGTTTACGCCCAGTCCATTTCCATCAAGGATGGCGAAGTCAAGGGCGGGGTGGACCTGCAGACGCTCCCCTTTGGTAAGGGAAAAATTGTATTCAACCAGTTCAATATCTTTGAAGGCCTTGAGACAAACGCCCTGGCAGACGCTCTTTTTACGGCCATCGTGAACAATCTTTAGGTTGCCCCCTACCACAGATTATCAAAATGCCCCTTACGGGGCATTTTTTTATAACCCCAACCACCTGAAACAGCCATTAAATTTATATTTAAGCCATGAAGATTTTAAAGTTTATCCCGCTCTATGTTGCTCCGTTTATCTTAGCCGGATGTGCCGGTTCATCCAACGGAGATGATCTTGAAGTCCCCACCGACCTCCCCCCTATCTGCCGCGACATTGACTTTGTAGCCAACCCCGACATGCGTGAAATGTGTGGAGTCCGTCGGGTCCACAACAAGGCTTACAAGAACATTCCTCAACAGCGTTATCTGATCAACCCCAATGGAACATCCATTGTCAAGACCGATGGAAAGCTTGAATTACGTTTCCAAAATTCTCTTCCGTTGTATCTAGATGGCCCGATTACTCGAGAGCTCCAGTTCAACCAGGAGAAGAGGCTAGAAAAGGTCCCTAACACCTACGACTACCACGAAATTTATAGTGGTAAAGAGCGCATACGAATCTTCAAGATGGGTATCCCCACCGACATGGGTAACACTTACGACTTCTGCTTTAGGATCCCCGAGAAGAAAGGTAACGCCAGGACCCGCAGCGTTGCCATGGGTAACCATATCGAAGCCATGACATGCAACGATTTTGAAAACCTCGTAAGTCAGGACGAAGCACGCAAGGCTGCTGAAAAGAAGAAGTAAACCGCGTGGCCGGCGAAAGCAAGTACATACACAACGCTCTGAAACAAGTCCACTTGGAAACATCCTGCACAACTGTCAATGGATTTTCCATTTCTGGACTTGCGACGTACCTGCAGTTTCCCGAACTAGACTTCGTGGTGGACATGGGAGAATGTCCTCTTTCGGCAACGTCTATCAATCACGTTTTTTTGACACATGCCCATGGCGACCATGCCCGCTGCCTCATGCGGCACCATAGCCTACGGAAAATGATGGGCGTAGAAAGGGATAGCGTCTACTACTTACCCGAAATGATTGTGGATGGAGCAAAAGAGTGGATTCGCTCTGAAGCCATGTTCGAGGGGGTTCCTGAAACAAAATTCCGGCTGCCCGAAATTTTTGCCGCCGAACCCGGCAAGATGGTCTCGTTAAAATACCGCAAAGACCTCACGCTAAAGCCATTCTGCGTAAAGCACTCAGTCCCAACCATGGGTGCAACCCTTTTTCTGCACAAACGCAAGTTAAAAGAAGAATTCCTCGGCAAGACCGCAAGCGAGATTATCGAGCTACGAAAGAACAATGTGGAAATCACTCGTGAAGTATACGAGCCTCTATTGAGCTTCACCGGAGACTGCTTAGGTGAAAGTCTCATCCAAAATCAAGAAATTTTCAAGTCCCGAATTTTAGTTACAGAATGTACTTTTCTTGACGACGAAGACGAAGCCATGAGCCGCAAGAAGGGGCATACCCACTTGCAACATATTGTAGACGCCTTAAATAAATTTGACGACGATATTACCTGCGAAAAAATCATCCTCACCCACTTTTCCATGAAATACTCAGAACGGCATATTCGCGAAATAATCGAAAAAAACGTGCCCGAAAAATTCAAGGAAAAAGTTATCCCCTTTATTTAAAATGACTGAAGAAGAAAAAGAAATAGTCATCCCTGAGTTTTACAGGGACCTGAAGGAAGACCCCGAAAAGAAGGGACTTTGGCATTACGTATTCCGCAGTGATGACGGCAGAAAGCCCATCCGCACACCAGACGGCAAACCCCATAAGCTCCCGTTCCAGTGGAAAGATATGTTCGAAAACGAAAACGGACACATCGAAGTGGAAATCGGGAGTGGCAAGGGGACATTCATGATTGAATACGCCCAGAAGCATCCTGACTATTTCATTATGGGAAGCGAATGGGACTACACCTGGGCCGCATTTGCCCACACCCGTATGGAAAGCCGGAAGGTCTTGAACAACGCCGCCATGTTACGTGGAGATGTGTTCTACTTCTTGCGGGATGCCGTCAAAGACAATACCGTAGATGCATTCCACATGTATTTTCCGGACCCCTGGCCCAAGGAACGCCACCATAAGAATAGGCTTTTACGGCCAGATTTCTTGACGGAAGTGGCCCGAGTTCTAAAACCCGGGAAGCGTTTATTCTATTGGGGCACGGACCACAAGGAATACAACGAAATCGCTCTTGAAACATTCGACGCCTTTCCAGGATGCACCGTCGTAGAACGTAATACGGCCGAGCCCACCGAAGGGATTTCTACCGGATTCGAGCGCAAGTACCGTAAAGAAGGCCGCCCCATTTATAGGAGCGTTATCGTTTTTGAAAAATGACACTCAGTGTCACTCTGAATTGCTAACTTTGCACCGATGTTAAAACAACTCTCCATAAACGGCTTTACGCTTATCGCCAAACAAGAAATCCCCTTCCATGAGGGCTTTACCGCTATTACCGGCGAAACCGGCGCAGGCAAATCCGTACTGATGAAGGCACTCCGCTTGATTTGCGGTGACCGTGGACAGACTTCCATGGTCCGAACAGGCGAAGAGAAAGCCGTCATCGAGGGAGTATTTGACCTAAAGCAACTCCCGCAAGTTCAAGAGTTACTCGCCACCCTTGAAATCGACAGTGACGACGAGCTCGTCATCCGCCGAGAAATTCTAGAAAACGGCAAGGGCCGGGCCCGAGTCAACGGAGCCATTGTCAGCCTATCTGACTTAGAAAAGATCGGAGACATGCTTATCCAGATGCATGGGCAAAGCGAACAGTTGCTGTTGCGAGACATCAAAACCCACACCCAGATGTTAGACGACTACGCGGGTAACAGGGATCTTCTGAAAGAATACACCAACCATTGGAGCGAGTGGAATTCCATCAAGAACGATATTCGCGAGACAGAAGCCAGAGCCAAGGATCTGGCCGCACAAAAAGATTTTCTGAAGTTCCAGTTTGATGAACTTTCCAAGGCTAGCTTGAAACTTGGTGAAGAAGAGGAACTAGAAGAAAAAGTAAGCCGCGGAAGCAAAGGTGAAATTGAACGGAATTGCATTGGTGAAATTCAGGGAATCATCGGCAACGACAACGGCATCCTGGACCAAACACAGAATCTCTTGTCTAAGTTCAAAACACTTTCCCAAAAAGTTCCTCGTTACGAAGAAGAGTTCAATTCTCTTCTAGAAGTTGTAGAGCCTTTTGAAAGCATCTGCAAAGACCTAATGCGTCTAACGCCCGAAAAATCTCTCAGCGAGGCTGAGCTTGACAAGGCTAACGCACGCATTGCCGAAATTCAGAAGCTCAAGCGCAAGTACCACACAGACGTAGCAGGGCTACTAGAGCTTGTGGAAAAACGTAAAGAAGAACTCAGCTGCATAGAAAACCTGGACAGCGACCTGGAAGAACTGAACAAGAAACTCAAAGCCTCTTCGGAACGATTAGAAAAAACGGCAACCGATCTCTCCATCAAGCGCAAAGATGCGGCAATTGCTTTTGACAAGGCCGTTGAGAGCAACCTACAAAACCTAGGGATGCCCAAAGCGGTCTTCAGCACACTCATCGAAGAACAGCCACTCTCCCCCAATGGCAAGGACCACATCGAGTTTCAACTGGCTCCTAATCCCGGAGAAGGGGCAAAAAGCTTGCAAAAAGCTGTATCTGGCGGTGAGCTTTCCCGCGTACTGCTTTCCATCAAGAGTGTCATGGCCGAGCTGGATGCCGTTCCCCTGCTCATCTTTGATGAAGTAGATTCGGGCATCAGTGGAGAGGTTGGCAACCGCATTGGCGAGGCCCTGCGCAACCTCGGACAACACCATCAGGTACTGACCATTACCCACCTGCACCAGGTAGCCTGTCGCGCCAACCACCAACTGGCGGTACAAAAAAAGGAAATTGACGGTCGCACCTTCACCTCGGTCGAAGACCTGAACTACGAAGGTCGAATAAACGAATTGGTCCGCATGCTAGGTGAAAATTCTGACATCACCCGAGAACATGCTAAACAACTTTTGGAGAACAATCAATGAACGAGGCCTCAAAATCGGAAGTTCGTTTCCGCAACCGCCTATGGAGCGCGCTCAGGGCGATTGTCTTTGTCTGCGTCATCGTCTTCATCTGGCTAGGTATGTCCAAGATGGCCATTGCCTTTGTGGCCATCGCCCTTGTAATGGGTTGGTACAATCTATATCAACTTCGGGGACAAGACATTGAGAAGCCTTATTATAGGCTATGGCTTAATTTCATTGACGGGTTCCTCTCCTTTGCGGTCATGACCAGCATCTTCACCCGCGATCTGGTGTATTCCGAGAATGTGGAAAAAATCCTCGGCGTGGGCTGCGCCCTGCTCCTGGCCCGTCTTATTGCCCACACCCTATTCTCCCTAGGAGTCCTCCGCGAAGGAAAGAAGCTCCCCCACAAAAGACGTTGGAGTAAACTTGCAAACCTTGCCACCATCATCACTATGGGCGTCTACTTGCTGGACCTCGAAGAATACCAGCAGATTTGCATGGTAGCAACCATCCTGTTGATTCTCGCCTCTACCGTAGCATACGCTTACTGGTACTACCGTGACCCCGCCCATAGAAAGCCCCTTTCCATAGCAAGCCAGCTTACCATGAGCCGCATCGTGCTCACGCCATTCTTCTTGTGGGTGTTTTTCTATGACAACGACCTGGATTACAGTAACAACAGCCTGGTATTCAAGGTTCTCGCATTGATCATGGTACTTGGATTCATGCTTACCGACTTCCTAGACGGTAAACTGGCCCGCGCCATGGGAGAAGTCAGCACCCTCGGAAAATACCTTGACCCCTTCAGCGATAAAATTTCAAACATGACCATTTTCATGTGCTTTATCGCTACAGGCTACGCTCCCGTTTGGATGGTAGCACTAATTTATTTTAGAGAATCCAGCGTTGAAACCCTACGGACCCTTGCCGCAAGCGAAGGTCTAATTATGCCCGCCCGCAAGAGCGGCAAGTGGAAAACAGCCCTTCAGGGAATCGGCATTGTGGCTATACTTCTGGGTGCCATTGACCCTGTACAAAAACTGATTCCCAACTTCGAAAGTATCTGGCATGTTTTCCCACAGGCTGTCATGGGTGTCATTACCGCCATCACCATTATCAGCGGAATTGACTACTTCGTGTCTAGCAAGCACATCCTTAAAAAATTCGTGTAACAGCCTTACATGTGGCAAAACCTGAATTTTAACTTTGAGCCCTACGACTGGCTGCTGATCTTCATGGTTACGGCCCTGGGAACGGCCAGCGCCTACATGAAGGATCCCCAGCTCAAGGCGGTGGCGGCTACTATTCCCATCCCCTGTGGATTTGCCTATATCGCTGTAGGGCTCCCTATGGGCACTGCCAATGCCATTTCTGCCCTACTTTGCCTCATGTACGTCCATATCGTAAGAATTTCACACAACCGCCTCCATGTACCTATTGTCATCTCTATCGTTATTGGACTTGCCACATTTGTGGCCATAGGCACCACTCTTGCGCCAATTGTACCCGACAGCGAACCTGTCTTTTTTGGCGTATGTCTTTTTGACTTTCTGCTAGGGGTCCTGATTTTCCAAAAACAGCCTTATAAGTCTGGGGTACCCTACAAGACACCCCTACCAGTCTATGTCAAAGCCCCGGCCATTGCATTTGTCGTTGCCGGCCTAATGGTCATCAAGCGTCTCATGGGTGGTTTCTGCACCAGTTTCCCCATGATGAATTCTATCGTAAGCTACGAATCACGATATTCGCTGGGCGACCAGTGCCGTCAACTGCCACTGTTCCTAATTGCCGGCCCATTCATGTTCGTAGAAATGCGGCTATTGGAAACACGGCTAGGCCTTAACCACTGGATTGTGCTGCTATGCGGGTACATTTTATTCGCCTTTATATACTGGCCCCTGAACAAAAAACTAAAACAACGCAACAGAGAAGCAAGCCGACAGTACCGAAATACCGAAAATAACACAGTACATTAGCACAGAGTTTCAATCAAACTAAATTAAATTGTGTATATTAAGATTAAGTATTCTTACGAGGTTTTTATGAAAAAGAACTTTCATTCTGTTTTCGCCATAGGCCTATTAGCCACTTGCTTTATCTTGCCGGCATGCTCCGACAGCGGATCCAACAGCTCCGACGAATCTGCAATCAACTCATCCACATCAGCAGATGCTCCAGAATCCCAAGCCAATGGCGAGCCCACATATACTATTACTCTTGACTCCAGTGGCTTCGCAGACATTCAAGCGGTATACCAGAGCATTCAGCCAAACGAAAAGGCAATCTTTATAGTACGACACGGTGAACGAGGATTCAACACCACAAAAGAAACGCCTCTTACCGAAAACGGAGTTGAGCAGGCATTAACCGTCGGAAGAAAACTTGTAGGCCCCGAGGACTTTGACTACATTTCCACGGATTTTGTGCGAACAAAAGAAACATGTGAAAATATTGCACTTGGCAGAGGGCAAACCACGTTCCCTTATGAATCGAACGAAACCTATGTCAGATCTACATTCGTAAAGGATGACGATCTATTTGATTCTTACCAAGACGGCAAAAAGATCAACTCCCACGTTGTAATAACAAAATGGGCATATGACGGGGATTATGCCGATGCCTTCTATGATCTTAAGGAAACATGCGAATCTGTCGTCGCCAACACCTTCCAGGCTGTAAAAAATAAAATCACGGTTATCTGCAGCCACGACGAATTTATTGTTCCTATGCTAGTATACCTCACCGATAAACAAGCCGACGTGAAACTCCACGAGACTTACAAGTGGCTCACAAACCTTGCAGGTGTCGCAGTAATCATTGACGAAAATGGAAATAGGCGGGCATATGCAGTCAAGGGCCTTGACAAAGGAACCGAGTAAGGCTCCCAATAATTGACATGCAAACCTTATCCATCAAGACTGTCGCCCGCATCCGAAGCGACTTTCCCGAGAAATTCGGGATTCCAAGACAGAGCGGAATCCTGAAGGAACTGAAGTCCGTCATTGTCTTTGAAAAAGAATTTAGAAATGCCGATGCATTGCGTGGGCTAGAGGGGTTTAGCCACCTTTGGCTACTATGGATTTTCTCTGAAAACATTCGGGATAGCTGGAAGCCCACGGTTCGACCACCCCGTCTAGGGGGTAATGCACGCCTTGGGGTCTTCGCTACACGCTCAAGTTTCCGGCCTAATCCGCTAGCCATGTCTTGCGTCAAGATAGAAGAAATCCGAGAAGACAAGGAATTAGGCCCCATCATCGTCGTAAGCGGAGCAGACCTGATGGACGGAACTCCCATTGTGGACATCAAGCCGTACCTCCCCTACACCGACTGCATTCCCGATGCACTCGGCGGCTTTGCAGCAACCGCCCCAGAATCCCGTTTACAGGTTCAGATTGCCGAAAACGAACTAGAAAGGGTTGAACCCGAGAAAAGAAGCGCCTTGATAGAATTACTGAGACAGGATCCCCGCCCCCATTACCAGGACGACCCCTCCAGAATATACGGACTTAAGTTTGCCGACCATGAAATCAAGTTCCGTGTCGAAGGGGAACAGCTTACTGTCATTGATATAAAATAAATCTTTTACTATCTTGACATTTCTTCGAAATGTAGATAGTGCGATTCGGCCATGTCAAAACAATAATTGTTTTGCCGTGGCTCTCATCTTTTACTATCTTTGGGCCCATGCTCAATGTTTCCAATGTAAGTCTACAGTATGGCAGCCGCGTTCTCTTCAAGGAAGTAAATCTTTCCTTTAAGCGCGGCAACTGCTACGGAGTCATCGGTGCAAACGGCGCCGGAAAATCCACGTTCCTGAAAATCCTTTCGGGCGAACTCGAGCCCAACACCGGCGAGGTCACCAAAGACCCAGGCGAACGTATCGCAGTTTTGAAACAGGACCACTTCGCCTACGAACAGAACACCGTTCTCGAAACGGTGATGATGGGCT
>CAMHOW010000017.1 GCA_946186895.1 uncultured Fibrobacter sp.
TAGGGCTATGCCCGTATATGAAGAACCGCCGGCTATGCCGGCGGGTCACTTTTTTGCTCACGGATAAAATAGTAGCGTTAACATCATCATTGTCATGCCAGGCTTGACCCGGCATCTCGTTTTTTTGATTGTTTTCTTACTATTAATAATAATATTCTATCGTTTCAATATAAATAATATATTTGACTTTATAGAAAATTTTGGTATATTATAGATGTAAACAAGAAAACATTTAACAAAGGAGTTTATCATGTCGTACGCCCACAAATTCGTTATGGCTATTGTATGTGCCCTGTTTATGTCGGTTGCCGCTTTTGCCGATGACACCCCCATTGCCGTAGACCAGTTGCCCGCCGCCGTCAAGACCTTCGTGGCACAAAAGTTCCCCGCCCAGAAGATCCTCTTTGCCGAAAAGGATTCCGGGTTCTTCGAAAAGACCAAGTACGAAGTCCGCCTGGATGACGGCACCAAGATTGAGCTCTTCAAGGACGGCACCTGGAACAAGGTGGAGAATAAGCAGAAGGGCGTGCCTGCAAGCTTTATTCCCAAGGGAATCGCCGACTACGTAAAGGCGAACTACGCCACGACTCCTGTCATCAAGGTGGACAAGGAACGCTACGGTTACGACGTGGAACTTGCCAATGATCTGGAACTAAAATTCAACGAACAGTTCCAGCTCATTGGAATGGACGACTAGCGCGTCCATTTTCTGGAACTAATTGACACGAACGGAACGAAAAGTTCCGAATAAAAAATCCGCTTTTTTCAAAAAGACAAAAAAATCCCCCTTTAGCTCCTTGTTTCTAAATAATTTTGATAGAAACAAGGAGCTAAAATGCGTATCGAGAAAGTTATATTCCCCCTAGTAGTCGCCACAGCCTATTTTACGGCCTGTAGCGACAATGCTGCTGCCACCGCCGTCGATGACGGGATTGCTAGCACGGAAGAAATCACTACCTACACTTGTAACGACGGAAGCGTCGCCAATAGCGCTGCCGAATGCGTGAGTGGAGTTTCCGATTCTACGACCACTACGGTCTATGTCTGTAGCGACGGAACCCAGACCACCAACGCAAGCGACTGTGCGGTTACGGTTTCCGGCAAATCTAGTGCGTCCGGTAAGTCCGCCAACTCGGAAAACGGTGGTAGCGACTTTGACCCTACATCAAGCCAAGAGGTTGTTGAGCAAGTAGTCTCCGAAGCGGTGGTATACCAGGAGGCCGAAGGCGACCTGAAGCTCACCTTTAGCGAGAGCGGCCTTTCTGTGGAAAACGACGGAAATTCCTGCGTTTCTATTAGTGGCACGGTGGCAACCATCAGTTGTGCGGGCAACTACTACCTCTCGGGTAAGTCCAGCAATTTCCAGGTGGTTGTGGCCGCCAGTACGGAAGCCCAGGTTTACCTTTACCTGAACGGCCTTGACCTGACCAGTGCCAATGACGCCCCCTTCTACGTACAGAGCGCCGAAAAAGTATTTTTCATGCTGGTAGACGGCACGGAAAACAAGCTTACTGATGCAACCACCCGCAAAACACTTTGGAAATACACCAAGAATGGGGAAGCCAAGGAAGATTCTACTGTGGCTACCATCTATGCCAAGGATGACATCACCTTCAAGGGCAACGGAAAGCTCACGGTGACGGGCAACTATAATAACGGAATTCACACCACCAACGACCTCCGCATCAAGGACGTTCCCACCATGATCGTGACGGCCAAGAACAATGCCCTCAAGGGTAAGGGCTCTGTGAACATCGAGGGTGGCTACTATACGCTTACCGCCAATAATGGCGATGGCATCAAGAGCGACGAGGGTGAAGAAGAAGGCTCCGTGACCGATAACACCAAGGGAAAGATTGTCATTACGGGTGGCGAATTCACCATCAAGGCCCAGGACGATGGTATCCAGGCCTACAACTACGTGCTTTTGGCCGATTCCGTGTCCACTCCGAAGATTACGGTCAATTCCACTGGTAAGGGAATTGTCTCGGATAACCTTCTTTACATCAATGCAGGCATCGTGAACGTGACCTCCACTGACGACGCCATTCACTCTAACATGAACATCTATTTTAACGGTGGCGAAACCACCATTTCTTCGGGCGATGACGGTATTCATGCCGATTCCACCCTGCGTATCAAGGCTGGCTCTATAAAGATTACCAAGGCCAACGAAGGTATTGAGGCCTTCTACATCCGAGCCGAAGGCGGCTACACCTCTGTTGTGGCTAGCGACGACGCCTGGAATGCTGCCGGAGGCTCTGCCGACGGTTCTACCGCCAGCGGAAGCCAGTGGAATGGCGGCATGGGAATGGGCGGAATGCAAAGTAGTTCCAAGGGCTACATCATTATCTCTGGCGGATACCACTACCTATATGCAGCAGGCAATGACATTGACGTGCTGGATGCCAACGGAAGCATTACCCAGACTGGTGGCGTGGTCATTCTGGAAATGGGCAACGGCAATAGCCAGGGCGGCGGATCATCCTCTAGAGGGCCCGGCGGAATGGGCGGCTCCGGCGGCTGCAGCGGTGGAACCGGAGGCATTATCGATACCGACGAAAGTTACACCTTTAGCGGCGGAATCTTGCTTGGATTTGGAACCATGAACGAAACGATCCCCACTGGCGGAAACTGCACCTCCATGAGCTTTAGCGCTGGCCAGACCATTGGAGCAAGCAATGCGGCTTTTACCACCTCTGTTTCGGGAAGCGTGGTGGTCTATGCAGGAATAAATTCCATTTCTACCGTGGCCTCTAGTGGAATGAATTCCGTAACCCTGGCCAACGGCATGACCTACTATTACAAGTGATGTCCTGAAAAGAATACCCTATCCCCAAATCTTTGACATCACGGAAGTCTTGGAGGGCTACCCCTCCAGGACTTTTCCTTTTTTTTGGTCCTTTTTTTCATTTCTTTTTATATATTGGTAATATGGTTGGTAAATCGCTAGTTCTTGCCACACTGGCTTTGTCCATGGGGGTGCTCTGCGCATGCAGGGACGGCTTGATTTCCCGTGGAAACGATGCCCTGCGTATAGGCGATTACGACCGTGCCGTCAAAAATTTTTCAGCCGCTTTGGACGATAACCCGTTGGATAGGGACGCCCGTTATGGCCTAGCCCTGTCGTATTACGCTATTGCCGAGGATAAGGAAAAGCTGAAGGGGGCGACTCTGCCGCTTTGGGAGCGGACCGTTGCTGAATTCCGGATTCTGTGGAATGTGGATAGTACCTCCAAGATTCGGGCCGCTTATTCCAACAGCCTTTTTTACCTTGCAAAATCCACTCTGGGCAACAATTCCAGAGCCAACGTTTTGCCTCTGCTAGATCGGTCTATCGCTCTTGACTCCGCAAATTACTTCAGCTTTAATCTGAAGGCCCTGATCTTCGAAAATCTCGGGCGAATCGACGAAGCCAAGAACATTTACGTCTATACCATTACCAGGGATTCCTCTTTCGTTTCGGCCTATGTGAACCTGGGAAACCTATACTGGCGCGAAGGCGATGTTCCGTCTGCCTGGGACATCTGGTCCATGGGCCTCAAGCAAGATTCCACCAGCAGGTCGCTTAGGTATTGGACCGCTGTTGCCGAAGATTCCCTAAAATCCATGATTGATTCGGGTAAGCTGTAGATGGCATTAGTGGATAGCCTTACATCGGCCAGCTTTCTCCACCGGGGAGGCGAGGCCAGCATCTACAAGGTCCAGGGGGAATCTTCTAGGACTTATAGCTTCAAGTGGTACAATAGGGGAGTTTCCTTTGATAAAGGAACCATCGGTAAGCTGCAAAAGCTGAACCTGCCGGGGGTATACCGCATTTTGGAGTCGGGAATGGTGGAGGGCCGCTCCTACATCATCTACGACTTTGTGGAGGGGGCACCTTCTGCCGAACTTTCGCCTATGCCCTTGGCTTTTGCGCTCCATTCCATGCGTAAAGTCGTATCGGCCCTCCAGGCGTTGCAAAGGGCGGGAATTTCCCATGGGGACATCAATCCCTCTAACGTTTTCTTTGACCGGTCTGCCGTCCCCGTACTGATGGACTTTGGCATCGTGGGCCCAGGCGTACTTCATTTTTCTGCTCCGGAGCGATTTACGGGAACGGCCCCTTCGGAGAAGTCGGATCTTTTCAGCTTGGGGGCGTTGCTGTATTTCTGGGTGAGCGGCGAGACCTTGCTTAAGGGAGAGACCTTCGAGGAAATTCGCGAAGGCATGGGCAAGCTTTCTTCCGAAAGAATCGGGCTTGGTCTTATGGATATGGCTGAGGCAGGTAAAATGGCCCTTTCTCCTGAAGACCTTTCTGTGTTGGACCCACTTTGGAAGGGACTTTTACAACCTTCTCCGGAATCTAGGGTAGAAGACCTGGAAGAATTGGATGAATTGTTGGAAATCGCCCTGGAAAAGCTGGGTGGGGAAGGAGTGCATCTGGCCCGCCAGCAAGAACAGCTCTGTAAAAGTATTTCTGGGATAATCGAAAAAAACGGGGCGAAAGCTCTCGAAAATGTGGATTTGCCTTTCTTGAAGAGGGGAAAAACTTCAAAAACAAGAAAAAAAGGCTTTTATTTGGCTCTTGTCCTATTTATTTTAATCTTGGTAACGTTGGCCTTATTCATGGTCTTTGGCGGGAAAGGAACCTCTGTAGATGAAACGGGGGCACTCCTGATGCAAAAGACCAGGGATAGCCAGCTGCAGTCTGCCCCGGATTCGGTCAATATGCCGGATATGGAAGGCGTACTGGAACGTTTGAAGCCCGAGGAAAGTGAATGATGAATCCGGAATCCCTTGTCGCCACCGAAAAGATGCTGGACGTGGTCAAGATTCTCCTGGACGAACAGGAGCCGGATACCCTTTTCCCGAAAATTCTGAATATTGCCCGTGAAGTTTTGAACGCTGACGCGGCTGTTCTGGACATCGGTGGCGAAGTACCTCTCCATTTTTCGGATCCGGAGAAGGTCTCTATTTCTATTTCTGCCGTGAAGCATGCCAAGAGCGAGAACCGGGCTATCGTCTGGAACCAGCTGGACGACGATTCGGCGGACCTTTCCAAGTCTATCGTACAGAACCAGCTGACAAGCATTATGGTTTCACCCTTCAGGACTCCCGATTCCGAGTCAGGGTATCTGTACCTGCAGCGGGCCGCCCGTGAAGAGCCCTTTACGGAATCGGACAGCAAGCTTTTCGATTCTTTCGTGACGGTCTGCGAAAAGATTACCTTTGCCGCCTTTGACCGCCTGCGGGACAAGGAATCCCTGGACGTGCTCAAGAACGTGGTGCGCAAAGACGGCATCGTCTATTCTTCCAAAATTATGGAAGAGCTGGTGGCTTTGGCAGACCGTCTTGCGCCCCTGCCCCTCCCGGTCATTATCCGCGGGGAAACGGGCACGGGCAAGGAAGTTTTCGCCCGCTACCTCCACAATCATAGTCCCAGAAGCGAAAAGCCCTTCATTGCGGTGAATTGCGGAGCCATTCCGGAATACCTCATCGAATCCCTGCTGTTTGGGCATGCCAAGGGTTCCTTCACCGGAGCCGTTGACAATCGCAAAGGGTATTTTGAAGAGGCGGACGGTGGAACCATCTTCCTGGATGAAATTGGTGAACTGCCCTTGAACATGCAGGTGAAGCTTTTGCGTGTCTTGCAAGAAAAGCACATCACCCGCGTAGGTGACAATCGTGAAATTCCTGTGAACGTGCGGATCATTTCGGCAACCCATGTAGACTTAGAAGAAGCCGTCCGGGAAAAGAAGTTCCGTGAGGACCTTTATTTCCGCATACAGGTCATGCCTATCCAGGTGCCGCCTCTTCGGGAACGTGGGCAAGACGTGGTGCTTTTGGCCGAGGAATTCCTAAAGCGTTACGGTGCAGAATATGGTCGTGGCAAGTTCAAGCTCAGCCGCAATGCCGAGAAGGCCCTGCTCAGCTACCACTGGCCGGGAAACGTCCGTGAGCTGGAAAACAAAATCCAGAAGGCATTGGTCCAGGCTGTTCACGGTGTAATCCAGCCGGCAGATTTGGGCTTGGAAAGTATCCAGAAAGAGGCCAAGGAATCTCCGCGTACACTGAAAGAGGCTCGTGAAGCCGTGGAGCGTGAAGTTATCGGCAATGCCCTTCGGGATTCTGGAGCGAACCTGACTCTGGCAGCCACGATTCTAGGCATAGATCGTAAGGTCCTTCGCGAAATCATGGAACGTTTGGGGATAAAGAAAGAGGATTTTAAGTGAGGTTTAGTTGTATGGAACTTTGGCACGAAATTTGCAAAACTCTAGGTATGAACAAGACTAAATTCATATCTACGATTCTTCTCGCGACGTCATTCTCTTTTGCCGCCGGCGAATCCTCTGCACCCGAGTCCTACGTTCCGACCCCCGCTGAAAAGCAGGAAATCTCTAGGGAAACGCCTGATTTAAGCCAAAAGGAACGTGCGGATTGGCAACGCATGCGCGAAGAGCGCAAGCAGGCTAGGGAGCAGATTCTCTCCAAACTCCGTGAGGCCCCGCCATCCGAGCTAAAACAAATCCGTCAAGAGGGTTTCAAAAATCGCGACGAAAAGCCCCGTTTCGAGGGTGATATCCCGAAAAATCAATTTCGTGAACGGGACCAGTTCGACCGCGAACAGTTCGCTCGCGAACGTAATCAGTTTGAACGTGAGCGTGGACAGTTTGAACGGGAACCTTTTGAAGGACGCCCTGATTCGCCAAACATGGAGCCGCCTCCGCGCGATAGACCGGATTTTAGGCCCATGGGAAATCCAATGGGTGGTCGCTAAACGCGATAAACTTTATTCCAATTCTTCGTCATCGCTATGACGGATGACGGTAGCGCCTAGCTTTGCCATCTTTGCTTCGAAATCTTCGTAACCGCGGTCCAGGTGGTACACGCGGTGTACTGTGCTTTCGCCATCGGCAATGAGGGCCGCAAGTACAAGGGCTGCGGTGGCACGTAGGTCGGAACCCATGATTTCTGTGCCTTCGAGAGGCGTGCCGCCCTTGATGGTAGCGGTGTTTCCGTTAATCTGGATGCTTGCTCCCAGACGTTCCAGCTCTGCCACATGCTTGAAGCGGTCGTTATAGACGGTATCCTGAATCAAACTGTTTCCAGGTACAGAAACCAGGGTGGCCATAAGCGGGGCCTGCATATCGGTGGGGAATCCGGGGAAGGGGAGCGTAGATATGCTTACGGGTTTCAGTTCTAGACCACGAGCATCTACCTGAGCCCAGTCCGGGCCCACATCTACCTTGCAGCCCATCTCCTTGAACACGTCCAGGGTAGAGGCGATGTGTTCGGGAATAATCCGGTTCACCTTTACGCAGCCACGGGTAATGGCGGCACCACAAAGGAACGTGCCTGCTTCGATTCGGTCGGGAATGGTAAAGCATTTACCGGGACGCAGGCTTTCGACACCCTGAACAGTGAGGGTTCGGGTTCCGCGGCCCTGGATCTTTGCGCCCATAGACACAAGAAAGTCCACCAGGTTGTCAATCTCGGGTTCCAGCGCCGCATTCTGAAGTACACTAGTACCCTTGGCAAGTGTGGCGGCCATCAATACGTTCACCGTGGCACCCACGCTGGAAATGGGGAAGTTGAAGTTTCCGCCGGGGAGCCTGCCATCACAGGTGGCCTCCACGTACCCGCGGGTCAGGGTAATCTTTGCGCCCAGTGCCTCGAGCCCTTTCAGGTGAAGGTCCACAGGTCGCGGGCCCCAGGCGCATCCACCCGGGAGCGAAACACGGCAACGTCCGAACCTGGCCACCAGCGGCCCCAGCACGTAAAAGCTGGCGCGCATGGTCTTCACCAATTCGTAGGGAGCTTCCAGGTGGTCTGCCTGGCGAGTGTCAATTCGGAGCACATGGGCTTCACCGCTGATATGGCATCCGATAACCCTGAGCACGTCGCTCATGGTCTTCATGTCTTTCAGGTGGGGCACATTGGTAATCTCGGAAACGCCATCGGCCAAAAGGGCCGCCGCCATCACGGCCAGCACGGCGTTCTTCGCCCCGGAAATTTCCACTTCGCCTTCCAGAGGTTTCTTCACTTGGTGAACTTCAAAACGGTACATACAAATCTCCTAGTCCTTGTACACCACGCGGGTTCGTGCAATCCAGTCGTGGAGAGCCCTGCGCTTCGGGTCGATACATACAATCAGGTAGCCGAGGCCATACAAGGTCAGTGTAAATTGGGTAAAGATGCTCGCCATGTAGCGAACACAAGAAAGCCCCCAGGTCAGTTTCTCGCCCTGGGCCGATTCGATGCGAATCTTAAAGAGCATTTTGCCCGGAGTGGCAGAAAACTTTCCGGTAAAAAAGATAAAGTAGATGGCCTGTAGAATAGAGCAAATCAGCATGAATTCCCACATTCCCGGAGCATTGAACAGGTTGTTCATGGCATCGGCAGAGGTCGGGTCGTCCAAAAAAGCCCCAGCCAAGCCCTGGATTTTTTCCAGATCCAAATAATGCATGGCGCTCATGACAAACAGGACGATTCCACCGAACACACCCACGATGGCATTGTCGATGATATAGGCTACCAGCCGCACGAAAAATCCGGCGTAATGCTTTCCGGTCTGGGTCTGCTTCAAGAGCTGTTCGATGGCATCTTGCAGGGCGTCTTCTCTGGAGGCATGAGTCTTTGCTTCAAGGGTGTCTTTCCAAGGTTTCCAATCCTCTTCGCCGGAGTGCCATACCAGGGTTTCATCCGTGATTTTCCCGGCCTGGACAAATCCAAGAATCTCGTCCAGAGTGTACGGCCCTTGCCGTCTTTCACCCTCTGTGATGGACTCGTCTATGTAAAACCAACTCATACGGCTGTAAATATAGGAAATGGAGCGGTCTTTTCTTAAAAAAATTCTAAATTTGCGTGCTATGAATACATTTGTGCCTGGCCAGCGTTATGTGAGCCGATCTGAACCGGACCTGGGTCTCGGTATTGTTTCGGAATTGCAGGGCCGCAACGTCGTCTTTCGCTTTCCCCTTGTAAATCAGACCCGAATCTACCGAATGGACAATGCTCCTGTGGAGCGATTTATCTTGAATCCGGGAGAAACAGCCAAGAGCGAGAAGGGAGCTTCTTTTGTCATTGAATCCCTTAGGGAAACCTCTGGCGTTGTTGTCTACGTAGGCCGTGGCGGCAAAGAAATCAAGGAATCGGACCTGGTTGCAAAACAGGGTGCGAGAGTCGTGGATTTATTCAAGGCCCTTTCAAACATAGGGGCAGAAAGCTTCTACGGAAATTCCGGCCAGGGTGATGTTTCTTCTAAGGCCTTTGACCGCCGTAGCCGTGCTTTGGCGCTGAGCTGCAAATGGCAATCCTCGCCGGTACGTGGCATGATCGGCCCTCGCGTAGATAAGATTCCGCACCAGTACTACCTTTGCTATAGGGCCTGTTCCAGTACTACGCTCCCGAGGCTCATGCTTTCGGACGAAGTTGGCCTGGGTAAGACCATCGAAGCGGGTATGATTTGGCATGCCCTGAAGGCTCGTGGCCGTATCGAAAAGACCCTGATTATCGTTCCCGATACCCTGAAGCACCAGTGGATGGTGGAAATGAAACGCCGGTTCAACCAGCTTTTTACCCTGGTGGATGACGGCTACATGCAAAGCCTTTTTGTGAACGTCGAAAAGGATGAGGCCAAGCCCAATCCCTTCATGCAGGGCAATAACTTCATTGTGTCCGTAGAACTGCTCATGCGGCAGATGGCATTGGTAGAAGACCTGCTCAAGATTGACTGGGACATCACCATTGTGGACGAGGCCCACCACCTGGTGAGCGAAGATGGATTTACCAGTGGCGAATACAAGCTTGTGGACGCCATTTGCAAAAAGACCAAGGGCTTGTTGCTGCTTACGGGAACGCCCCTTCAGCTCAATCCGGAATCCCATTTCAACCGTCTCAAGATGTTGGACCCCACCAGGTTCACGGATTACCGGGAATTCATTAACGACCAGGAAGCCTATAACAAGCTGGTCAATGACCTAAAGAAGATTCCCACAGACCCGAACCACCAGATGAGCTGGGATGACCTTTACGAGGCTGTTCCGAAGAATTCCAAGATCCGTCCCTGGCTAGAGCAGGAAAGTTCCAAGTCCTTGACAGCAGGGGAGTGGATTCGTCGTATTGTAGATGCCATGGGTACTGGTTCCGTGGTATTCAGAAACACGAGAAAGGGTGTGGGCGGTTTCCCCAAGCGCATTCTAGATGCCATACCCCTGGAGCCTAATCCCGAATACCGCAACATGGTGGAGATTGCCGCACAGAAGTACCTCTACATGGAAGAAGGTACTTCCGGCGATGACCTAACAACGGACATTCAAGAAAATGGTCTGCTCTGCACGCAGTATTCCGATGCTTGGGCTTTGGACGAACGTGTTGTATGGCTTAAGGAATTCCTGAAGAAACATCGCAAGGATAAGATACTGCTGATTTGTGAAAGCGAATCCGTACTCTTTGCTTTGAAGACTGTTCTTACGGAATATTTGGGCGAAGATGGACTTGCCGTGTTCAGCGAAGGCATGAGTATTCTTGCTCGTGACAAGGCGGCCGCCAACTTCAGTAAGCCTAATGGGGCGAATATCTTAATTGCATCTGAGATTGGGGCTGAAGGCCGTAATTTCCAGTTCTCTCATCATTTGATTCTCTTTGATCTTCCGCTTGATGCCGCTTTGGTAGAACAGCGCATTGGTCGTCTGGACCGTATTGGTCAGACCAAGGACATCTATGTGCATGTTCCTTATGTGAAGGGCTCCGGCCAAGAGGTGATGTTCCGCTGGTACAACGATGGCCTGAATGCATTCGGCGCTCCTCTGATGGGTGGCGGCGAACTGTTCCTGAAGTATACGGACAGCCTGATTGAAGCTTTGGCCGATCCTGTGAATACCATGGACCGCTTTATTGCAAAGGTTATTCCCACCGTCCAGAAAGATTCCGAGCAGATGCGTAAGAAGATCGAGAAAGGTCGCGACCGCCTGCTGGAATTCAATTCCCGCAATCCGGAAAAGGCCAAGGAGATTACGGACGAAATCGAGCGGATCGATGCAGAACCCGAAATGAAGAACCTGCTGCTGGATTCCTTGAAGGCCCGTGGGCTAGATATTGAACCTAGTGCTATCGCCGACTGTTCTGTGATTACCATGGGCCCGCAAATCGAAGCGGGTACCGTTCCCGGCATGCCTACCCAGGCCATGATTGCAGCCCAGAGCGAAGAAGATGAACAAGGTTCCGACAGTATTTCCCTGACGGTAACCTTTGACCGTAAGGTGGCCATGATCCACGATGAAGTGGATTTCGTGAGCCTGGAACACCCGCTGGTACAGGGCGTCATCGACTACGAGACAAGCATGAATCACGGCACCGTAGCCTGCTCTATTTGGCAGGATTCAGGTATGCGTGGTCTAATGATGCAGTACAATTTTGTGGTAGAATTACCGGTTCCCGAAGAATGGGGAATGTCCGACATTGTTGGTCCCTGCTATGCTTCTGCCTTGATTGACCCCACAGGCAAGGACATGTCTGCGGTGCTTGACAAGCTGAAAGTAGCGAACCTTCGTGATGTGGCGGTGCCTCGCGGAAACAAGGCCGTAGATGCTACGCTCCGCTTCTTTGCGAAAGAAGGCTTGGGCTTTGCGCGTCAAGCTATCAACGGCATGGCCAAGGAATATGCCGAAAAGGCCGCAGACCTGGTGGAAAAGCGCACCGAGCAGGAATACCAGCGCATGAACCACATGATGCTGATGCGCGGTCGTGGCGGAAGTACAACGGCTCTGCAACAGCTGAAGAAGAATGTGACAGAACGCCGCAAGATTGTCTCTACGCCGCAGCTCCGCCTAGACGCCATTAGGTTGCTGGTGTGCCGGTAAGAGGTTTGATTTATGAGTGAATTACGCAAGAACATTTTGAATGAAGCTCGCCGAATCGTGGTGAAGATTGGTTCCCGTATTTTGGTGGACAGTGCCAAGGGCGGAGTCCGTAGCCGCTACATCCAGAAGTTGGCCGATTCTGTTTCCCGCCTCATGGAAGCGGGTAAAGAAGTGGTCATTGTGACTAGCGGTGCTGTGGGTACAGGTATGGCCCAGCTTGGCTACAAGGAAAAGCCCACCAACATCGCCGAAAAGCAGGCCTGTGCCGCCGTAGGCCAGATCGACCTGATGTACGCCTACCGCGAGATGTTCAGCTGGGTAGACCTTTCCGTTGGTCAGATTCTCCTTTCGGCCGATGACTTTAGGGACCGTGCTCGTTACAAGAACTTGCAGAACACCATCAAGGCTATGCTGGCCCGCAAGATTGTTCCCATCATCAACGAGAACGACTCTCTGGCCGTGGCCGAAATCAAGGTGGGGGACAACGACAAGCTTTCTAGTGATGTTGCCCTGTTCTTGGATGCCGACCTGCTTCTGATCTTTACCGACGAGGACGGGCTCTTCGATGACAACCCGAAGAAGAATCCCGATGCCCGTCTGTTGCGTTTCGTTCCCGAAATTACACCCGCCATTTTGGCCCTGGCAGGCAAGCCCGGCGAAGCAGGCTCTGCGGTTAGTACCGGCGGTATGCGCAGCAAGCTGGACTCCATCCGCAATGTGACCAGGAGCGGTGCAAACGCCTTCTTGGCCAACGGTATGAAGGTGCTGCCCCATCAGGTGGTCCTTGAAAATGCGGTGGGGACATTCTTTGCCGGTTCCAAGAACAAGCTGAACAGCCGTCAGCGTTGGCTCCGCTTTATCACCACGCCCCGTGGGAGTGTCGTGGTAGACGAGGGCGGTTCCAAGGCCCTTCGCGAAAAGCATTCCAGCCTGCTTCCCGTTGGTGTGCTCTCTGTAAAGAAACATTTCGATAAGGGCGATCTTATCGAAGTCCTGGATGAGTCCGGCACCGCCATTGCCCGCGGTGTAGCTGGCTTTGACAGCGAAACCTTGAAACTGGTTCTCCGCAAGAAGACCCGCGAAGTCCACGAAATTCTCGGCAACGCCGTTCCCGACGAACTGATCCACAAGAACGACCTGGTGGTATTCTAATGCTCAACTGGGAAACACTTCTTTCGGCAACCCGTTATGGTCACCCGGCGGACCGTGATCCGAACCGTTCGGATTTTCACCGTGACTTTGATCGCATCGTTTTCTCCACGGCATTCCGCAGGCTGGGTCGCAAGACCCAGGTGCACCCGTTCTCTGTGAACGACCACGTACACAGCCGCCTGACCCACAGTATTGAAGTGGCCAGCGTGGGTCGTAGCCTTGCAGTGACGGTCTATCATCTGATAAAGAAGTACCTGCCCAAAAGCATCAACGAATATCATTTCGGAACCATCGTCCAGTCGGCGTGCTTGGCTCACGACATCGGCAATCCGCCTTTTGGACACGCGGGGGAGTCTGCCATCCGTGAATGGTTCCGCAAGAACCGCAATTCTGCCCCGCTGAAAGACCTTTCCGACAAGGAACAGGCTGACTTTGAAAACTTTGACGGTAACGCTCAGGGGCACCGCATTCTTTCCAAGCTGGAATACCATTTCTTGGATGGTGGAATGCGCCTGACTTACGCCACAATCGGGGCCATGATCAAGTATCCGTCCTTGGCGCTGTACGGCCACCCCACGAGTATCTTCTCCACGGAGGCGGATCTTTACAGGAGTACGGCAGAAATCCTTGGCTTGCCAGAAATTTCGTACGGTAAGTGGGCGAGGCACCCGCTGGTTTACTTGATGGAAGCCGCCGATGACATCTGCTATTCCATTCTCGATGTAGAAGACGCTATCGAGCTTGGAATCCTTACCTTTGCCGATGTTCGCGACATGTTCAGCTACCTCTGCGGTCCTGAAATCAACATTGACAAGGAATACGAAGAGAACGGCCAGAACTTCAGAGATTTCCTTTCTAGCGTTCGTGGCAAGGCCATCCAGAACCTCATCGACGATGTGGCTGTGGTCTTTGCCAACAACTATGAACAGATTATGGAAGGCACCCTGGACAAGCACCTGATAGACCTTTCCAAGTCCGATGTAATGCGCGGCATTTTCATAGCCAAACGCTTGGGCCGAGAACGCATCTACCCGGACCGTCGCAAGACAGAGCTTGAAGTCGGTAGCTACACCACCCTGAGCACCGTGCTGGATGCCTTTATCAGCGGTGTTCACGACTACCGGGTGAACGTGAAAAGTTCCTACCGGGCAAGCCGCATTGTACGCTTGATTGGCAATGCCAAAATCGGTCAGAGCGTCACTACCGCCGAAGCCTACCACCAGGTATTGGACTTTGTAAGCGGCATGACCGATAACTACGCCACCTACCTGGCCCGCCAAATCGGCGGCCTGGTGACCGGGCTGTAGGCTTTATTCGAAAGGTCATAAGCCCCGCTTGTTCTTCTGTCATTCTGGAGGCCCCGAAGGGGCCGATAGAATCCAGGGTTGTTTTTGGGAGAAATAGCTTTTTTTTTGTGCGTTTCGCCCTTTTTTATGATATATTTATCCATGTAATGTCGCGGAAATCGGCGATGTGTCTTGTTGTGCAGACTGGACTTGCGCGGCTGGCGGTTCGTTGATTTCTGGAGAGGAACTTATAAGTATATAGACTGGTTTGACATAGTTTGAGCGTTGCTCTTGTTCTCCACTTGGAAATCTGGAAAATTTCAAAACTCCGAGAATAAGTCGCAATGGTTCACGCCCCAGTGGGCGTGGGTCGTTTGTGTATTTCGGAGAAAGGTTTTCCAGAGCCTCAAGTGGAAATGCACGGACAACGGCTCACGCTTTTTTTGTGGAAAGTTCAAAAAAAGCTGAACCGAAATCAGGGCATTCCAAGGCAGGCAAAAACATGTCGGTCACGGAGGCTCTATGCAAAAAGGGACTATCTCGCTTTTAACGTCACCCTGGAGCCACACAGGGTGGAAACGCCATGTCATTGCGAGCACCCTTGGGTGCGTGGCAATCTCTAGCTTGCTTCTCCTCGCCGCCTGCGGAGGCGATAGCGGTAGCAAGTCCAGCGGAGCAGAAGATGTCCCCGTCCGCGAAGTTTCCACCATCTACGACCTGGGAGCCTGCACCCCCGACCGCGAAGGGGATACCGTGTATGTCACGGCGCAATCCATCGACTACCTGTGTTCTGGCAACAACTGGCTCGACATCACGACCCTGCCGGAGAATCCCGACCCGGCGCAGTCTTCCTCCAGCGTCGTTCCGGGCAACGACCCGGAATCTAGCAGTTCCGCTGTTGATGACCCGTTAAGCGACAACGGCTCCAGTTCTTCGGCTCGTGCGACTTACATCGAGGTGGCGACAAAAGATAAACTTGTTGCTTGCGATTCCGGCGCTATCGGCCTACGTGCCCTGGTTCTTGCCGATTCAACCTATTTCACCTGCAAGGCAAATGGCTGGGCAAAAGACGAAATCTATCCGGGTTACGACATTGTTCCTACCAAGGAAGACTTGCCCCAGTGCCACGCAGGCAACGCCAAGCAGCGCATTTTGGTCAAGAAGGATTCTGTCTTCTTCAAATGCGATTCCGTTAAATGGGTGCCCGAGACCGCCGATGGCTATATCGTGAAGAACGCGTCCATCCTGGGAGCGGCACAGAAGGGCCCCTTCAAGTTCAATTCGCCCCTCGTGCTCCGCGAAGTCCTTTTGCACGACGACGCACTGACCTACACGGGCCGCGAATACATCGACGAAATCTCCAGCAACAAGGGCGACTTCGTGATTCCGAAGGTGAACCTGGTTTACCCTTACGCGGTGCTTGAAGTCCGTGGCTTGTGGCGTAACGAAGTCAGTGGCGAATATTCCAAGGATTCTATGACGCTCCGCGTGTTGACTGACTTGAGCAAACGCACCGAAGTGAACATCAACCTGCTTACCCATCTAGAATACGACCGTGCGGTAAAACTCGTGAACAAGGGCTACAGTGTGTATGCTGCCAAGAAACAGGCGGATTACGAAATCATGACGGCTTTCGGTTTTGCCACTTCAGTAGAATTCTCCGAAGACCTGAAGACGTTCGTGCCATCGACCAGCGAAAATTATGGGGAGAACGCCACACTGATGGCGATTTCGCTGCTTTTCATTGGCGACAGGAGCGAGGTTGAAATTCTGAAGGCCATTGCCGACTTTAAGCAGGACATGGCCGGTGACGGCGAGTGGAACGACGCCCAGACCAAGGCCGACATGGCGGACTGGGCCGAAGGTTTTGACGGCGGTTCCGTGCGGGCCAACGTGAAGAGCTGGAACATCCTGGACATTCCCGCCTACGAGAACTACCTGACCATTTACTGGAACAACGCCTACGAACTGGGCGGCTGCTCCTCGACCCGCTACGACGTGGTGGCCCAGAACAGGAACGCCAAGAGCAAGAACTACAACGTCCACTACATCTGCAAGGCTACAGGCTGGCAGAAGGCTACCGATTACGAGAAGGACACCTACCAGTGGGCAGAAGGTGAAGAGGGCGAATTCAAGAAGGGCGACGTGACCGAGACCTACTATGTGTTCGAAAACGGTTCGTGGACCGTGGCGAAAAACGAAACGGCCCTTGGACTATGTACCGAGGCACGCAATGGTGAAATAGGTAAAATCGACACCACGTACTTTATTTGCGACAGCAAGAACTGGCGCAAGGCCACCGTGCTGGAATACGACACCTACCAGTTCGGCGCGGGCAACGACGGCGAAGTCCGCACAGGCAAGGTGAACCAGGACAAGTTCTATGTCTATGAGAATGGGGCGTGGCGGGCATCTGCAAGTGAAATCGAAAACAACCTGGGCGCATGCGTCGCAAGCCGATTGAATGAAGTGGGTAAGTCCGGGAACACCTACTATACCTGCAAGACTAGCGGATGGACAAAATCGACGGCTTTGGAATACGACACCTACGGCTGGGAAGCCGGAACGGAAGGAGCCGTCAAGCCAGGCAGCGTGGATACCTCGAACCATTACGTGTACGAAAACGGGGCGTGGCGTGCAAGCAAGAACGATGTGGAATACAACTACGGCGCGTGCGTCACCATTCGCGAAAGTGAAAAACATCCGCTCAACGGCAAGTACTACATCTGCGAAAATAAAGCTTGGAAAGAGATCACCGCTACAGAATATGAACTAGGATATTGCACCACGGCAAAGAATGGTGCCGTCGAAAAAATGAACGACGTGTATTACATCTGCAAGTCTGAGAAATGGAACGTTGCAACTGTGCTAGAGTATGACACCTATGGAAAAATATGTCTTACAGACGGTTCAATTGTCTTTGGAGAAGTTACTTCAACAAACAAATATGTCTGTGATGCAGACACCTTTAGAACTGTAAATGAACAGGAAATTTCCCTGAATAAGGGTTGTGTCAGCTATACAGAAGGGAATGAAATCATAAGGCTCATATCTAGCACAACCGATTCCATTTATACTTGTAAAAAAGGGGTATGGCAGGGTTCAGAAATTATTGTTCCTGAAGGGTATCTGTTGGATAGGAGAGATAAAAAGATGTATAAAATTGTCACTATCGGAACTCAAACCTGGATGGCGGAAAACCTGAACTATTCCGATAGCGTCAGTTACCCCGGAATGCAAAAACGGAACTGGTGTTATAAAAACAGCTTGGACAGTTGCGCTAAATATGGCCGCCTATACACCTGGGCTGCCGCCATGGATAGTGCCGGTACATTCAGTTTTAGAGGAAAAGGCTGTGGCAACAACAATACCTGCACGCCCACATACCCTGTGCGTGGAATTTGCCCCAGCGGATGGCACCTGCCGACCAGGGCTGAATTTGAAACCCTTTTCATGAATGTAGGAGGAGAATCAACGGCAGGAAAAATGCTCAAAGCAACAAACGGATGGGATTCTAATGGTAATGGAACGGACGCCTTCGGTTTTTCGGCGCTGCCTGCTGGCGGCTACAACTACGCCTACTTCTACTACGGCGGCTACGGCGCGAACTTCTGGAGTTCTACGGAGAGCAATGGCAGCTACGCGTACATCATGTACTTGTACTACAGCAATGACGATGCGAGCCTGAACTACGACTACAAGCGCTACGGGTTTTCTGTTCGTTGTCTCCGGGACTGACTGTAGGCAACCGCCAAGGGCAGTAGCCTACGGGGCCTAGGCCGCCTGCGGCCACGGCCCCCAACTGCGGGCCAGCCACGCAGTGGCAAGCCGCCCGCCCCAACCCCAACCCGCGCGAAGCTCGGCCGCGAAAATTTAAGAAATAGATGATTATTATGGAAAATATGAATTCAGAAATTACGGCAGCATTAATAGGCATTGTTTCGGCCTTGATTACGGCTTTTATCACAAAATCCACCGCCGATAAAAAGAACGCCATTGAAAACATCACCCAAGAACGCAAGAAATGGCGAGACGACTTGCGAGGTGCAACAATTGCGTTGAGGCGATATTTTGAAAATAAGGATCGTTTTTGTAACAAAGGGAATGAAACAGATGGTAAGGAAAATTGCGGCATCGTATTTCATTCCGCTGCAGAAGCCAAAGCATTCTTTGAAGTTCGATTGAACTTGAGTGATAAAGAAGATTGTAAACTAATGGCGATATTGGATATGTTGGCACACAAGGATGCAGCAGCAACTTATGAACTTTCATTGCAATGGAAAGATTATCGATTTTGGGGTGATGGTGAGAAGATTTCTGTAATGAAACTTCTTGCTTATTTTGAAGAAGGTATGTCCCATAATCTAAAATATGACTGGGAACGAGCAAAAACAGAAGTTCAATCCGATGGTTTGATGCGGTACTTTATCTTCTTTGTCGCTCTTCTTGTAACATCCACCCTTTTTTCATCAACGCAATTGTTTGGATTGCGCTTCCAAGAAATATCGGTTGGCGGATGGCTGTATTCCATATCGTTTTTTGCACTCATTGTTGTTTCGATTGTATGTATTATTAAGTATATCATGCGGATTCTCGCTGTTATTCAGAATAAATTTATATTTGGTAGAAATAAATTCACCGCCGCACAATTGGTTTCGGAGGTTTTTGGGACTGTTAGTCGGAGAAAAATAGAGCCAATGCAATTTTCAAAGAAGTGGAGCTTGTGCGTTTTCTTACTTCTTGGGTTAGGAATTATTCCCACCATCTTAATTGTTTCAACAGCGGTCATTCTGGTTGCCTATGGCTTGTTTCCAACAAATATTGTTTCAAGCTTAATAGAAACCATTAATTTAGGATCAAAAATGTAGCCTTTCGCGTTAGGGATGGAAGCCCGAAGGGTTCGGATTCGGTGACTGTAAGGAGCCGAAGCTGAACGGACGCGAATCAATCCTGTTCCTTCGAACCTAACTCTACTAAGGCAACGAATTGCATCGCAATTCTAGTTGCCAAGTATCGTATATCGGCAGGTTCAGGAAACGTGATTCGCGATACCGCGACAGCCCGACCCGCGCCAGCGGGGAACGCCCAAACTGCTTAAACAGGTGCTTGTCAAGTTGCTTTCCGCGGGAATTTTGTGTATATTTATGGGCGGAGGTCTAGTATGCGCGTAATATCTCAAGAATTCAAGCAACTATTGAAAAAAAGCGATGCTTTCGCTCTTTTTTCTAAATCTCATAGACCCGATCATTCTAAACTAGACCGAGAGGTCGAGGAATTCGAAAAATGGATTGCCGAGGAGCATGCGAAGGATCGTCGTATGCTGCTGGAGGCTTCCAGCAAATGATTATCGAATTTTCTGTCGTAGATACCAAAGATTTCACTATTGAGCATTTGTTCGACAATCCTGAAAATCTTGACCTGATTACAAGTTTCCAGGCGACTAATGGCGCTGCGGGGCTAGAAAATTACCTTAAAAATCAATCTGTAGATGACGAGGAAAATAACTGCAGCAGAACATATCTCGTCAAAGATGGCTTGTCCGCAGAATTAGTTGCATATTTTTCTCTGAAGACCGGTCTTATCACTATTCAGCTTGATGGAGAAAAATTTGACTCTGTTCCCGCCATTGAACTTGCAAATTTTGCAATAAACAAGAAATACAAAGATACACATCCCGAATCACAGAAACTGGGTTTCTACACATTCAAGAAATTCGTTCTTCCCATTGTTCAAAGAATGTCCGTGTATATTGGCGTGAATGCCGTGTACATTTACGCATTGCCAGAAGAAAAATTGATCGATCATTACCAGACTATGGGATTCGAACGCCTTCCGGAGCATCAAGAAAAATTTGTCCAACGCCATGTAAAGCCAGAGTATGACGAAGGCTGCATTTTCATGTATCAGACTATCTGATTCGTGATAACGCGACAGCCCGACCCGGCCCATTCGGCATGCTCAGGGATCTGGCCGGGGAACGCCCTAGAACACAATCTTTGCGATGCTACCTGCCAGGCCGGGGAGGGTGTAGCGGTAGTTCTTGCCGTTTACCCACATAGAGAGGGCGGTGTCGATCCATTCCCTTTCGCAGGTGATTTTACGGATGACGATGTCGGTGCCGGTATCGCCGTCTTCGAAGGAGTAGTACCCGCGGAACTTGATGGGCCTGTCTTCTCCGTGCAGGAGCACGGCCACGTCGGCTGTGCCCAGGTCCGAATCGATGGAAATGGACTGCACGTCACCGAAACGCTTCACCATCTCGTTGTTCTTGACAAAGGTTTCAACAGCCTTGTTGCGTAAATTACCTAACAGCGACATTTTCAATTATGAGTTCGGATTTCAGAATTCAGAGTTAATATTGAATTGAACTTTAACTCCGAAATCTGAATTCCGAAGTCTGAATTATTTTATCTCGGCAATGTCAAAATTTCCACACCTTCCTTGGTACGGACGATGGTGTGTTCCCACTGGGCACTTAGGCTTCCGTCACGGGTCACGGCGGTCCAGCCGTCGTTCAGGGTCTTGGTGCCGGGCTTGCCCACGTTGATCATGGGTTCTACCGTGAACACGTTGCCCACCTCGATGAAGGGGGTGCGTTCGGAGTTGCGGAAATGGAGCACCGTGGGTTCTTCGTGGAAGCCCCGGCCGATGCCGTGGCCGCAGTAGTCCTCCACCACGCTGAAGCCGTGCTCGTCGGCGATGTCCTGAATAGCGCAGCCGATGTCGCAGAAACGGGCCCTGGGTTCGCCAGCGGCGCGGATGCCTTCTTCCATGCAGAACTTGGCGGTATCTACCAGTTCCTGGGCGAGGCTGGAAACCTTGCCTACGCAGAACATGGCGGAGGTGTCGCCGTGGTAGCCCGAAAGGATGGTGGTGATGTCGATGTTCACGATATCGCCGTCTTTAAGGACGGTATCGGCACGGGGGATGCCGTGGCACACCACTTCGTTGATGCTGATGCAGGCGTAGCGGGGGTAGCCGTGGTAACCCATGCAGGCGGAGCGGCCCTTGTGCTTGTTGGTGTAGTCCCCGATGAACTCGTCGATTTCCAGGGTGGAAACGCCGGGCTTGCACATTTCACCGGCAAGAATCAGCGTCTCGGCGGCAAGAGCCCCCGCATCGCGGATAAGCTCGATTTCTTTTGCAGATTTTACTTTGATTTTAGCCATGAATAGGTATTAGGTAATAGGTGATAGGTATTAGGTTTTGCTGTCAGGAGGAAGATGTTGAATGAACGCATTGATCATTTTTTTGATTTCCGTGATTTCGGAATTCATCTTTTTAAACGACGCGTCATTTATGTAATGCAAGTCTTTTGCAAGCAATATCTGGTATTCTGATTCTGCAGCAGAACCAAGTGCAATTTGAAGAAATCTGGATAATTCTGTATTAGATTTTCGACCACACCCTTCCGCAATATTTGTTGGAACGGAGGAGGCAGAACGTCTAAGCTGAGAGGTTAGGACGAAAAGTTCCTCTTTAGGAAAAGACCTGGTCAGTCCATATACATCAAGTGTAAATTGATGACTTCTTTTCCAAATTTCAAGAGAATGGTATTCCCGCATTTGCCTAAAACCTACAACCTAAAACCTATAGCCTACCTTCTCCACGCGTACTTGTCCAGCAAGAACGCAAGCAGCATCTGGTCTTCCTGGACGCTGGCCAGTTCACGCACCAGCGGCAAGAAGCGGCTGATACGCTCGGTAGCCTTCTGGCCACCGAAATGGTTCCGCTCCTGTTCCAGGCGAACACGCAGGCGTTCGCTGACGCGCTTGGCAATCTCTTCGTCCGTAGGCACGTCCATCTTTATAAAGTTGATGCCAAAGTCAGCGGCGGTCTGCCTTATTTCAATCTCTTCCACAGGAGTGATAAGCGAGATGCAGAGCCCGCTCTTGCCCGCACGGGCGGTACGTCCGCTGCGGTGCACATAGACTTCGTGGTCGGCAGGGTGGTCGTACACAATCACGTGGGTCACATGGTCCACGTCGATTCCGCGGGCAGCCACGTCGGTACAAATCAGAATGCGGATCTTCTTGTCGCGGAAAGCGTTCAAGGTCTTTTCACGCATAGACTGAGCCACGTCGCCGCTCAAGGCTCCCACCTGGAAACCATAGCCCGAAAGCACCTGTTCCAGGTAGCTCACGTCACTCTTCTTGTTACAGAAAATCATGCAGCTGTCTGGATTGTAGTATTCCAGCACCTTGATGGTCATGGAATCTTTTTCCATCACGTCGCAGGGGTACCAACGGTGTTCCAGGTTGTTGGCAATCACCTTGTCGTAGCTGAGGGAAAGGAATTCGGCGCTGGGCCTCTGGAATTCACGTGCCAGGCTCTTCACCGTCTGGGGGATGGTGGCACTGAACATGGTGCAAGAAATGGCCTTGGGCAGGTAGCGGCGGATCTTCTGCATGTCGGGGTAGAAACCCATAGAGAGCATCTCGTCGGCTTCGTCCAGCACCAGGTCGCGAATGTCCAAGAAGTCCACATTGCCACGCTGCACATGGTCCATCAGGCGGCCAGGGGTTGCGACGATGATGTGCACGCCTTCACGGAGGGCCTTCAGCTGGGGCTCGTAGGCCACGCCGCCAAAGATAGCCACAGATCGGATGCCTGTGCCCTTGGAAAGCTTCTCGATTTCGTCTTGCACCTGGATGCACAACTCGCGGGTAGGCACAAGAATCAGCGCCTGCGGGTACGGATGGTCACGCACGATGACCTGCAGAAGGGGCAGCACGTAGGCCCCGGTCTTTCCCGAGCCGGTCTTGGACTGCACCAGCATGTCCCGAGCGGCCAGCATGTAGGGGATGGTCTTGCGTTGAACGGGCATCAGCTCCGTCCAGCCATGCTCTCTCAAAATATTCTTCTGTTCGTCAGGAAGCTGGTCGAAGGTGTAGTCGGGCAGCTTGTTCTTGGGTTCGATAATCTTGACCGGCGTCAAGAAAGGATTGATTTTTTCCTCTTTTTTCTCTTCAATAACTTCTTCGCTCATAGTGAGCACAAATGTAGAATTTTTTAGCCGAAAAGTTAATCGCTTACGTTTACGTAAGCGCGAGGCGAACCGTGTTCGCCGAAGTTTCTATTATAAAATCCAGTGGTATTCCAGACCGAGGCTTATAAAGCAGTCGATGGTAGACCCGCCGATGGTTGTAGGTTCAGCCGCAGCGTCGGGAGAGGGGTCCGAATAGGTGTCACGCCCTCTGCTAGAAATGCCTGTGCGCAGGCTTATGCCGTAATGTTTGGCAAACACGAACTGGGAACCAATCCCCACAAGAGCCCCCTTGTAGACCTCTTCAAATTCTACACGCTTCTCGTAGGCGGCAGAGGGCTTTTTAACGTCGTCCTTCACGTCGATTTCTTCTACAAAGAAGCTGTACTGGAACCCGAGAAACACGAAGGGCGTAATGTCTAGCCACTTGCTTATGGGAAATGTCTTGGAAAGGTGAATGCTGAGCCCGATTTCGTGCTGGTAGAAATACCAGTGGTCCAGCTCGTCGTAAGAGGTATCTTTCTCGTCGGTCTTGACATTGTGCTTGGCCAAGCGGTAGATGATTTCGGCACCGATGAACCCGTACCAGGTACCTCCGGCGTAAAGGCTTAAAAACGGATCGGAATCGTCGATGAAGTTCCAGAGGCTCGTGGAGTCCTTGGTGACGCGGTACTTGCGGACCTTGCTGTTGACGTGACTGCTGTACCAGTTGTCGGGAGTCAGCGGGATTTGTGCCTGTGAATACCCGAGACTCACGCCAATCCAGCCATTGAAATTGGGAGTTTCCTGATAGTATTCGTCGGGCTCCGTGGCCATTTTTTCACGTTCTTTTTTTGTTAAGCGTCTTTTAGCGGGGTGGTCAAAATAAGACGTTGCTATGTCATCGTAGAGGGCGATGGGGTCGCTGTTGTAGGCCACTGTGCCGGCCACTTTCGGCATGCTTGAAGTCTCGTCGAACAAGGCCAATTTAACGACGTTATCCGCCTTGGAGACAAACATCACAATCTTGTCTTCCAGGGCCTGGGTCTTCGCAATCATGGCGGGGTGTCTTGCCTTCAGGTATTCCGCCTTGGTATTGGGTTCCAGGTTGTAGCCAAGCCAGTTCCCGTAACGGAGCGCCACAGAATCACGTTCCCATTCACCGAAAATGCGGCATTTAGGGTCACCGATGCTAGAGTTATTCCGCTTCAGCGAAAGGCAGAATTCCTTGGGATCAATGGAGATAGACTTGTCTACATTCCAAATCAGAATGTCGCCATCTTTCCAGAGGGTGTAATGGGAGTTGAAATAGACGTCCCGGGCACTCGCGACCCCCGCAAGAATTCCAATCAGTAAGAGGAACAGGGCAAGAGTCCGCTTCATAGGCCGGCTCCTTCCACCAGGTGGCTGCGCATGCTTTCGGCGATGCTCTGTACCAGCTGTTCCATGTCTGTCATGGAAAGGTGGGTTATGGGCCTGTCAATCTGGTCAATACTGTTGAACAGCGCACGCTGTTTCTCGTTATCCCACAGGGTGTACGATACGATAGCCGTCAGGTTCTTGGAGGTCTTTTTTTCGGGACTCTCGTTGTGGATAAGCGCATAATCGAAGAAATCCTCACGGTTTAGGTCCGTGCCTAAGATGGCCTCGTGGATAATCAAGATGCGGGCCGGCGTATTGCCAGTGGAATCCTTCAGAACGATTCCCTGTTCAGGGATTTTCCCCTTGATAAAAATCCGGCTGTCCAGCTGCTGGCTTTCTTCCGGAGAGGCGTCCATCAGGGAGGCAGGCAGAGCCTTCATTTCGGGGTAGAGCTTCTGCAAATCTTGAACGAGCCATTTGGCACAATCGCCTGTGACGTGCTTCTGGATTTCTTCGGCAGGAATATTCAGCTTCTTAGCAAACCAGGCGGAACGGTTAAGCACAAAGGCCTTTTCCGCACCGATAACCGCAAAATCCTTAAAGGGCGGAATGGTGTAGGCAGGGTGACTTTTGGTCCACTGGTAATGCGTGCCGCATCCGGCAAGGATACAAGCGACTATACACCAGAAGACAAAAGCCCGAACACCCTTGAACATTTCAACCTAGTTAATTTGCGCCCCACTTTTCACGGTAGGCGTAAACCTTGTCCAGAATGCCTTCGGGGGCGTTGATAGCCTTGCGGTTCTCTTCGCTTTCGAGGAAGGCGATGATATCGTTGATATTCACGATAGAATAAGCCTGAATCCCATATTCGTCTTGCACGGTCTGAAGGGCGGACTTGCCGTTTTCAAGCTTTTCCTTGCGGTCCACCGAAATCAAGAGGCCAATCACATTGGCATTCTCGATTTTGGAGAGGGCCTGCATAGTCTCGTTCACGCTGGTGCCCGCAGTAATCACGTCTTCGATAATTACCACGTTGGTCTTTTCGGCGTACTTGTAACCCACCAGGGAACCGCCTTCGCCGTGGTCCTTTACTTCTTTGCGATTGTAGGTGAAGGTGAGGTTCTGACCGTACACATCGGAAAGCTTCATGGCGGTGGCGGCGCACAGGGGGATTCCCTTGTAGGCTGGGCCATAGAGGTTCTGGGCCTTACCATCGAAATGAACCATGAAGGTGCTGGCATAGTATTCGGCCAGCTTGGAAAGGCTTGCACCAGTGCGGAACTCGCCGGTATTGATGAAATACGGGGTTTCTCGACCGCTCTTGGTGATGAAGTCACCGAACTTGAGGGCTCCAGATTCTACAAGGAAATGAACAAAATTGTCTTTGACGTTCATGAAACTATGCCGCTCCCATCAGCATGCCGAAGATGCTGGAAAAGACATTGTAATTTTCGGTAAGGACTTCGATGGCAATAAGCAGGACAAACACCACGACGCAAAGTCCGATGTAGAAGTAGAAGGACTTCTTGAATCCCTTGATTTTCAGCTTGAAGATGACCCAGGCAATGACACTGAAGATGGCGCTCAATGCCCAAGCCGCAACGGCCCCGAGATTTACTCCCGGAATCTGGTTTATCGCAAAGCTAATGGCGATGCCCGGAATGAAATAGAATACGATACACAGCACGCAGAGCAGTGCAAAGCCCACATAGTGGGAAAATCCCCGTTCCTTCTGGACAATAATCTGGGGCTGGGTTTCCGAGACGGCAGGCTGTGCTGGTTCGGACGGTGTTTCTACAGCAGGTTCAGCAACCGTTTCAGCAGGCGTTTCGGCGGGGGCTTCTGCAGCGGTCGCAGGCGTTTCGACCACCTTCTCTTCTTCGTTCTTGATTTCTTCGGACATGGTGTCTCCTAGAGTATAAATGTTCTTCCCGCATAGACGAACACGCGGTGCTCAAGCCAGAGCTTCAGGGCTGCCGACAGTGTACGCTTTTCGATGTCCTTACCCAGTTCTACCAGTTCGTCGATGCTGGCTGTTTCGGGCACCCGCTGGATATCCTGGCAGATAATGGGGCCCTGGTCCAGGTCCTCGGTGGCAAAGTGGGCGGTAGCGCCGATAATCTTCACGCCCTTGTGCCAGGCCTGGTGGTAGGGCTTTGCCCCCTTGAAGGCAGGCAAGAATCCGTGGTGGATGTTGATGATGCGGTACTTGAATTCTTCGGTAAAGGCTTCGCTCAAAATCTGCATGTAGCGGGCAAGTACCACTGTATCGGTACGGGTCTCGGCGATGATTTCGCGGAAACGGTTCTCGGGGATATTCTTGTCCGGGTTGCTGGGCACGTAGTAGAACGGCACTCCGAAGGTTCCGCCCACGGGCCCAAGGTCAGGGTGGTTACCCACGATGCAGCTGAATTCGCAGGGCAGGTCACCGTCACGCTGTTTCAGAAGCAGGTCATAGAGGCAATGGTCCGTCTTGGACACGAAAATGGCCACACGTTCCGTCTTGGAGGTGTCAAACAGTTTCCAGTTGAGCTTCAGGTGCCCTTCTAGGGTTTCAAGGTGCTTATAGATTTCCTGAACGTCGTCAGATTCCATTTCAAAGACGGCTCGGAGGAAAAAGGTTTCGATATCTTTAGCCGTATGTTGTTGTAAATCAATAATATTAGCGCCAGCCTTGGCCAGGACCTGGGTAGTACCAGCAATCAGTCCTGTCTGGTCGGGGCAATGAATTTGAAGAATATACTTGTTTTTTGCCATGGGCTACAATGTAGCTTTTTTATATGGTTTTAGCATAAAGTGAATGCCATTTGGAATAAAAAAAACTATCATTGTTCCTGTTTTTAACGAGAGGTCCCTGTGCTTCGCAAAATTGCCTGTTGTTTAGTCTGCATTTCTGCTGTTTATTCCTTTGCCGTACCCAAGTCCTGGGATTCTATTTTCAAGACCAACGAAGAGGGTAGCTATGCCTCGGCAAAAGTCAGCGGCAATGTTCGTCTAGGAAAATACACCCATTACAAGAACGTCCAGCCGGTGGCCTTCAAGGTCGATAGCGACGGTTTTTCTTTTGCCGTTTCTGGTAACATGACGGTCCCCGCCGAAGTCATCGAGAGGGGAGATTTCTTTTCGGTATGCAATACTACCAAAGAGGCCTGGATTTCTTATTTTGGTGATGCCGAGACCTACGGCAAGGAAGACCTGGTCGTACATGTGGCAGGCGTAGATTTGGCCTGTGGAGACGCCCTTTACGCCGTGGGTGACATAAAGATCAAGTTCTTCAACAAGAAGGCTCAGGATGCTTGGAACAAAAAGTACGAAAAGGGTGAAAAGTACAAGCGTGAACTTTTGGTGAACTTCAGGCGCGAAGAACAGGAACACCGGGCTCTCATCCGTGACAATTCTAGCCAGATCAAGGATCCCCGCGATGGCCAGGTTTACAGGATTATCAAGATCGAAGGCCGTGAATGGTTTGCCCAGAACGCAAACTACAATGTGCCGGGTCATTCCTGGTGCTACGAAGACAAGGACAACTACTGCGTCCGCAGTGGCCGCCTCTATGACTTGGAAGGAGCCCGCAAGGCATGCCCCGAAGGCTGGCACCTGCCTCGCGACAGGGAATGGCAAGACATGCTGACTGGCCTTACCCAGTGCTATGACGGCGTGGACAAGTGCGGCGAATTCGCAAGCAAGCTCAAGTCCACCACAGGCTGGCATGGCGGTGGCGGTACAGACGAATACGGCTTTACCGTGTTCTCCTCGGGTTACCGCAAGATGATTGGTTCCAAGACCGTGCGCTACGAAGACATGGGCGAGTATGCGGGCTTCTGGTCTGCCCAGAACGGCCGCAACGAAACCATCTGGCTTTGGGCTATGGGCCGCATGTCCGATCAGATGGTCCGCCAGCTGGTCAGCAACAAGAACAACGCCTACTCCGTGCGTTGCATCAACGGAAATTAATTCAATAATTAGACAAGTTCGCCACGAATCACTTCGACCTGGTCTCCCACCAGGCTGATGATATTCGTGGGGTTGATTTCGATGGGGCCGCAGTCCACCATCATTTCTACGGAATGCTCAAAGGTCTTCCAGATTTCGTCGGGCTCGTAAATATCCTCTTCGCTAAGCTTTGCCGCCGTACTTAGGATAGGCTTGTCGAAATGCTGGAACAGTTCCGCAAAGAAGGGGTGGGTCGGCATACGGATACCGATTTCCGGACGCTTTACGTCTAGCCGCCTTGCAATGTGCGGGTCCGCCGGCAAAATAAAGGTGTAAGGCCCGGGGACTCTCGGCTTCATGATGTTGAATGCGAAATTATCTACGCGGGCATAATCTGTCGCTGCCTTGATGTTCGGTACGATAAGGGCCATGAAAAACTTCTTCATGGGTTTCTTGAGGGCGTAGAGCTTGTGGATGGCCTTCGGGGACTCGGCATTACAGCCAATAGCGTAGCCAGATTCGGTAGGGTAGAGCACCAGGCCGTCGTCTTCCATGGCGGCGGCAGCGAGCTTCACGATTCGTGGTTGCGGATTAATAGGATGAACTTCAAAACGCATAATGGCGACCTTTCAATCTAGCACTGTGGAATCACCTGGGAGCCTTCGAAGGCGTTCTTGAAATGCTCGAATTGCATGGGTTTCTGGTATGCCCGTATAGACAGCACATCAAAACGGCAGGGCGTTTCGAACCCTTGCGGAGCCTTGTCCTTTTGTGTGTACAGAAAGTGACAGGCCGTATTCCAGATTTTACGCTGCTTGAGGGCATTTACACGAACGGCAGGGTTCCCTTGCCCGGTTGTCCATACGGACTTGACTTCAACGAAAACGACCGTCTTTCCGTCTCGGGCGACAATATCCAATTCGCCACCACGATAGGCGTAGTTCCGGGCAAGAATCTCGTAGCCTTCACGACACAAGTAAGCGGACGCCTCGGTCTCGATGGCATTTCCCTTCTTGCGATTGCCGTTCATCAGTTAATCTCCATTCCTAGCAGGCGGATTTCCGAAATGGCAAAGTCTTCGTTCTCACCTTCAAAGACTTCTTCCAGGTAGAACTTGAGTTCCGTGGTTTCAATAGCCTGGATGGTGGGGTATTGCATACCCTTGATGTTTTCAAGCTTGATCTTCTGCTTGAATCCATCGGCAGATTCTATGGTGACGGTCTTGGGCTTCTTGAATATGCGGAAACGGTCGCCGAACAGGTCGTCGACAGACTTTTGATACCCGATGGCTATACCCAAGTGGGTCACCAACGTATTGTTTTTGAAATAGAGGCTGAGAACCGGATTCTGGGGCTTTAGGGGCATGCTGTTCAGCCATGCGGTCTTCAAGTCTCCGTCGTTCAGGTTGTCCAGGCCGTAATCTACTCCGCCGTCATTTTCCAGAGCCTTTGTCTCAAAGTTGCCTACAGCATCGTCCCATTCCAAAGCCCGTAGCGTGCTTTCGGGCTTGTGGGTCAGCATCAGCAACACCATCAGAATGATAATCAGCGGGAATATAGAAAGGGCCAGGGCCGTGAGCTTTCTATGAATGGCCCGAGCCTTGGAAGGCAGGCGTGTGGCGGCCTCGGCAATAGATTCCCTTCCGTGACTCAGCAGGGAATGCTTGCGGGTAACCTGGGTTGTAGCGCGGGTATCCTTCTGGGGGAATACGGCGTCGCAGGTATCCAGAAATTCTTGCATGTCGTGGAAACGCTCGTTCAGCTTCTTCTTGAGGCATTTCAAGATAAGCTCGGCAAGTCCCTTGGGCATGTCGGGGCGGAACTGCCTTGGATCAGGCGGTTGGTTCTGCACATGCTGAATGGCAATCTCGATGGGCCTGTTCCCGTTGAAAGGCAGACGTCCACAAGTCATCTCGAAAAGAATGATGCCCATGCTGTAAATGTCGGACTGTAGCGTCACTTCTTCACCATGACACTGTTCCGGAGACATGTACTCCGGAGTTCCCATGGTCATGCCGGTCTTGGTCAGGCGCTGCTTTTCCATCTCCTGGATGTACGAAATCCCGAAATCCATGATGTAGACACGGTTGTCGTGGGTAATCATGATATTAGAGGGCTTTACATCTCGATGGACAATGCCACGGTTATGAGCGTACAGAAGCCCGCGGGCAATCTGCTTGATAATGACCTCGATAGAGGAGAAGGGAAGCATGCTCTGCTTTTGAAGGATATCGGCAAGGGACACCCCCTTCACATAGGTCATGGCGATGAAGAGCTGCTTGTCCTGCTTTCCGAAGTCGAAAATCTGGACAATGTTCTGATGGTCCAGTTCCTTCATGGCCTGGGCTTCTAGGTAGAACCGCTGGATAGCTTCCTCATCGGAAGACGAATCCAACACCTTCAGGGCCACTTCACGGCCAAGCCTCTTGTCCAAAGCCTTATAGACATAGCCCATGCCTCCACGGCCAAGGGTATCGATCAGGTCATAATTCTGGTTGAAGGGACGCGGGAAAATATTTGATTGATTCTCGGGACTCATCTTGCTCTTCTGAGGTAGTATAAATTTACGAACGTTATAATACAAAAAATAAGGGAAAGTGTCATTGCCATGATAAGGTTCAGACTATCGTAGGGTCTTTCCAAAAGCAGGTCCAGCAGGGCGCTCTGGTCATAGCGCGACCAGATAAGGTACGACAAGGCCTTGCCTATGGCCTGCATCTGATCCAGGGGAACTAAGGCTCCGGCCAAGGCCACCTGCGGAATAATAATCAAAGGCAAGAACGCATTCGCCTGGCCTGGATTCTTGGAGAATGCGCTGACAAGGCAACCCATGCTTACTGCGGGAATTACAGTCAAGGCAAACACAACACACAGGAACAATGCCGACGGGTGCATCGTCACCTTGAAGGAGATAAAACCGTAAATGATTAGGGTCTGCAAAAAGGCGGCAATGGAGGGGATTCCCGTCTTGGCAAGCAGGTAGGGGAAAATGGACATTCCCTTCCGTAAATCATTGGTCAAAATTTCTTTTTCCTGGACAATTTCACGAATAGAAAGGGAAAGGGCAAACCAGTTGGCGCACAGGATGATGGCGAAACTCACAATCCAGAGGGATGAATTGTTGGCGAAAATCTGCGAGAAGACAAATCCCAAGATAAACGGCTGGATAAGCAAGGCCGCCATTTTTCCTTTGTCCCGGCACCAATGCTTCAAAATCAAGCTGATATGGTAGGGGAGGAGGGCCGATTTCTTCTCGTCAGCAAAATAGGTTTTGCTCTTCTTTTGGGATTCCGAAACTTCGAGAGACTTTTTCGAAGAAGCCCAGCGGATAAAGGAATCGTCATTTAGCCCGGCCAAGATACTTTCGGCACTCTTGGTGTTGAAAAAGCCTACCGATTCTTCGCGCGTCCCGTAAAAGACCTGCTTTCCCTGATGAATAACCAGCACCTTGTTGGCGATATTCAGGGCCTCGTAGCTGTGTGTGGTAAGGATTACCGTATGCCCTAAAAAGGCCAGCTGTTTTAGGTGGGTGCAGAGAATGTTTGCGTTGTAGGGGTCCAGGCCCGAAAGAGGCTCATCCAATACAATTAGGCCCGGAGCGCCTATCAGTTCCTGAGCCAGGGCGAGCCTACGCATTTCGCCACCGCTTAGCGTCTTTACGGGATTGTCCTTGCGGGCCGTCAGTCCAAAAAGTTCGCAAATACGCAAAGCTTTTTCTTCGAAAGAATCTTTCAAACCTTTCTTGTCCATGGAAATCTTCGCCCCGTGATAGAGCGTTTCCATGACGGTCAGGTCCTTGTGGAGGGCTGGATCCTGGGGCAAGAAGGCTATACGCTTCCGGATTTCCTTGTTGCGGTAATCAAGGCCAGAGAAAAGGATTTCGCCTTCAGGAGACTTTGTGTATTCTCCTTTCAACATTTTTAGCAGAGAGGACTTTCCCTGGCCAGAACGACCGATGATGGCGAGAATCTCGCCAGCATGCAGGTAAAGATTGATGTCGGACAGCAGTTCCTTTTTGCCGGCATAGACATCAAGATGCTGTAATGTCACGTCGAAACCCGACATGACACGCTTAACCAGAAGGTCTCCAGACTGTAACGTAAATTCAAAATTCTCAAAGCGAGCTGTTTCACCGGCGTTCAGGCGGATTTCCTGAATTTTCTTTCCGTTGGAATCTGAAATCTTCTTTTTGAAGAGCAGGCTACAACCATCATCGGTAAGCTTTGCCGTAAAGGTGATTGTACCATTTTCGCCATCCAACGATACTTCGGTGCACTCAGAAGACAGCGTGTATGATTCCGTAGAATCAGACGAATCGAGAAGCAGCAAGGAAAGGGCATCCCCACGCAGCGTGACCCTGAGCCTATGCAGGCCAATGACAATAATATCTCCGTCGTTTAATTCAACTTCAGAAACATCCTTGTCGTTGACCTGGGTAACACTATTGCTGGAAAGGTTTCTTAGAACCCACGTTTCACCGGTGAACTCAATAGTCGCATGCTCTCTGGAAACGAACACATCGGAAAAGCGGATATCGCAATCCTCTTTTCTTCCGATGGTAAACGGCTTTCCTTTTTCGGGTGTAACTATGTGGAACATGGCGCAGCTATTCTAAAAAAACTATTTCAAACTCTTGATGGCGGCATCGAAACGCTTACACGCCTTTTCGAGATTCTCGTCACTGGCGGCGTAGGAAAAACGTACACAGCTGTTGTTGCCAAAGGCGGCTCCCGGAACAATGGCGAGCCCCTGACTTTGAAGAATGAACTCGCACAGGTCTACAGAGCCCTTGATGGTCTTTCCTTCAGGTGTTGTACGTCCATAAACGGAACTGACGGGGGCGAACAGGTAGAAGGCCCCTTCGGGAGCGCTCAATTCTTGCCCGAGTGTGGCCCCGATTCTTGACACCATAAAGTCCCTACGCTTACGGAATACATCCCGCATTTTGAGGGACTGGCTATTGCCCATTTCCAAAGCCCCGATGGCGGCATACTGAGCGATATTGCTAGGATGGTGGGTGGCCTGGCCCTGAATCTTTCCGATAATCTTGGCTATGGGGGCAGGGGAGGCATTGTAACCTACACGCCAACCAGTCATACAGTAAGACTTGGAGAAACCGTTAATGACAATAGAACGGTCCTTCATGCCCTCAATAGCGGCAATACTGGTAAAAGAACCCTGATACACGAAATACTCGTACACTTCATCTGAAATGCAATAAATATCGTTTTCTACAATGACTTTTGCAAGGGACTCTAGTTCCTTTCGGCTGTATACGCAACCTGTAGGATTACAGGGGTTGTTGATCAGAATAGCCTTTGTCTTCTCGTTCACGGCTTCTTTCAGCTGTTCTGCCGTTATCTTGAAGTCATTTTCCTGGGCTCCATCGATAAACACAGGAACGCCGCCCAACCATTTTACCAACTCAGGGTAGGTAACCCAATAGGGGGCAGGGATAATCACTTCGTCACCGGGATTGATCAAGGCGGCAAGGGAATTGAACACCGCGTGCTTTGCGCCGCTTGTTACCGTAATCTGTTCCGGTTCATAAAAAAGTCCATTTTCTTTGGACAGCTTTCCACAAATCTTTTTGCGAAGCTCCAAAATGCCCACGGGGGCTGTGTAGCGGGTCTTTCCGCCGTCTATGGCGTCATGAGCCGCCTTGCAGATGGGCTCTGGAGTCGGAAAGTCCGGTTCTCCGGCGCCAAGGCTAACCACGTCCTTGCCTTCGGAAATCATTTTCTTGGCGAGGCTATCGACGGCAACCGTCAAGGAGGCGGCAATATTCAGGGTTCTATTCGAGAGACTTTTGGGCATTTTCTTTCTTCTGTCTTTGCAAAATTCTGTAGTTATCCAAAGAACCTGCGATCAGTGAAAACATGGTGAATTGGGCAATGGATATACAAATCAGTCCAATAAATGAAATTTGTCCGATGCTTTTCAATCCCGGATGAGAAGACATCAACAATCCGTAAGTTCCTATCATAGAGGCCATCTGGCTTATAGAAATGGAGAAAGCTTTTCCCTGGAGTAAAGTTAGGGCCGTTCCTTTGCGCTTTTCGTAATAGGCTGTCCATAATTGGATAGAGCCGTCAACACTTGCACCGATCAGAATGGGGAAGGCGATAGTGCTGTACACAGAAAGCTTGATCCCAAGAACATTGATCAAGGCCAAAAGCCAACTCATGGCAAAAACAGAGGGGAGTATGGTAAAAATGGCCCTGCTGAATCGGTTGTAGAAAAACAGCAAGAAGAACCAGACCAATACGGAGCCCAAGAAAATAGTCTTGTCTACATTGGAGAGAACCAAATCCAGGAATTTGGCCCGGATAACAGGTACCCCTGTCATCTTGTAGGCGCTGCTATCATCGGAATTTAACAGGGACAGGTCTTTTGCGAGATGCCTACATTCCAGTCCATTGTCCGGATTGATGTTTGAAAAGATAAAGGCAAAGGCCCCGGCTTTTCCATCGATATCGCTGAACTTTCCGCGAATGTTTTCCGGCTGGTCATCGTCATCAAAATCGTATCTGTAGAGAATTTCAGAAATTTTGGAGACGTTCAGCCGTTCTGTAGAATCCAACTGTTCCAATATGTCGTTAGTGAAGAACTCCTGGATTTTTTTCAGTTTCTCTTTCTTATGAACCTGATTTTTGGGCGAGAATGCACTTAAGGTGTAGACTTTCTCAATATTGGGGATCTTTCCATTGGACTTGAGCTGCTTAAACCTCTTGTAAAGTTCATCGCCATTGTCCCTGGACATCATGACGATAACAGGGTCATATTGAGGGAAACCGGTCTCTGTAATTAGAGAGTCCGCTATTCGCTCTTCTCTGGGGAGTTCCGTCTGTCTAAAGTCATAGAGGAACTTCAGGTTAACACCACCGTAGATTAGGGCCGCTAGGCTCAAGATCGACAAAACAGTAATGATAATCCCGTTAGTCCGGTAAGACAGAAGTGTTATCTTGAACACCCGCTGGAAACGGAAGCTATTGACGGTGAAAGCCTTCTTGCGCTGGAAAAGCTGTAAAAGGGACGTCGAAATAAGCAAGGTGAAAGACCAGTTCAAAAGGCTTCCGATAGCACCCAAAACGCCCAGCTCTCGGATACCTGCCACAGGGACGATAATCAGGCAAATAAAGATGGATGCCATAATCCCTGCAGAAACGGCTGTAGAAGGGCCAATGCCAAGAACGGCGCTTTCAATGCAAAGCTTGGGGCTCAGGTTACGGGTTCTTTCAATGAAATAACGGTTCAGGATATGGCTTATAATCTGGCAGGCTTGGCCGGGCAATACCAGTGCAAGCAAAAGGGTAAAGACATTGATACGGCCGTACAGCAACCAGGCCAGGGCAAGGGTATACAGGATTGGCAGTCCTACGGGTATCGCCGAAACAAGAATCAGTTGCGGTTGCTTGTAGAAATGGATGATAAAGAGCAACAAGATGAACAAAGCCGTAATTTTACCGGCAAACTTCGCTTCAGGGAGCAAGGTACGGCCCGTTTGAATGGTGTCATAAACCTTGCCCGTATAATAGACATCTATAGACTTGTAAGCGGAATTATCCTTGAAGAACGACTTGACCTTGCCCAGTAGGGCACGGTTCGCCTGCAAGTCTGAAAGGGAATTATTGGGATAAATGTCTACGACCCGAATTTTTCCATCGCTACTGGCATGAGTCCTGGAGAGAATGGAAAAATACTTGTTTTCCAGGTCTGTAAAGTCAACAACAGATTCATTAGACTTATTGGAATCAAGGTTTCTTGGTCCCTTATCGCTCATATCCACATACAGCGGGTTGTGGGCGAGGGTAACTTTTTCTTGTAAGATACGGATCCTCTCCGCGATAGTGTCAAGGTCACTTTCTTCAATGAAAAGAAGGCTGTGTTTTTTGTAGAAATCGATATCCGTTTCAAATTCGGCAAAATGAATCGTTGAGTCCATCAACAATTCTTGATATAGAGCCCGGGCAGCGGAGTAGTTCAGGGAGCTGTCGTCAGACTGCATGACAACCGTCAGGCTTCCTAGGGCCCCAAACTTTTCTTCTATTTCATGGTAATAAAGGGGCGAGCTCCCTTTGGAGGTCAGGGCATCCTGCAATTGCAGTTCCCATCGTAAATTTTCTACAGGATAAATAGAAAGTAACGCTAGAATAAGGGAAAAAACCAATATGGCAATCGGATATTGAGTTGCTCTTTTGATGATTTTTGTGACTAGCGAAAACATCAGTTGAAATATAATTATATTGTGTTCCAGAATGAATTTAAGTCCTAAAAATAAAGGGCGTAACTCAGGTTATCTGCAAAGGTCCATATGGCCTCTGGTTTTTGGGCTGTTTCTCTTGTTTTTGATTAATCCAGCCTTTGCCGATGAGTCTAAGCAGTCAAGTGATTCGTCAAAGGTCAATACTGAAAATAACGAAGGATTCCTGTGGTCCGTCACTAACTTTGTTCAATCGGTTTTGAATGCCGCGGTTTACCCCATTTCCGCCCCAGTCCAGTATATCATCAACAACGGCGTTATGGAAAAGTCGGTAGAACTGGTTACTTTCGGCGAAGAAAAAAAGATTATCGTGTACCCAACAATGAACCTGAAACCGGGATCCCAGACGCAGTTGGGCATGACCTACCGTCACAGAAGCCTTGTCTTTGATAGGGATTACCTTGTATTGCAGGGCAGCTACTATGCGAATGGGGATGTGTACCTATCGGACCGATATACCAAGCAAGAGCCCTTTGGATTACCCCTGTTTGTCGGCTTCCGTTACAAGCTGTATTGGGATAGCGATGCTAATTTTATCATTCCCGGAACAAAAGAAGCATTCATTCAACCCGATTCGACCATGACTTTTCAATGGAGAATCGGAGCACCCCTGACCAAATCCAAAAAGCTGAATCTGGAACTTTCGACAAGCCAGCTGTTTATCAATGCCAGCATCCCAGACAACGCAAAAGACAGTATCTTGAATGATGACATTTACCCTATTGCTGATCATGGGCTATATCAAGATTCCAAGCAATATGCGGTGGCGCTCTCCCTTGTTTATGACGATCTAGATTTTCCATACGCTCCATCTAAAGGGGACAGAATTATTCTCTCAGGGGAATATGACTTTGCTCCTGAATATGACGGGTTGAAGGGAATAGAAAAGAGCAACAAGAAACACGATTACATAGCCAACACGCTCATTTGGCAGCATTACATTTACTTTGGCAAAGCTAAGCAATATATCCTTTCGGCAAGAGAGGCTAGGCAAAGCCGCAAGTTCTATACGGATTTCTCGTGGGATGAGGCTCTTCGAGTATGGAGACCCGAAAACATAAGGGAAACGCTCCTTGAAAGACGTGTTCTTGCGCTCCAATTCAGAATGGAAAATATGTGGGAGATGGACAAGGGAGGAGCTCCCTTTAACGCCTACCCAACAATGAATGCCAGGTACCCCATGCGCGGTTACGGTGACGAATGGGCCGCCGCTCATATTATGGGTCTAAGCGCCGAATACCGTTGGCCTATAGACCGGTTTGTAGATGGAGTATTGTTCGACGAATATGGCTTACACGCTGAAAAAGTAAAGGATTTCAGCTTTGATCGATTCTACAACTCTTGGGGCTTCGGTGTCCGCGTCAGAATGCCGGAAATGTACCTATTCCGCTGTCAGGTAGGCTTCCATGGATTACATGGAGTCAACTTGATTCTTACCATCGCACCCGAATTCAAGTAACACTCTAGGTAAGACTATAATCTTGATAACTTACGGCTTTCCCGTCAAGAATGGCCTCTACGAGGACATCCTTACGGTAGGTGAGCTTTAGCGAAAAAAACGGGACGTCCTGATTCAAGAGCGAAAGGAAAATCATGTCGCCGTCCCAGTGAGGGAGCTGAGCAAATTTTTCTTTCGGCACCCATTCTAGAACGCCTTCGTCGCAATCCTTAATGCTTCCGGAGAACTCCGTAGCGGTGAAAAGGTGCATGAATTCCGTCTCGTTCATGCCGTCGGAAATAAAGGTCACGATTCCACGATATTTAGGAACGATTGTCAGGCCGGTCTCTTCACGGGCTTCTCGTATAATGCAATCTTCGGGAGATTCGTTTTCCTCGAACTTTCCGCCAATGCCAACCCACTTGTCCTTGTTGATGTCATTCTTTTTCTTGACACGGTGGAGCAGCAGGTATTTTCCATCTTGCTCAATATAACAGAGGCTAGTGTTGATCACTTGGAGGCCTTCCAGATAGAAATCAGGCTTTTGTTCTTGCGTGTGGCAAGCCAGAGGGTAGGCCAAATCAAAATAAGATCACGGATAAGGCTTGTCCAGGTTTCTGCCTTGTCGGCGGCACCTTCGATTTCAAAGCAGCCGCAGGTGATGCCTAAGTCATGGTAGAGCGCCCAGCTAAGAGCGATAATAAAGCTTACGAACATCCCAAAAATGGCAAGGGCAGATTCCCGCACAAAGGGCGAAACAATCATGGCGATGCCAAACCAGAGTTCAAACTGCGGGTATACCAGGGCAAAGAAGTTGTTCAGAAATTCCAGGTGAAGAGCCGGGAAAAACTGGTACTGGGCCACAAGAACCGCAAATTCATGGGGATTTTGAATCTTGAAGATGGAGGCAAAGATGAACATGCCGCCAATGCCAATACGGCAGAGGGTCTCCAGGGCACGAATTGAGAAATCCTTTTGAAGCTTATACGCCGGCAGAATAAAAGCACAACCAATAACTAAGGCTCCAAGACCCACCTGGATATTGTAGCGGTAGGCCTTAGGCCACATGTCGATAAGCCAATCCTGGTCCGTAAAGGTCAAGAAAGACTCCGGAAAACTAATTTCGGCAACGCACACCGCTACAAAGAAAGAAGCAATTAGCAGGAGTATCCCTGAAATGATAGAACGAGTGCGGTTCTGAGGCTGAAAACAATCGATCATTTTAGCCCCCTTCTAGAGAATATCCGCCGGTTTTTCCAGGATTTCCTGGGAACCAATCCAGTCTACAGATTTGGCGTCATCTACACGAATGTTGTTCACGATAGCAAGCGCTATGCTAAAGGCGGCAATGCCCAGCAGGACAATCCAATTCAGAGATTTAAGGTAGTTTTTACAAAAAAGGAATATCTTGTTTTCTTTAATACTCATAGGGGGTAATATATAAAATTTAGCGCGAGCGGTCGCGCAGTCCCTTAAACAACTAGGGAAGGCTACGCCCTCCCTAAGACCCTCCTGACACTCAATAATCTGCTTTACGCAAGTCATAATTCTTTAGACAACGCAGATTATTTGCGTGCGCACCTAGCGGTGCTGAATAAAGCTCAGATTTATGGCGACTAGGGAAGGCTACGCCCTCCCTGAACCCATCCTGGTACGCTTATATCCGCCTTGGATATTGAATTTCTTTCTTTGAAGCGGATATAAGCACCGTGAGCAACAAACGCAAGCATTTGTTGCGAGAGCGCGAGCCTTTGGTAAAATTCGATCTACTTGTAGCTTGCGCGGTCTATTAGTGAACTCCGTTGCCGTCGGCCACGTCGCAGGTGACCGGCTTGCCGTTCACTTCAAGAGCAAGGGCATCGCAGAACACAGCGCCACCCTTTACAGAAAGCGCAATCTTCTCGAAGTCCTTCACCTTGAGTTCACGCGGTTCGCTGGGAGCGACACCCTTGAAGAGGGCGCGGTCACCGGGCTTGGCGTCTTCAGGTACAGAAACGAGGCGGCAGGTGTGAGCTTCGGCATCGAGGTCGCCCGCAAAGAGCATACCCTGACTCATGATACCGCGGAGAGCGCTCGGCTTCAAGTTTGCAAACAATAGAATCTTGCGGTCCTGAAGTTCCTCGGCCTTGTAGCTGTTCTTAAGGCCACTGCAGATGGTGCGGAGTTCGCCTTCACCGGCGTCCACCTTGAGCACGTAGAGGCTCGTGGCATCCGGATGGTCAGCCACTTCCTTGATCTGGGCTACGCGCATGTCCATGGCGGCGGGCACGTCGGCAGCCATCAGGGGCTTGTTCTGCTTGGGCTTCGGCTGGGCTTCGGGCTTCTTGACTTCTTCTTCAATACGCGGGAAGAGCGGCTTGCCTTCGCCGAATGCCTCGCCACCCTTGAGGATACCCCAGGCGAGGTCGTCGGCGCTCTGGAACTTGCAGCCGATCATGGCGAGGCCTTCTTCCGCCTTGCCCGGAATTACCGGCCATAGCAGGCAGAGCGAAAGGCGCACGGCTTCGGCGGAAACGTAGAGCACGGTCGCAAGTTCGTCCTTGAGGGCCGGGTCCTTCGCGAGCTTCCACGGGGCCTTGACTTCCAGGTAGCGGTTGATGCTACGCACGAGCTGCATGATGGTCTCGATGGACTGCGAGAGGCGGGCCTGCGGCAGGCCTTCCTTGATTTCGGCAATCACCTTGTTCGCAAGTTCGATGACTTCCTTCTCGGCGTCGCCGATGGAGGTTGCTGCGGGGAGCTTGCCTTCAAAATTGTTGAGCACCAGGCGGTGTACGCGGTTCAGCACGTTACCCAGGTCGTTGGCGAGGTCGCTGTTGATGCGGCGCACGAAGGCGTCGTGGGTGAAGTTCGCGTCCTGGCCCACCACCATTTCGCGGGCGAGGAAGTAGCGGAACGCGTCGATGCCGTACTTTTCCATGTAGTCCATCGGGTTCACCACGTTGCCTGCGGACTTGCTCATCTTTTCGCCGCCGTTCACGAGCCACCAGCCGTGGGCAAGGATGTGCTGCGGAAGCGGAATGTCGAGGGCCATGAGCATCGTCGGCCAGTACACGCTATGCGTGGTGAGAATGTCCTTGCCGATGAGGTGGTAAGTGGCAGGCCAGATCGGCGTGCCGTCGGCATAAGTCTTGTGGAAGGCGGTGGAGGCGCTCA
>CAMHOW010000018.1 GCA_946186895.1 uncultured Fibrobacter sp.
ACAACAACTGGTCCGTGAACTACGGCAAGACCAACCTTTTGAACCCGGGCAAGGACCCGCACCAGAACGCTATCTTCCTCACCACGCTCTGCGCCGTGATCTACGCCGTCGATACCCACGCCGACCTGCTCCGCATGGCTGTTTCCGGCGCCGGCAACGACCACCGTCTCGGTGCAAACGAAGCTCCTCCGGCTATCATCTCCATGTACTTGGGCGACCAGCTTGCCGACGTTATCGACCAGCTTGAAAAGGGCGACCCCAAGTCCAGCAAGCAGGCTGGCGTCATGAAGCTCGGTTCCGACACGCTGCCGCCTCTCCCCCGCGACGCTACCGACCGTAACCGTACTTCTCCGTTCGCCTTCACCGGCAACAAGTTCGAATTCCGCGCTCCGGGCTCCAGCCAGAGCTGCTCCGAACCCAATGTCATCTTGAACACCATCGTTGCCGAAGCCTTTGACCTGATTGCCGACAAGCTTGAAAAGGTCCCGGCCGAAAAGTTCCACGAAGAACTGCAGTCCCTGTTGCAGAAGATCGTGAAGGAACACAAGCGCGTGATCTTCAACGGCAACGGCTACACCGACGAATGGGTGGAAGAAGCCGCAAAGCGTGGCCTGCCCAACACCCGCACCACCATGGAAGCGCTCCAGGCCCTCAACAAGGCCGAGAACGTGGCCCTCTTCGAAAAGTACGGCGTGTTCAACAAGCGCGAACTGGAATCCCGCTACGAGGTGAACCTGGAAGAATACCACAAGAAGATTCACATCGAAGGCAAGATTTCCGACGATATCGCCAAGAACATCGTGCTGCCGCAGGTGCTGTGCGCCTACAGCGCCGCCCTCAAGACCAACGCCATGGCCAAGGAACAGGGTTTTGCCGCTGTAGATTCCTACGCTCAGGAACTCGGTGAAGGCTACAAGGCTCTCGCCTCTGCAATCGAGCGCATGGAAAAGGCTCTCGGTGAAAAGCACGAGAACATTCTCGAAGCGATGGCGGATCTCCGCGTGCAGGTGGACAAGCTCGAAAAGGTTGTCCCCGACGAGAAGTGGCCTCTGCCGAAGTACAGAGAGATGTTGTTCATATACTAACTCCTTGCTCAATAGACACACAAAACGCCGTCGGAGAAATCCGATGGCGTTTTTTGAACAGTCTCGTCGACCCTATTTCAGCCGGCCCTATTTCAACCGCCCAAAACTCTTTTTCAGCTTGGCGAGGGCATCTTCCTCGATTACCTCTTCGGTATCGTCGCCCTTGCGCTTGAACCTTAAGATTTCAAAATCCTCCAGCATGGCACAGGCCTGCAGGTAAAGCTCCGGATACTCGGGGTCGTCTTGCGGCAGGCGCTCCATTCGGGAAAGCACATCTCGGGCCTTTTTGAGTTCGTGGTCCTTAATATAACGCGACTTCAGGAAGGGTCGGAACTTCTCACGGAGATCCTTGACGGAAAGGTCAACCTTGTCATTGCGAGCCCCCTGGGCGAAGCAATCTCCTGCCGTCTTGTCCGCGCCGCCAAGCGCACAGAGCCTTTCAAACAGCGTGGTTTCGGGACCGTCAGAAACGTAAAGTTTCAAAATACGTAAAATGTCTCGGTGGCCGGCCGTCAACGCAGAGACAGCATCTCGGGCATGTTCGCCCCCCTGCCGCATGGCCACCGAAAATTCCCGAAGGATATCCCAGAATTTCACGAAAGTGTCCGCCCCAAGCAGGGCCGATTCGTAAGTAGCCCGCACCAGGGCAAGGCGGGTCTCTTCGTCTTCGGTGCGGGTAGTGGCGGCCAGGTTCTTGAAATCGCGAATCTTCTTGCCACGGGAAAATTCCAGGCCCGAGAAGCGCACACAGCGGTTCGCATCTAGGTTGTCGGCAACAAGAGACTTGAGAACCCACGACTTGAGTGCCGTCTTGAAACCGTCGAAATAGAGGCCGCCCGTCTCAAGCATGTTCAAACGGTCCGTTATAGTCGTCATGGCGGACTCCGATCCGCCATCTAGCAGCGGTTTCCCTTCCACACGCTTGCGGAAGGCCTGCCAGAAGGTAGATTCCGCAGGAGTCATCAGAGCCGATTCACCCAGACGCCAACCAAAACGCATGCCGCCAAGGCTAAAGTCGATTCCAAATGTCACCAGAACAGGGCGAACCGCCTCAAAGAGCCGATAACTACCCCACTCCGGATTGATTTCGGCAGAGAACTTTTCCGAAAAGCCCTGCTTGACTATGCGCACATGCAGACGCAGGTGGTTTTCTTTTTCGGGCGTGACCGTCGGGATATCGCAATCCAGCTGTTTCATGCCCGCAAAGACTTCGTACAGGCTTAAAAGCGGGGCTTTGTGCGGATTTGCCTTCAGCTTGTCGCAGAAGGCATCGTCAATAAAGGTACGCTTGCCTTCCAGCTGCTTCTTAGAAGCCTTGGGCATCTCGCGGATGACAGACTCCGCCATCCATTCCCGCCACTGATGGATTGAAAGCGCTAGAGTTGCAGGCGTCACCTGCGGGAGCAAATCATAGGGCAAGTCCAGGGTGATGCCGTCGTACGCCTTGGTCGCATCGAAGACCATCTCCCCCATGACCATGCGGGACTTTCCATCGACGCCTTCGATGCGGAACTGCTCTAGAGAGCCGCCGAGAGAATTCGGAATTCTGATTTCAGATTTCGGAGTTTTCGTTAGTGGTATTTTCACACCGATTTTTTTCAATTCAATTCCGAATTCCGAATTCTGACCTCCGAACTCGTTCTGGTCCAGCCAGAACTTCGCATCGAATTTCAAGAACTGGTCGGTATGCTCACGGATGTAATCCTTGAGAGTCTTGATGGAATTCACGTTGTGGGCAATCCGCACATAGTAATCCACTAGGGCATCTTCGCTGGGGGCAAGGCCAAACTGACGCTTGCGGGCCTCCAGGGCATGCAAATCCTCAACCACACGCTCGTTGTGGGTCATGAAAGCAAAGGGTCTAGCCATCTGGCCAAGGACAACGGCCTCCCGCCAGAAAATTTCGGCACATTCTTCGGGATTCACCCGAGCATAATCCACGCGGTGACCACGGCTAATCACAAGCCCGCGGAAACTCACTTCTTCCACCGCTTCCACAAAACCCCGTTCCTGATTCCACGTTGGCGCATACCAACGGCGGGTACAGAAGGGTTCTGCCACCTGCATAATCCATTCCGGCTTGATTTCGGCGGCCTTGTTCAGGAAGATGCGGCTAGTCTCTCGAACCTCGGCACTAAAGAGCCATTCTACACTCTTGCCATAAAGATCGCTGCCCGGGAACACATGAGTCTCTCGACCGCTCACCAGGCGATAGCAGCCGTTCTCAATGTCACGAAGGGCTACACCGCCCAAAAATCCCGAAAGAAGGGCGATATGCAGGTTATCCCGATGGAAACTGTCCAGCGGGCACACCCGATTCTCGAACTTCACGTCTAGAATGCGGGAAAACTGCTCGTACAAATCGATCCATTCGCGACACCGCAAAAAATGAAGGCTGTTCTTGTCGCAGAACTTGCGAAGCTTATTCCAGGTCTTTCCATCCCATTCGGCACAGAAGGCATTCCACATACACACGAAGGTCAAAAAATCGCTCTTGTGGCCCGCAAACTTGCGATGGAGCTGCCGAATTCGGGTACGCTCCGGCTCTTCGCTAGGCACCACCCGCGGATCTTGAATAGAAAGTGCCGAACAGACAATAAGCGCAGGCTGCAAAACGCCCGCACCTCGGGCCCGCAAAAGTACCGCCGAAAGGGCGACGTCCATGGGGAGCCGGGTCATCTCGCGGCCAAGCTTAGTCACATGCCCGCTGGCGTTGTCGGCAGTCAATGCCCCAAGCTCAAAGAGCGTCTTGTAGGCCCCACGGAAAGCCGAATGGGGCGGTGACTGTAAAAACGGAAAATTCTCCATTTCCAGTCCCAAGCTCCGGAGCTGCAACACCACGTTGGCGAGATTACTCCGCCGGATTTCCGGCTCCGTAAACTCGTCACGCTTCTCAAAATCTTCGGGAGAATAAAGCCTTATACATACACCAGGCTTGACGCGCCCCGCACGCCCTGTGCGCTGCCGGGCACTGGCCTTCGAGATGTCTTCTACGGGCAGCCCCTGGATTCTGGACTGAGCGTTGTAGCGAGAAATGCGGGCCGTTCCCGTATCCACCACGTAGGCGATTCCTGGAATCGTAAGGGATGTTTCGGCAATGTTGGTGGCAAGAACCACGCGGGTCTTTTCAGTACGCTTAAAAATACGACGCTGTTCATCGGGACTCATGCGCCCGTACAGCGGCAAAATATCGAAGGTAGCAGAATCCAGCTCGTGGGCAAGCTCCCCCGCCAAATCCTGAATGTCACGCTCCGTAGGCAAAAAGCAAAGCAAGTGGTCACGATGACGACTTTCCAAATCCAAAATCGCATCACGGGCCTCGTCAAGCAAGCCAGAATCGCCCTTGCCAGAGATGTCGCGTTTTGAAGCATCGTCATTCCGTCCTTGAGCCGGAATCCCAAAATCAGACAAGATTCCGGGTCGGAGCCCGGAATGACGGTTTCCCGCCCCCCCGTCAAAGTAATACTCAACTTCAACGGGGAACGTTCTTCCTTCGGCTTCCAGTACGCAGCTGTTGTCGTAGAATTCCTCAAAAAGTTTGGCATCCAACGTCGCAGAGGCCACAATCAGCTTGAATTCCGGGCGGTCCTGCAAAACCGTCTTGAAAATGCCCAGCAGAATGTCGATGTTCAGCGAACGTTCATGGGCCTCGTCAATCACGATGGCCGAATACTGCCTAAAGAGCCTGTCCCGGCGGAATTCCTGCAGCAAGATGCCGTCTGTCATCACCTTGATGGGGGCATCGCTCTGGCCCTGTTCCCAGAAGCGGATCTTCGTGGAAACCAGAGTTTCGTCTTTCAGTTCCTCACGCAGGCGGTCCGCGATGGAAATGGCTGCAAGCCGACGAGGCTCCGTCACACCGATCTTAAAGCTTTCTTCGTCATCCCCGCGAAGGCGGGGATCTTGCTCACCTGCGGTCTTGCCCGCAAACCATTCCAGCAAAAATTTCGGTAACTGCGTGGACTTGCCAGAACCCGTGTCCGCCTTGACAATCACCACCTGGTGTTTCTCGAGCATGTCGAAAAACTCTTCCCGATGTTCGACAACTGGAAGCTCTGGGTAGGTGATATTCAGGTTAGGCGACACCGTGTACAGTCTATTCCTTAATATATCCGCATTTCTCGCAGGTCAGCTTGTAGCTGTTGTCGGGGTCAACCACCATCACGCCGTCGCAATCCGGCTTTTCGCAAGGGAGTTCCCCGGGCATCACTTCGCGGTAAGTTTCTTTTTCCATATTACTTCCCATTAAATACGAACTTTTCAATGACTTCTGCAATTCCGCTGTGGTTATTGTCCCGTTCCGTCACGTAATCGGCGACATTCCTTACCACCGGCGATGCATTCGCCATGGCAACGCCAACGCCTGCCGCCTCGATCATGGGGCAGTCATTCTCTTCGTCGCCCACGGCAATGGTATCGGCCATCGGAACCTTGTAAAAATCGGCCATGAAGCGCACCGCATCACCCTTGTTGCTCTTCATGTGTGAAAATTCCAACATTTCGGGCTTGCTGAACACATCGAAAAGCTTGCCCGCCGTGATCTTACGCATCTCGGCACGGAAACTTTCCAGGCTAGAATGATCAAAAGGCGTAATGACGTTCACCTTGATAGGGGGCTTCACCACTACATTGATAAACTGGCCATAATATTCGCGGATATCCTTCACCACCACGTAATCCATCTGCATCAGGCGGCAGTAGGTCTTGAGCTGTTCCGTCTCGTATTCCGAAACCACCAGGTCGCCCGAATAGGTATGGGCATGCATCCCGCAGGCATGGGCGGCATCCATGATGGCCTTGACCTCTTCGACGGGAATGTAGCGGGTAAGAATGGCCTCCTGCGATTCACAATCGTAAATGAGCCCGCCATTGAAACTCACCAGGTAAAATCCCGCTTCCAGAAATCCATACCGACTCGCCAGCTTCTTGACACTGGTCAACGGCCGCCCCGTGGTCATGACAAACTTGTGCCCCGCAGCAATCATCTTGCGGATAGCGGACATATCCTCTGCGGAAATGTCCTTGTTGTCATCCAGAAGGGTTCCATCCAAATCGGTAAAGAGGATTTTCATAATACAAAACCACAATACGCTAAGAAACCGTCTTTACAAGGGTCTCGTGAATCAGTCCGTTGCTGAAAAGCACCTGTTCGGAATCTACAAACTGCATGGGAGAGCCGTCAATATGAGTGGCCATGCCACCCGCTTCTGAGACCATCAGGGCCCCGGCGGCAATATCCCAAGGGTAACTCATGGTCATTACGAACCCGTCAATGCGCCCGCAGGCCACAAAGCAAGATTCCACCACAGCAGAGCCCAGGCACTTGACGCGTTCGAAAGCTTCCGCCTCACGAGCAAAGTTCCTGGAGTTACGGGCATTTATCTCCTGCGCCACACCCACATTGAAATCCCCGTTGGTCACGATGGCATGGAGCGGATTGGACTCCTTGCTGACATAGACACGCTTGCCGTTCATGAAGGTGCCGCCCCCAAGGGTTGCCGTAAAGAACTCCCCCAGTTTCGGCAAGTTGATAACGGCCACAAGAGGCTTACCCTTATAATGCAAGGCAATGGAAATTCCCCACAGGGGAATGCCACGGCTAAAGTTCACCGTACCATCTACAGGGTCGATAATCCAGCGGAAATCCGGGTCGGAGCCTTCTACCACGCCCATTTCTTCGGTTCGGATAGAATGGCTCGGGAACGCCTTGCGGATTCCTTCTACAATGAGTTTTTCGCTGCCTACATCGGCAACGGTCACCACGTCCTTCGTGGACTTGTACTTTACGTCGCCCAGTTCGCCCTGCAAACGCAGGCATAACTCGCCCGCCTCACGGCCCAGGCGTTCTGCCAAATCCAAGTATTTCTTAAGGTCTTCCATAAACAGCCCAAATATAGAAAAAGCCCTGCGGGACTTACCCGCAAGGCTTACGAAAGCTTGAACCAAGCCAAAATGGCCTAGGTCAATTAGAACAGGGCAATGCTGTAGGGAGCCTGGGCGCCCTTGGGCTGTTCAAAGCCGGTCAGCTTTCCGTCCTTGTAGACATAGATCTTTTCCTTGCCCATGGTATGGTCGCCCACATAGAGAGCGCCGTCCTTGTAGGCAAGGGTGGCCTGGGCATCGGCAATGCCCTTCACTTCTTCGAAAGAACCCTTTTCAAGGTCGATCTTTACAACCGGCGTGCTGCCCCACTCCTTATAGAGGGCTGCAAAGGCAATTCCATCTTCTGCAGTAAACCCGTAGATACCGGCACCCAGCTTTTTACCAGAAATTACAAGACTTGATTTCTTGGCATCGAGATCAACCTTTTCAATTCCGCGGTTGTCATCAGCCTTGCCATCGTATTCACCCAGAGAGGCCACATAAAGGTTGCCTTTGTAGAGGGTTAACTTTGTGGGATTTTTCGTCACAAGCTGAATCGTGTCCTGCAGCTTGCCGGTAGAACCGTCGTAAATAGCCACAAGGCCCTTCGGGTAAGTGAAAACGAAGTTTTCATCCGAAGAATAACGCTGCATCAGCACATAAAGCGTGCCGTCGTCGAATTCCACATCGGTCACATACGGAGAAACCTCTTCTCCTGTGGCAAATTCGCCTGTCTTGATGGACTTTACGACCTTGCCGTCCTTGGTAGAAATTTTCACAAGGGAGTCGGCATTCTGGAGAGCCACCCAGGCTTCTTCGCCATCGAAAGCCATGTCCACCGGGTTGGAATTTTCGAATTTAACCTGCCAGACAACAGCCGTCTTAGCGCCTTCTTCAATCAGTTCGGGCTTGACCATGGAAACATTGTCCGTGCCCAGGCCTTCCATAACGAATACGTAGTTGTCATTGATTGCGACTCTCGAATCCTGATAGAACGAAAGGCTTTTTTCAGAAATCTTTCCGTTGATATCAATCCAACGGAGTTCTCCCTCCGGAACCTGATAGTCGCCGCCGTCAAAAACGACACCGGCAAGTTCTGTGTCGCCAACAGTAGGAGCGGCAACGCTAGAAGAACTGGAATCGTCACCGCAAGCAGTGAGACCGAAGGCAAGGCCAGCACCGGCTAGGCCAACAATGAATTTATTCATTTTTTTCATGTTTTGTCCTTTTCTGGCTTTACACTATACTTCGCCATAATTCTATGCACTCCGTATAGCGAGGGGGCTAGAACCCCTGTATGATTGTGAACTTGTATTCCCTCCCCGGCATGGGAAAAGGCGTATAAAAATTTCGGTATTTTTCGTCGGTAATGTTATTCACGCTAAAAGTCAAACGGGTATTTTCAAATGGATTGTACGAAAGGGAGGCACGGTGGGTCGCCACGGCCGGCTGTTCCGTTCTGTTGGCTCGGTCGCTATACATAACGCTTCTCCAGTCCGAAGCCCAAACAAAGTCGAAACGGAATGGCAAATGAAGGGTCGCTTCGGCATAATAGCTACGGTCCGGTTCGCCAGGGAGCTTATTACCATTATAGGCATTTGAATGGGAACGATCCTTAGTCTTTTGCAATGTGGCCCGGAGCACCACATCTAAGAATTTTGTAGGACTACTATTCAGTTCCATTTCTACGCCACGAACAAGGGAGCGGGCCACATTTTCCGGCCGCAACAATTCTACCGACATCAGCCAATATATGCCATCTTCAACATGAGATTCAAAATAGGTAGCCTGAAACGAGGTATGATTTCCAGGAAACTTATACATACCCGTTGCCTCGAACTTGGTAGCCTTTTCTCGTTTCAAATTCGGGTTAGAAACAGCGCCGGGGAAAGTTCCATACAGTTCCATCAAGGCAGGCTGCTGATAAAAACGCCCAATCGACACTTCTCCGGTCACAGGCGATGTAGCAGCTCCAAACTTTGAGTAAAGACGCCCTGCAAATGTGGCGTCCCGATCTGCAGCCCTTTCAAGGGTCCGATTTCCCGTGGGCAATATGAAAGTTCCTTTATGCAGGCGATCCTTCAACACTTGCGTAGAACCTTCACCGCCAAGACCAGCGTACTTAAAAAGCTGGTAATACAGGTCACCTGAGCCAACAAAAGTCTTGCGATCCAGCGCCCAATCCTTAGAATTCCCGCGGGCTTCAGCACGTTCCCATTCGTATGCAATCCGAGTATTTCCGGTCAAACGATTCAAAGGAGTAAACTCCATCCACAATTCAGGAACTAGCTTATAAGTAGCAGTCCCGTAATCCATAAAAACATTGTTTCCAAAGCCTATGTGATCCAGAGGGTAATAGGAACTGGACATATTCTTGTCGAACCGAGCAGAAAGGGCACCGTATAAGAACAGTTTTTCATCGAAATAGCCCACAGATTCTAGCCCATAGCGAATCAGCGCAGACTCCCCTACAAACTTTGCCACCTTGGTCTGGTTCTGTTCCTTGCCAGGATTACCACTTTCGGCACGGGAGGCTGTCACAGCCAGTGTAGAAAAATACCCGTTTCCGTGAAGCATACGGAACTGAACATTACCTGAGACATCGGTATACTGAGCATTTTCACGAGTCGCCGTAAAATCGTCTTCGTCGTTGTACTGGGTACCATTCCGGTTGGTACATTCGTAGTCGTTGTCGCTATGTCGGGTGGCAAAAGACGATGCAAACATGATGCTATCGGTGACAGGAGTTGCCACCTGGAACGAGCCCTCCCAGGTATTATGATTGCCGTAAGCAGCCAACACACGGCCACCTTTTTTTACAGCATTCTTGGTGACAAAATTGACCGCCCCGCCTATACCTGACACGCCGAACTTTGCAGGAACGTTTCCCTTATAGACTTCCACTTTTTCCATCTGGTTCAGGTCGATGGAGCCCAAGTTCACCGCACCACCGCTGGCATCGTTCAACGGCACACCGTCTATGCAAATTAAAATGTTCCGAGCCGCAATTCCGCGAATAGAAACCGTCTGGAAACTGCCTAGCCCGCCTTGCTTATAAGCCTGAATTCCAGGAAGTGCAGAAAGGAGGTCCGCCGCAGTCAGGGACTTGCCCTCCCAGGCAGAAGACTGTATTTCTGTATAGTTTGCGTCTCTTGTAGGAACATAATCTGCGCCTGAAATTTCAGAAACGCCCAAATCCTGAGTGGCCGCCCAGGGTACACCCCAAGCAGCAAAGCACAAAACAACCGCCATCAGAGCGGTTCTTGAGTAGGACGTCGTTCGCATCGTTCCTCGGTTCAGTTGTCTTCCACAGTTCTTCTGGCTCAGGGATCCACCTACTCCCGGCTCCTTCACACCCGCTTTCGCAAGCATTGGTTTATGCCGGTTTTGTCCCCCCTTACAGCGGCGCGACCGCCCCCGGCTTTCACGGGGTTCTCTCCTCGTACAATTACCGCCTTTTGCGGCCCCTGCACAAGAGCTTTTCAGGGCATGGAAAACTTTAGCCCAAATTTAAGAAATGCAGAAGTCAGGATTGATGTAAGGTTCTCAAAAAACGCGAAATTTGCTTAAAAACGGACATTTTGCTCCAAAACGTAAGATTTTCGTGGTATTTTTTTCACTTTTCGCTTAAAAACCAGCCACAAATCGTTACAAATAAAGTATATTCAGAAAAGGCATCTTCCAAAGGAATCTCATGAAAAAAGGCTTCACCCTCATCGAAATAATGGTGGTCATCGTCATCATGGGCGTGTTGGCGGCCGTTGGCGTGCCAAAGCTTTTCGGAATGATCGCCAAGGCAAAGGCCAGCGAGGTCCCCACAGCGGCTGGTACATACGTACACCTTCAAGAAGCCTACCAGAGCGAAAAGACCATCATCGGAAGCTGGAAAAACATCGGATACAATGCTCCGGGTACCAACGGAGTGTCCAAGGAGTTCCAATACAGCGGTTGCCTAGAGGAAGACACCCCCTTCACAGGCGAGAAACTGACCGTTATAGGCTGGAAGGCAACAAACAGGAACAACCTCAACCTCTGTAGTGGGAACAACGGTATCTGGGCCGTCCAGGTTTCAGCCGTGGCAGAACGCAACCTAAGCTACACCAACCTGGTCAATTCCGCAGATTGCGGCATGCTCACCGTGAACTGGGCCGTATCGAGCATCAGTGACGAATGCAATTAATTCTACAAACCCGCAGCACCAATGCGGGTTTCTTTTTTTGACTATATTGTTCTCGCAAAAAGAGACAATTGAATGATTCACGATATTCTCCCCCATAAGCTGTTCAATGAATTCAAGATTTGCGACCCCAAACCGACGGACTACCTTATCCGCTATGCAGGCGGTAAGACTCTGCTGAAGACCAATACCACCACGGAAAAGAACGAGGTCGCTACAGGAACGAAAGTCGCCACCTACAACATTCCCCGCGTAGGCGAACTACTAGAACTTGAAGGCAAGAGCCTCGGAAATTTTGAAGGTCATTACCTTTTCAGCATTGACGACACCGCCTTCTTTCTGGACGATTCCTCCGCAGCAAAAACATCCGGCGCCACAGCCCACGCCGGTTACGAGTACATGGGCAATCGTACCTTCCGCTCCATGGACCCCGTAGAACGCCTAGGAGGCGCCACCGCCGCCCATATCGCCCACTGGGAATCCCAAAACAAGTTTTGCGGCGTATGCGGAAACGTCACCATCCGCGGAGACAAGGAACGTTCCATCGTATGCCCCAAATGCGGAAACGTGGTCTACCCGAGAATCTCGCCGGTGGTTATCGTAGCTGTCCGTAACGGCGACAAGCTTTTAATGGCCCATAACATCGACAATCCCAACCCAAGGCTCTTTTTAATTTCAGGATTCGTAGAAGTCGGTGAAAGCTTAGAGCAGGCGGTGCACCGCGAGGTACAAGAAGAAGCTGGCGTGAAGGTCAAGAACGTGCGCTATTTCGGTTCGCAGCCCTGGCCGTTCAGCGACTCGCTCATCGCAGGGTTCACCGCAGAGCTGGACGGCGACGACACCATCCACATGCAAGAGGCAGAGCTTTCCGAAGCCACGTGGGTCCGCCGAGAAGACATTCCCGAGTACGAGACCGACGTGAGCATCAGTTGCTGCCTTATTGAGAATTTCAGGCGCGGGTTTACGCTGGAATGATCTTCTAGATGGCGGCTCAAGGCCGCCATGACGTACAAGTCTGCGTCATTCCGGCCCACGAGCCGGAACCTAGATGGCGTCCCCGTTGCCGAGGATCATATCCACTAAGCGGCAAGCCGCAAGTGGCTATTGTGATCAGGTCCGCCATGACGAACGGTACAACAGATTTCTTTAAAGTATAAGCTTGACAGGCTTGTCGGCGGTGACCGTCTTAGGAGTCACCTTGCAGTCCACCACGAAGATTTCTACACCTGCGTCTCGGGCGTCCCGCAGGGCTCCCGCAAATTCCGGATGTATCTGTTCATCGGGGCCGAAACGGTGGCAGCCCTTCATCTGGACAAGAAACAGCACGCCGCATTCATAAGGCGTCCCGTCGTCTGCAGAAGTTCCTGTATCCAGGATATGCGCAAGTTCTCGCAGGTGCTTGACACCTCGCTCTGTGGGAGCATCCGGAAAAGAAGCGGAACCGTCGTATTCTAGGGTCACACCCTTCACTTCTAGGAACATCTTGTGCAGCCGCGCCTTCTGGGCCTTGGTCTTGCCCGCACCCTTATACTCGATGTAAAAGTCAAAGCGGGAATTTCCGAAGGTGTATTCCGGTTTCAAGAAGGTGATTTCGGGAAAGCGCTCCCGGTTTTCGCGAATCCATTCGGCAGCCACCTTGTTGGGGGCTTGGCTGTCCATGTTCACCAAAATTTTGCCGCGGGGAGTAACCTTCTCCACCGTCACCAAGTCGTAAGGGGTCTTGCGTTCCGGGTTTTGGGACTTTTCCAAAAACACCTTTACGCCGGGTTGCAACAGTTCACGACAGCGGCCCGTGTTCTTCACGTGGACCACCGTCTTTTTGCCGTCTATTTTCACGTGGGCGATAAAGCGGTTCGGCCGCTCCAAGAACTCGCCCTGGACGATTTCACCATATTTCATCGGCATTTTTCCAATTTGACCAGAATATAAATAAAGAATCCCCTGAAAATTTGTAACTTTGAAAAAAACAAAAGGAGTACGACTTCAAATGGTCATTACCGTTTTTATCCTGTACCTGTTGATGATGCTCGGCATCGGATTCTACTTTTCCAAGAAGGCCAACAGCCTGAACGCCTACTACCTGGGCAACCGTGGAATGAACAAGTGGGTGGTAGCCATGTCCGCCCAGGCCTCCGACATGAGCGGCTGGCTCCTGATGGGGCTCCCCGGAGCCGTGTTCGTGAGCGGGTTCTCCGAAGCCTGGATCGGTATCGGCCTTGTCATCGGCACTTATTTCAACTGGAAAATCGTAGGCAAGCGCCTCCGCAAGTACAGCCACTTCTGCGGCGATTCCATCACCCTCCCCGACTTTTTCTCTAACCGCTTCCGCGACAACAAGGGCATCATCCGCGTGATTGCCTCTATCTTTATCCTTGCCTTCTTCTTGTTCTATACGGTGTCTGGCTTTGTGGCTAGCGCAAAACTGTTCGGCACCATCTTCGGTATGAACTACACCACGGGTCTGATCCTTGGAGCCGTGGTGGTGGTGAGCTACACCTTCATGGGTGGCTTCTTTGCCGTGTGCTGGACTGACTTTATCCAGGCCATGATGATGCTTGTGGCCGTGGTCGCCATTCCCCTGATTATCATGAGCGGCTCTGGCGGATTTGCCTCTACCATGGACGCGGTGAACGCCCAGAACCCCTACCTGATGAGCCTATTCACCAACGCCACCACCGGCAAGTCCATCGGCCTTATTGCCCTGATTTCTAGCCTGGCCTGGGGCCTCGGCTACTTTGGCATGCCCCACATTCTGGTTCGTTTCATGTCTATCAAGGAAGCCGAAGAAATCAAGCATTCCCGCCGTATTGCCATGACCTGGGTCACCATCTGCCTGGGCGCCGTCATCATGATTGCCCTTCTTGGCCGCTACTATGTAGAAGCCCACGGCATCAAGGTGGACGACCCCGAACGCATCTTCATGATCCTCTGCCAGGTTCTCTGCCACCCGGCCATTGCCGCCATCTTGATGGCCGCCATCCTTGCCGCCATCATGAGTACCGCCGACTCCCAGCTGCTGGTGTCGGCATCCGCTTTCAGTAACGACCTTTACAAGCACCTGTTCCGCAAGAACGCTTCTAACAAAGAAGTCATGTGGGTCAGCCGTGGCGTGGTGGTGCTTATCACCGTTATCGCCGTCATCGTGGCCATGCAGGGCGCACCCAGCGCCGACGGGGTGAAGCACGGCAAGAGCTTCCTGGACGTGGTCATGAGCCTGGTGAGCTTCGCCTGGGGCGGTTTCGGTGCTACCTTCGGCCCGATTATGCTCCTTGCCCTCTTCTGGAAACGTACCACCCTCCCCGCCGCCATTGCTGGCATGCTGGTGGGCGGTATCACCACCTTCGTGTGGAAGTTCTACCTTTCCAGCTTCCCTGCCGAAATTTTCCAGATTTACGAACTGGTGCCCGGCTTCGTGCTCAGTTTCGCGACCATCGTGATCGTGAGCCTCTGCACCAAAGCCCCCAGCAAGGAGATCCAGGAGGAGTTTGATCAAGTCGAACACACCCGTCTTTCAACACTTAAGCTTTAAACAAACCAGATTCCGGGTCAAGCCCGGAATGACGTATACGGAGAAAAAATGTCCCTACTAGAATCGTTACCCAAGTCCAACAAAGAAGGAATCCTCTACGAGGCCGACACCGTCCATAGCATCTTGCCGCAGAAGGCACCCTTTGCCTTTGTAGACGAGATCCTCAGCCTCGATGCCGAGAACATGGAAATCGTAGGCAAGTGGCACCTGACCGGCGAAGAAGGATTCCTGAAAGGACACTTCCCCGGAAACCCCGTGCTCCCCGGCGTCATCCAGATTGAATCCATGGCCCAGGCAGCAACGCTTCTGACCATGATTGGCCGCGAAGCGGAAACCACGGGCAAGCGCCCTGCCTTTATGGGCGTGGAGAACTGCCGCTTCCGCGCACCGGTAATTCCCCCTGCAGAAATTGTTCTGAAAGCAAAGCTTGTCATGGCACGCCACGGCATCTTCAAGTACAGCGGCGAGCTCTACACTGTTGACGCCGAAGGCAAGGAAACCCTGTGCACCAAGGCAGACTTCAGCGCCGCCATGGTCTAGTCCAAATTTTTCAAAAAGATTCCGTCCAGAGCCTTTAAATCTGGGCGGATTTTTATATATTTGGTTCGCTCGCCCCCATCGTCTAGTGGCCCAGGACTCGGGATTCTCATTCCCGCAACAGCGGTTCGAGTCCGCTTGGGGGTATAAAAAAACGGCACATCTTTTGATGTGCTGTTTTTTTATACCTTAAACGACTAGGGAGGAGTTTATACAATTAGGGAAGGCTTCCGCCCTCCCTAAGACCTACCTTACACTTAATAATCCACTATACGTTAATCGATTCTATGGCTAGGCGGATTATTTGCGTGGGTGCCTGCGGCACCATCCTCCCCCCTCCCTAAAACCCTCCCTACACTTAATAATTCGCTTTACGCAAGTCACAAGATTTTGGCAGAGCGAATTATTTTCGTGGGCACCTGGCGGTGCTTATACGACCTCAAAAAAAATACCACCTGCGAAAGCAGGTGGTAAATTCCTTTCAAAGATTAAACGCTTAGTCCTTGTAGAACAGATCCAGGTTGTTCACAACCGGAGTGGCCTTTTCGATGTCAGACACATACTGGCTGAACGCTGTAGCCGTCGTGAAGCGGAGGGCGTTGTCCTTGTCATCCTTGATGGCGGTCTCGAGGGCAGCCTGATCAACAGCCTTCTTGGACTTGACCTTGATCATCACGGCACCATTGTCGGTTTCCACCACAGGGCCCCATTCGCCTTCCTTCTGGTTGCGGAGAACCTTGGCCACATTCGGGTTGGCATAGCCGAAGCCAGGAATGAAACCTTCCACAGAAGCGCTCTTGGATTCAACCTTCACCTTCTCGATTTCGGCAGGAGCGGCAGCGGCAGTAGAATCGGCAGAATCAGCCGGAGCCCAAGCCTTCACCTTGTCGGCCATAGAGGTCAGGTAAGCAGCAGCGGCGGCGGAGTTCTTCTTCTTGAGCAGGTTCTTCTTGATGGTGTCGTAGTAGACGCTCACGTCACGTTCGCCGGCCTTGAGTTCCTTAGCCTTGGTGGCGACCACGACCCACTGGTTGTTCTTGAGAACCGGAGAAACATTGCCCACGTCTTCGGAAAGGTTTTCGTTGGGCCAGGCAAAAGAAGTGAGTCCCTTCAGGTAGCCAAGAGCGGCGATGTTGTCGCCGGGGCCAACCCATTCGGAACGTTCCACCGGCAGGTTACGAGCCTGGGCGGCTTCTTCGAAAGACTTGCCGGCGGCCATGTCGGTCTTGATTCCAGAAAGAACGTTTTCGAGGCTGTCCACGGTTTCAGAAGAAGCGTTCACCACCAGGAGGATATGACCAACCTTGGCAGAAACGGCACCGGTAGAATCGGTAGACTTGCCGTAGCTCTTGATGATGTGGTAGCCGAAGCGGGTCTTGACCGGTTCAGAGATGGCACCGGAATCCAGGGCCAGGGCGGCCTTCTCAAATTCTTCGACGAACATGCCGTGACCAGCTTCTTGATTAAGCATGCCACCGTTTTCGGCGCTACCCGGATCTTCAGAAGAAATGCGGGCCATGTCTTCGAAGTTGGCAGTAGAAGAAGTATCGGACAGCTGGTAGTAAAGCGTCATGGCATATTCGCGGATGCGTTCGTCATCGGCGTCAGTAGCGGCCACAGGGAGCTTCACGTAGTCAAAGAGGACCTCGTCCTTTTCCACAAAGAAGCTGTCCACATGAGCGTTGAAGTAACCCTTGACCATGGCGCTATCCACGGCAGCCTCTTCAACGGCAAAGTCGCTAGAGTTGACATAAGCCACATCCATGTCAAAGTCAGTCATGCGGCGGTCCACATTCCACTTAGATTCAAGAGAGGTGGGGTGCACAGAAGCCCCGACCAGCACCTGCAGTTGACGGGAAGGAATGGTAGCATTCTTCAGGTCTTCTTCGAACTGGAGCATCACGCCCCACTGGAAAGCCTGGGGAGTCTCGAGCCAGGCGTCGAATTCGGCCTTGTTGAAGTTGGTGTCCACCAGGAACTTGGGGAGAGAGGCGATGTAGGCCTGAGAACGCTGCATTAGGTCTTCCTGAGACGTAGCCTGCTGCTGGATGGCGTACAGACGGCTCTGGGCCTCTTGTACCAGACGGCCACGTACAACATCGGGATTGCGCTTGAACTCGCTCTTGAGTTCGGCAACAGAAGCCTTGAGTTCGGCATCCTCATAGATACCTTCCATCATGACCTGGCGCACGAAGGAGCGGAACACCTCGGAACGGAGCTGAGCATACTGCTCGTCTTCCAGGTGCTGACCCTGGTACTGGTTCTGGACAATCTTCTTGATGCGCGTGTCAAACTCGCCGTAAGAGACCTTGTGGTCGTTCACAATAGCCACCGGATAGCTCTGGTTCGTGTTGGGCACACGGTCCATGGCCAAAAGGCCCACGACAATACCGGCTGCAAAAATGACGATGACCCACTTGGCCTTTTCATTAATCCACGTTAACATAGAGATAACTCCATAAAAAAGAACGTGGTCAAAGTTAGTAAAAAAACACGGGTTTCTGTTAAAAACTTTATAAATATAGCCGTATAGCCCTAAATTTTCTATCTATTGGTCGTCCCCGCAATAGCCCGGGATTTTTCCATATGGAGTTCAGATGTACGACATTCTAGTGCTTGGAGCAGGTATTTCCGGCCTTTCCGCCGCCCTGCATGCAGCCGAAAAAGGTCTCTCGGTAGTCATTCTCACCAAAGGCGCAAAGCCCGACGGATCTTCTAACTATGCCCAGGGAGGCATTGCCACCGTTACCGAAAAGACAGACAAGTTCGAATTCCATATCGCAGACACCTTGGAGGCGGGCGCGGGACTTTGCAAAAAGGAACCCGTGAACATCTTGACCAAGAGCGGCCCAGACACCATTAGGCAGTTGGTAAAATGGGGCGTTCTCTTTACACCCGACCCCACAGACAAGACACAATTTGACCTGCACCTGGAAGGAGGCCACAGCCACCACCGCATACTACATGCCGCAGACCTTACCGGCAAAGAAATCATGCGCGCCCTGTTGGCCGAGCTCCACAAGCAAAAGAACATCGACTACCTGGAAAACTGCTACATCAAGGACCTGATCTGCAAGGGCAACGGCAAGGCCAAGCAGTGCATCGGCGCTGAAATCATCCACCAGAAGACCGGTGAAGTCGAGAAGATTTACGCCAAGGCCACCATCCTTTCTACGGGTGGCGCCGGACGCATTTGGCAGTACACCGTCTGCCCGCCAGATAGCTGCGGCGATGGCATGGCCATTGCAGCCCGTGCAGGAGCCGCCCTACAAGACATCGAGTTCATGCAGTTCCACCCCACAAGTCTTTACGCCCCGAGCCTCAAGAAGCCCTTCCTGATTTCGGAAGCGGTTCGCGGCTTTGGTGGAATCCTCAAGAACGACAAGGGCGAAGAATTCATGAACCAGGTGCACCCGCTCCATTCGCTGGCCCCCCGCGACATCGTGGCCCGAGCCATCCACAGCGAGATGCAACGCCTGGGCAAACCCCACATGTACATCGACCTTAGCGGCCGCACGCCCAAAGACATCAAGAGCCATTTCCCTAACATCTACGCCAAGTGCCTAGAAGCCGGCATCGACATCACGAAGGAATGGATCCCCGTGGTGCCCGCAGCACATTACATGTGCGGAGGCGTACTGGTCGACACCTGGTCCCGTACCGAAATCAAGGGCCTGTACGCCTGCGGCGAAGTCGCTGCCACGGGCGTCCACGGGGCAAACCGACTCGCCTCCAACTCCCTGCTGGAAAGCGTGGTCTTTGCGCTCCGTGCCGTCGATGACATCCAGAAGAGTGGTCTTTTGAAGGGCAAGTTCACCGTTCCGCCCAAGGGCAAAAAGCAGTTCATCAGCTTTGCCAAGGCGCCCTTCTGGAAAAAACGCCGCAAGATTCTGCAAGACATGATGTGGACCCACTGCGGTATTGTGCGCACTGTGGCCGGCCTGAACCAAGGGCTTAAAGTGATTGAAGGTCTTGAGGCCGACCTGAAGGCAGCCATCAAGAACAAGGAAACAGAAAACATCCATTTCCTGGAATTCCAGAACGCCCTGCAGGTCTCCAAGATGATCCTCATCGCTGCACTCCGCAGGCACGAATCCCGCGGACTCCACTACATTCTGGACTACCCGAACCCGAACCCCAAAACCAAGCACCAGAGCATCTATCTGAGCGACAAGAAGTAGGCACAATTCTATATTGTAGGCATGGCAGAAGCAAAGACCAAACTCCCCAAGAAAATCGGTGGCTACCAGCCCACCCAGATGTTGGGCCACGGCGCCATGGGAAACGTCTGGCTCTGCCACGACCCTTCGCTGGACCGCATGGTGGTGGTCAAGCAGATGCGCCAGGTCCTTTTGAACCAGGACGACTTCATTTTGCGTTTCGAGCGGGAAGCCAAGATCCTCGCCCACCTGAACCACCCGGCCATCATCCAGCCCTACGCCCTCTGGAAAGAGAGCGACGGCCAGCTTTCCCTTTCCATGGAATTTGTTGAGGGCAAGAGCCTGCGGGAACTTCTGGACTGTTGCAAGCAGCCCCCTCTCTGGGTGGTGCTTTCCATCTTGTATGAGATTCTCACCGCCCTAAGCGAGGTGCACCGTTACGGCATTGTCCACAGGGACCTTAAACCTGCCAACCTGATGATCGACAAAGACGGACGTATCCGCCTGCTGGATTTCGGGGTGGCCCACGCCGAAAAAGAAAATGAAGACGACCTGACACTAACCGTAGCGGGCTCCCAGATCGGTACCGGCGCCTACATGAGCCCGGAACAGACTCTGAACGAAGAGGCCTCTCCCCTTTCGGACCTGTTCAGCATGGGCATTATCGGCGCCGAGATGCTCCTGGGCGAAAACGTTTTCCGCGGAGAGAACCTTTCCAAGACCTTCAAGCGTATCCAGAAGCTCCGCATCAAGGCGGAAGCATTCCCTAAAGGTACGCCCAAGGCACTGATAAAGGTCATCTTGAAGCTTTTGGCAAAGAACCCCGCTAAGCGTTACCTTTCCGCCGCCGATGCGGCAGACGACCTTTCCAAAATCATGAAGGGCTACCCCAGGCACATGGAACCGTATCTTGCCGAATGGGTGCTGGCCACCCTCAATGGCAAGGAGTCTCTGGTTGAGCCGCAGATTGTAAAAGACAAGTCGAAGAAGTTCTTTGTTGCGGGAACAGTTTTGGGAGCTGTTGTCGTGACAGCGTTATGGATTTTCACTCATTTCATATAGTTTAAAAAGAATCGGGATTAGGGTTTTATAAATGGTGTGGATTGATATTGTCTGTTGCGTCGTCATCGCGTTGTTCGCCCTACTTGGGCTGTGGCGCGGTTTTCTCAAGAGCATCTTCAAACTTTGCGCCTGGATTTCTGCCCTGATTGGCGCCTATTTTGCCACAGACATCATCGGGAATTTCGTTGCAAGCAACCTGGATATCAGCGGATTTACTGTAAAGATTATCTGCATCTGCGTGGGGTTCCTGGTTCCCTTCCTGCTGTTCTCTTTCATTGGCCATATCGTCAACAACGCCGTTAAGGATTCCGCAGTAAGCGGTGTCAACCGGATTCTCGGGGCCCTGTTCGGTGTTGCGAAGGCCCTGATTATCTGCTTCCTCTTCCTCTCCGTCATCCACCTAATTCCCGCCTCCGGCGACCTGAAAGAAGCCCGGAACAACGCCCTTTCCTATAGTGTCTACAAGTGGAGCCTAGAAACCATGGGAATCTCCTCTGAAGAGGTGGACATCATCGACATGGCCGAAAAGAAGGCCACCGAAATGGCCGATTCCGCTGTAGAATCTGCCGTAGAGGCTTCCAAAGAAGTTGTAGAAAAAGAAGCCGCCAAGGCGGTGGACAATGCCAAGAAAGCAGCCAAGGAAGCTGCCGTCAAGGCTGTAGAAAACACAACTGGCACCGCAAAGGATGCTGCGGGAAAAGTATCCGACAAGGCAACGGACACTGCTGAGAAAGCAAAAGACGTGAAAGACTCTGCAAAAGCAGCAGTTAAGTAATTAACGACTGACTAAATCCCGGGCGCAGTCCAAAGCTTCGCGGACGATATTCTCTTCGCCATCTACGTGGCCACCGCGCATTACAAACTTGCCGTCGCAAAGCACGGAATCAATAACCCGTGAATCTGCGGAATAGACCCAGTTGCTTATTAGGTCGTGACAGGGCACCATACGTTCGTTATCAAGCCTTACCAAAATTCCATCGGCAAGCTTGCCTTCGGCAATGATTCCCGCATCAATCCCGTTTATCTTAGCCACGTTGACGGTAGCCATCTTCAGAGCTTCGGCGGCAGGGAGCTTTTCAGCGCCACCCTGGACCTTTGCCAGCAAGGCCGCAAGCTTCATGTCTTCGTGCATGTCCAGGTTGTTGTTGGAGGAATCCCCATCAGTACCTATGGCCAGGTTCACACCGGCTTCCATCATCTTGGCAATTAGCGGGTAGCCGCTAGAAAGCTTGAAATTGGAGCAGGGGTTAAGAATGGCCGTAGCACCGGACTTTGCAAAAATTTCCATATCCTTTTCAGAGAAATGGACACAGTGAGCGGCATGGGTCCTAGCGCTTAAGCCACCCAGGCGTTCCAGCAACTCTACCGGAGAGCAACCATACTGGGCCTTACAATTCTCGACTTCCGAAGCCGTTTCAGACAAATGAATATGCAGCGGATAATTTTCATTTTCGGCAATCCCGATACAACGCTTAAGGTTTGCCTCGCCTACGGCATACACCGAATGGGGCATCACAGCAAGTTTTACCCGCTCCGATTCTCCTGTATGTTTTTCCAAAAATTCAAAGTTGGCCTTCAGGCCTTCTTCGGTCATCAGGTTGTCGGCAATGGTCACGCCGATGGAGGCACGGATTCCCATCTCCTCCACCACCTTCATGGTCTGCTCGCGATGCCAGTACATGTCGGCAAAGAATACCGTACCAGACTTGATCATCTCCAGCACCGCCAGGCGGCTCCCGATTTCAATATCCTTGGCCGTAAGCTTAGCCTCAAGAGGCCAGATATACTGATTCAGCCACTTGGAAAGCTCCATGTCGTCGGCATAACCACGTAAAAGGCTCATAGCCGCATGGGTGTGACCGTTGTAGAATGCGGGCAGCAGAGCAAAATTCTTGCAGTCCACTACTTCGGCATTTCCAGCCTCTTCCAGCGAAACCTGGTCCGAAATTTTTGAGAACCTGTTCCCATCGATCAGAACATCTTTGCGCACAGGCTTTTCACCTGCATTTTGCGTCAACACAGACTTAAGAAGAATCTTGCCCATCGGTTTAACCCCTCAGGTAAAGTTTATAGCCGGCCTGTAGCTTCAAGAACCAGGTACACCAGATACGAGATGTAGAGCACCACAAAGACCGCACCCTCGATGCGGTTGATGCGCCCTCTACGGACACCATTTACCTTGCGGACAGGTAAGCCAAAGACAAACAGCAGCACCGTAAGCACCGACATCAGGGGCATGTCGCGATAGAGAATGCTGGACGAGACTTTTTCCATGGGGTCGATTACGGCAGCAATGCCCACCACCATCAAGGTGTTAAACAAGTTGGAACCTACGATGTTTCCGAAAGCCAGGTCATCCTCCCCCTTACGGGCCGCAGCAATAGAGCTTGCAAGTTCCGGAAGGGATGTACCTACCGCCACGATGGTAAGGCCTATGAGCAAGTCGCTCACGCCCAAGGTACGGGCAATTTCTACCGCACCCCAGACTAGCAGGCGGGAGCTTGCCACCAAGATGGCAAGGCCAAACAAGAGCCAGAAAAGGGATTTCCAGAGGGATACCGGCGCAGCAGTCTCTTCTTCAACCACAGCCGCAGCCAAAGACTTCTTCTGGCGCATTTCGCTTACCACGTTGATGCCCATGGCAAGGGCGAACACCGCAAGCATTATGACGCCGTCCATCCGGGTAACCGACAGGTTCGAAACCAAGAAAATCGAGAATGCCGTCACCACCATCAAGACAGGTAAATCACGCTTGAGGGCGATGTTCTTGACTACCACCGGGCGAACAACCGCCGTAAAGCCAAGAATCAGGGCGATGTTTGCAATGTTACTCCCGTAGGCGTTTCCCAGGGCAAGTTCAGGATTGTGCTGTGCCGCCGAAAGGGCGGACACCACCATCTCGGGGGCGGAAGTGCCGAAGCCCACCACCACCATTCCAATGAGAAGGGTGGACATGCCCATAAACTTGGCAACGCCCACGGCCCCATCTACAAACTTGTCCGCGCTCCAAACGAGGAACGAAAGACCCACTAGGACAGCAACAACGGAAAGAAGCATCTAGACTAGAAGATGTAGAAGGAAGCGCCCAGCAGGAACGAGGTAGAAGAAAGGTCATCCACTTCGAAGAGCTTCATAGATTCGCTGTTGTCGGTATCGTAGAGGTTGGAGATACCCACGTTGAAGCGGAAGTCGAAGCCCAGGAAACGGTTCGCCATGATGGAGAAACCGCAGACGATATCCCAGTCGATGGTGTTGCGGTAATCCTTGTCAATCATGTCAAGCCGACTGGTCTTGCCATCGATGGTGGCACGGAACTCATCCTTGACAGCCATAGAAGCCTGGGTACCGATTTCGAACATGAGGCCAGAACGGGGAGCCTTGAAGGCGAACAGCACCGGCACATCTACCTTGCGCTGCTTGAACTTGCCCTTCAGGGAATACTTGGCAGTGTGACCACTGGCCTTGGCTTCGCTCTGTTCGAAGAGGGCTGCCACCTTGACACCGATGGTGTACTGGGTCACGGGAATGATCCCTACGAGACCGGCGCGCCATGTAAGACCGTCGTAGTCATGCAGGTTGTAATTATCGTCGTAAGAAGAATACATGTGGTAAGAGCCGATAAAGCCCTGGACGCCCAGGCTCCACTTCATGGGAACAAGGCCGCGCAGGTCGTCAAAGCTCATGCTATCGGGGGCCGAAGTCTGGGTCACGTAGACCGTACGGACCTGGGTACCGCTGAGTTCCACCGGTTCGGCAGAATAGACCGTGCGGTAAACCACAGTCTGCGTCGGAGCGGGGGCGGCAGCCGCAGGGGCGTTCTCAGACGGAGCAGGAGTTTCGCCACCACGAACAGCCATAGGAGCGCCGGCCTCTTCGGCAGCAGTTTCGGCAGGGGCTGCTTCAGCAGGGGCAGCTTCGGCAGCCTGTTCAGGAGCAGCTTCGGTAGCAGGTTCTGCGGTAGCGGCAGTCTCTGCGGCAGGGGCCTCGGCAGCAGCTTCCGTAGCAGGTGCAGCAGCTTCGGCAGCAGCGGCAGCCTCAGCAGGAGCAGTAGCTTCAGGAGCAGGAGCCGCCTCGGTGGCGGGGGCCGCCTCGGTAGCAGCCGCAGGAGCAGCGGGAGCGGCAGCAGCGGCAGGAGCAGCTGCGGGAGCCGCGAAAGACATAGCGGCAAGAGCTAGAACAGAAACAATACCAGTAATCTTGAGATTCATAAAATCCTCCAATCTACGCAGATATTATAGCAAAAAAAGGGGCCATTAGCTACATTTAACGCATGAACTTGAATATCATTTCTTCTGAATCCGCAAAGGCCCGTGGCGAAAAGGCCTACGCACTCTTTTACGTCAAGCAGTCCGTCCAGTTTTCCAAGGTGCTCTCCGATACCGCAAGCGCCCAAGTGGAATCCGTTCTGAAAGGTATGAAGGACGGTCCCTTCGAAGACCTGGAATTCCTGGAGATCGACGGTTGCAACACCTTCTTCGTCGATGCGGCCAAGGAACGCGGGATTTCGGCGCTGGACCACCTGCGCATGGCCGCCTACCGCCTCGCCCAGAAGGCCATGAAAAAGCAGGTGCCCTGCGTTAGTCTGTTCCTCTCCGACGCCGCCGACGAGCAGTTCAAGGCAATCCTTCACGGGCTCCACTACGCCGACTACAAGTTCGACGCCTACAAGAGCAAGCAGAAGCCGAATTTCCAGGTGACCTTTGAGATTGTGGCAGGTGAACACACCGCAGCCTTCAAGAAGATTGCCGAAGAGGTGGCAATAGAACAAAAGGCCATCACGCTGGCAAGGAACCTGATCAACACCAGTGCCTCGGACCTCTACCCCGCCGCCTTTGTTGAAGACGCCAAGACCATCGCCAAGTACACGCCGGGCCTCTCTATCAAAGTCCGCAACATGAAGCAGCTTGAAAAGGAAGGCTTCATGGGCCACGTAACCGTAGGCAAGGGCAGCTCCCACGAGCCCCACATGATCACCCTCAGCTACGACGGCACGAAACTGGCGAACAACAAATCTACCAAGCGCACCTCCCGCGACCACCTGGTCATTGTCGGAAAGGGCCTCACCTTCGACACGGGCGGTCTCTGCCTCAAGCCCGCCAAGTCCATGCCCGAGATGATCAGCGACATGAGCGGTGCCGCCACCGCCCTCGCCGCAATCCAAGCCATTGCCACCCTGAAGCTCCCCGTCAAGGTGAGCGCCATCTGCTGCCTTGCCGAAAACGCCATCGGCAACAAATCCGTACTGCCGGGCGATATCTTCAAGGCCAAGAATGGCAAGACTGTCATGGTAGACAACACCGACGCCGAAGGCCGCCTGGTGCTCAGCGACGGACTGGCCGAGGCCGGGCTCATCGGGGCCACCCACATTATCGACCTGGCTACCCTCACCGGAGCCATGGTCCGCGCCCTGGGTTACGCCGTCACAGGGTTCTTCAGCAACGACGACGACCTGGCCCTGAAAGTCATCAACTGCGGCGAGGCCTGCTGCGAAAAATTCTGGAGCATGCCTCTCGAAGAAGAATACGCCGACGCCCTGAAAGACAAGTTCGCCGACCTGAAGAACACAGGCAGCGACGCAGGCGCCATCTCCGCCGCACTCTTCTTACAGGAGTTCGTTCCCGAGAACACCGCCTGGGCCCACTGGGACATCGCCGGTACCGCATTTGTTTCCAAAAAATGGAAATACACCGAATACGGCGCCACTGGCTTTGGCGTACAGACCTTGATTGAGCTCGCCCGGGAGATGAATTAGTTTATCAAGACTGCCATAATTTGCTATAATTGTGGCCGTCAAAACCGCCGACTTACGAGGTTTCTATGTTAGATTTTCTTGCCAACTACTGGCCCTATATTGTTGCACTGGTCGTCATCGTGCTTGCCGTGTTCGCTTTTCGCGGACTCCGCAAGGCCCTTAAGGAAGGTGGCGGAGCATTCAGCCTCGAGACCATCCGTAGGAACACCGAGCCCAACTTTGCAGCCCTCAAGCAAAAGTCCAAAGCGCTCCTGGCCGACGCCGACATGATTTGCGAAACCAAGGAAGGCAGCAACCTGATCATTCCCAGGAAAGAAGACATGATGTTCTTCCGCCGCGCCGTGCGTCAGAAGTACAAGCTGGCCATGTTCCTGGTGCCCGGCACCAACAAGGTGGTCTATTTCTTCTGCAAGACCGAGCAGGGACTCCGCCGCCGTATCGAGAACCTGGTCATCAACCAGAAATTCCGCGAAGGCAAGCCTCCCTACATAGACCACGCCACCGGCGAAAAGTTAAAATACCCGAGGTAAGGGGGAAGTCTCCCCCTCGCTTCTGATTCGTCGTCATTCCGGCCACCGAGCCGGAATCTGGCCGAATCATTCGCTACCCCTTCACCTAGGGGGCACCCCTAAAACCCCATAACGACCGTTCGCCGTAAATAAAAAAATGCTTCTCTGGTTTCGACTCACTCTCGCCAACATGACTCGTTAAGACGAGTCACTTATGGCTCACTGATAACGACCGTTCGCCGTATATGAAAAAGATGCTTCTCTGGTTTCGTCTCACTCTCGCCAACATGACTCGTTAAGACGAGTCACTTATGGCTCACGGCTGATGACCTATAACGACCTCGCACTCGCAGAAGAAGAAAGCAAGCTAGAAGCGGCTCTTGAAGAGTCGCGCAACTTGCTGATTGAAGCTCCTACGGGTTCGGGTAAGTCATTATTCATACCCTATTTTTTGAGCAAGCATTGCAAGGGCCGCGTGGTGGTGCTGCAACCCCGCCGTATCGCCGCCCTCGCCCTGGCGCAGTTTTCGGCGAAGCTCCACGGCGAGCCCTGCGGCAAGACCGTCGGTTATCAGTTTAGGCAAGAAAGCTGCAAGAGTGCAGACACCCGGATTCTTTTCCAGACTTACGGAAACTTTTTGCAAGAACTTTTGCACGGCAAGCTGGACGCCGACTGGGTGGTCTTTGACGAATACCACGAACGCAAAGCCGACATGGACCTGCTGTTTGCGTATTTTAAGGCCAACGCCGAACGAGTACGACTTACAATCATGTCGGCGGCGCTGAACCGCGACGAACTGGAAGCGGTTCTCGGCGTCAAGTGCCTAAGCTTGGGCCACCCGCTGTACCCCGTGCAAATCTTGAACCAGACGCCAGCCACGGGCACCTCCCTCGTCTCGGGAGTAGGCCTTGACGCCGAAGTGGTGCGGGCGCTCAAGACGCTCTACCGCAACGGCATCTGGCAAACCACGCTGGTGTTTTTGCCGGGCAAAGCCGAAATCGCCCGCTGCCACAGCGCCGCCGCCGAAGCCTTAGGCAACAACTGCGCCGAATTTTTAGAACTGTATGGTGGTCAAGACCGGGAAACCCAGGATCGCATCTTCGAAGTCACAGAAAGGCCTCGGGTCATATTTACGACGAACATCGCCGAAACCTCTATTACGGTTCCAAACGTCACCGGCGTCGTCGACAGCGGAATCGAGCGCGTGAGCCTCTACGACGACAGCGAGAAAGTGAACGTGCTGCGCACCATGCCCATCTCCATGCAGAACGCCATCCAGCGTAGCGGCCGTAGCGGCCGTACCCAGAATGGCTGCGCCATACGCCTCTGGAGCGAAGAATCCGAAAAGCGGATGCCCAAGGGAATCATGCCCGAAGTATTGCAGATCGAGCCCTCGGAACTGCTACTGCAAAAAGCCGCGCTAGAGAGCAGCTTTCAGCCAACGTCATGGCGGGCCACGACCCGCCATCTAGATGGATGTCTACAACATCCGTGGCCGCGGCTCGGATATCAAAACACGCAAGCGTGTTTTGATACCACTCGCCTTGCACACTTTTCCGGCTCAGGGGCCGGAATGACGCAGTTGCAACTCCCCACCCCCATCCCAGAGGCGCAGGAGCAAGTGGCCACCAAGCTTCTCGAAAGTTTCGGCATGCTCCAAGACGGAGCCATTACACCTCTCGGGCTAAAGGCCATCCGCACGCCGGTATCCAGCATCCCGCTTGCCTTGCTGCTGGCTTCTGCCCGCGGGCCAGAGGACCTTCCCGACCTATTGCTAGCCGCCCTGGCCTGGATCCACTCCGGCACGGAATTCCTGCAAAAGTCCAAGGTGGCCTACGACGTGATGACTCTCGCCGCCGACACGCTTTCAAAGGCGGTCACTGCCCCGCGAGAAGTGAGCTTCACGCTCCGACAACTGAAGGAATATCGGGACGAGATAGCCAAAGATGACGTATCAACGTCATGGCGGGCCACGACCCGCCATCTAGATTCCGGCTCGGAGGCCGGAATGACGCATAAGTCAGAGGCCGGAATGACGACAAGCCCCAAACATCTCGTCACCCAAAGTCTTCTCAAGGCTTTCCCCGACAGGCTCGCCACCCCAAACGGCAACGCCTACAAGTTGCCCAACCAGAACATCATCCGCCTGCAGGTGGCCGAACCGCCCTACGCTATATTGGCCCTTTCCATGCTCCGCGCAGGGAGCGGCAACAAGTCTGAGCTCAAGGTGAACCTGTACGCCGCCATCGACAAGGAACTGTTGGGCACAAACGATACAAAGACACGATACGAACTTCTGTGGCGCAGCGGGCAAGAAAGGTTCATCGGCGTAGAGATCTGCGAAACCGAAAATGCCGACGGGTCAACCACGGAACTTTCACGGAAAGAAATCCTCACGCAAGAGGCCTCGCCCAAGGTTCTCGCCGAACTGAAAAAGCTCACCGTGGCCGCCTGGAAAGAGAAAATCGAGAAGGAAAACTGGAGCGGGCGCTACCTCACGGAGGCCGTGCAGACCCTGCTGGTGAAAATGCACCTGGCCGCAAAGCTCTACCCCGAATACGGCCTGCCGGAATTCAACGACGAGGACATGGAGCTGATTTTCGACGAGTTCACCGACGGAAAATTTCTGCTGAAGGACATCGACGAGAACCGTTACAGGAACATCGTGGAGGAATATTTCGGCAAGTCCATGCTGGCCTGGCTCGGAAAGACCTTCCCGGATCACTTTGTGCTGCCAAACGGCAAGCGGGCCCGCTACAGCTACCAGGAGGTGGCCACCGACGAGACGCTGGGCGGACAGGCCGTGCAGAGCGCCGAGGGAGTGCTGGTGGAAATTTCAGCCCGCATCGAGGACTTTATGCAGATGCGGGGCGAACACAGAATCGCCGACGGCAAACTGAAGGTCCGCTACGACATCCTGGCACCGAATTTTCGCACCATACAGAAAACCTGGGACCTGACGGGGTTTTGGCAGAATACCTACGCCGAGGTGCGCAAGGAACTGCGTGGCCGCTACCCCAAGCATCCCTGGCCGGAGAAAATAATTATGAATTCGGAACTATGAATTTGGAATTAATATCTAGAATAAAAATCCTAATTCCGAAATCCGAATTCCGAATTACTTAACCGTGTACACCGTCAGGGTCTTGCTGTATTCGTAGCCAACCACCAGCAAGGCCTGACCATAGACGGGGCTCTCGTCTGCCGGAATGAACAGCAGTCCTTCGGGGCCGCGGTCCTTGGGGTCGAAATACAGATCCACCAACTTCGGGATAGAACGCACACCCGCATCGACGGCGGTCAAGTCAAAAACCGCCACACCGCTGGAGCGTTCCAGCCCCACAAAGGCGTAACGCTTGCCGTTCACCTCGCCCACTGTCACGTTCTCGGGCTCGCAGCCCTTCTTGGGGCTTCGGCTGTCCATCTTGACCTTGTCTTTCTTAGAATTCCAGTTGAAATAATCGGGAGCAAGCTTACCAAAGGCCCGTTCCAGCTCTTCCCCGCTGTCCCACAGAAGCTTGCCGGTCTCGCCATCGAACAAACTGACGGAACGGGTCCCGAAGCCGTAAACGTAGGGACACTTGCCACCGGGAACCTCGTCGGGCCCCTGGTCGCAACGTTCCAGCAAGCTCACCGTAAACTTTTTGAGGTGCGGCGCCACATCTTCGTTGAACATGGTACGGTCCAAGCGCTCGTCGGCTAGCAGGTCCGTTACCGTCCCTTCGTCGGTCCAGGCCTTGTAATCGTTCACGGAAGCGCCCTCGTTGGCGGTGAGCACCAGGGTCTTGCCGCCTACGGCAAAAGACGCAATGCCATCGGGCTGACGGAGCCCGCGAATGGGATAATTCTTGATTTTAACTTTCTCGTCTTTCTTGACGTCTAGCCCGAAACCCGGCTTGGAATGGTCTACGTAGCCCAGCGGAAAGACGTCTGCAATCTTCTCAGCGGCAATGTCCACCTTCACCATGGCGTTGTTCTCTTGCAGGCTGACCCAGGCCCACTTGGAATCCTTGGAAACCGTGATGTACTCGGGTTCCAGCGACCGCACAAAACCCTGCACACCGGGGCTGCGCACACCCTTCTTGCGAAGCGCGAGGGAATCCAGCCCCTTAAAATCCAGAACCTTGGGCGTCAACTTGTAATCGTTCAGGCCACTCCCCTTCTCTACCGAAAGGATAGCCACACCGCCCTCGGGATCCTCGTTGAAATCCTGGCTGGGCGAGCCTTCGCAGGCCACGAAAATCTTGCTCCCGTCGGGGGTGAAAGTCAGCATGTCGGGCAGGTTGCAGAGCCTCAGGGCCGACGCCACGGGAATCAGGCCCTCGGCATAGCGGAAAAGCTGAACCTGTCCGAGACCATGCTCAGGTTCCGCCGTCATGGAGATGGCCACCAGGTCACCAGAGACGGTGACGCTGGTAGCAGGACCGTCAAGCTGTAGGCGGCTTTCCACCTTGGGGTTCGCCTCGTCGGCAAAACTCACCATTTCCACAAGCTTGTCACCGCCCACCACGAAAAGCAATTTCTTCTCGGGCATATAGGCGGTAATTTCGGGAGCGGTCATCTGCAAGGTCGCCATGGGCGTAAGCACGTTTCCCTTCTGGAAAACTTCCGCCCCCGCCAAAGGGGCAAGCAATGCCGCTGTCAACAGAATGCGCTTCATCTTAGTCAAAAATCAGCCAGAAAAGGAGCATTCCCAGGGCGATACCACCGAAAAACGATGAGCTGGTCATCATGGCGGCCTGGCTCCTGGACTGATTTTCCCTTTCCTTGTTCTTCTCGTTCACGCCCACCGAAACACTCAGCGCCTTGGCGCAGGTCTCGTTGCTCTTTTTCATGGTCTCGTAACTCTTTTCCCAGTTCTCGCCCTTGGCCTTTTCCGAGTTGAGGGCGGCACGCAGGGAATCCTTCTCTACAGAGCAGGAACTATCCGCGATAGCCATCAGGCTATCCCTGTGGGCAAGCTCCGACTTGAATTCAGAGCAGGTTTCCTGAGGGGCAGACATTTCGGCTGCAGCAGAGTCTGCCGGGGCAGCAGCCACAGATTCCGCAGCAGATTGCGCAGAAGCGACAGGTGCGGGGTTCGCGGACTTGGCATTGGCAGCAGGAGCAGCGGCAAATGCCGCAACGATGCAAAACAGAAGGGCAAAAAGAATCTTGTTCATGTAACACAATATAACAAAATGGCCTACACCCAACTTGTAAAAGCTCTAGTTTTGTTATATTGAACAGAAGGAAAGCAAGAGGGAAAAAATGGGCGCTCACACCTCACAAACCGATATCATTCTCGGCCATAAGGCCGACATAGACAAACTGTACGGCCTGCTAAAAGACATGCCGGCCAGTTTTGACTATTCCGGCACCATGATGAAAGCTTTTCCGGGAGAAGTCGGCTATTTTAACCTGAACGACGTTATTTACGGCAATGCCGCCAAAAAGAGCGACGAATTCAAAGACCTGTACTTTTTGTCTATTCCTAGCTTAAATTTCAAGGGAGACGGTTGGAATCCAATCCTTTTCATGCAAGAAAATGGCATCAACTACTGTTGGATTGTAGAAACAATCAGCGGCGAGGTCGATCCTAGTGCAAGTTATTGGACAGTCTGCAACAATGAAAGCCACCAACAAGAATCTGCCTTTACATACGATGCGGATATGTTGACCTTCTTGAACGGCCATAAACCTCTTCCACCTGACGACCCAAGGATAAATGTAAAGCTCAGCGATTTAGTCAAGAAAGGCATTCGGATATTTGAGGTTATCCGTAATTCTCCATCAGGTATTCCGCGTACTCCCTAAGCCACTTACGTAGGGAAACGGGTTTGATAACGCGGGCCACGTCCGAGAAAGACACCACCCAGTTGAAAAGCATCTGGTTTACTTCGGCCTTCAGTTTTACCGTGAACATGCCGTCCTTGGTCTTGCCGATTTGCATGGAGCGGTTGAAGGGGTTCTCTTCGAGGTAGAGCCGCGCATGGCCCTGGAATTCGATTTCTACGTCCTGGAGTTTCGGCTCCTGGCCGCTCATGAACGCGGCCCCCGACGTCACCTGCCTGCGCAACTTGTCCACGACCTTCGGGTCTTCGGCGAACATTTCCTTAGAAAGCTTAACCTTCTTAATACGGCGGAACTTGAGGGTGTAGGTATTGCCGTCCATACGCTGGCAGCCCACGTAAAGCTCGTCTTCGTAGATGATGATCATCAGCGGGATGCGTGTGGACTGCCTTTCAGTATCACCCGAGTCGCGATAGGTCACGTCAATCTTGCGGTGATCATGGATTGCCAGCAAAATAATCCGGATTTTTTCGCTAGCATCTTCCTCAAAATCCGGGGGCGTTCCCATGAAAAGAATCCTCGTGTTCAGCTCGTCGGCGAGCTGCCGGAGCGATTTCTGCTCGCTATCGGGCAGGCTCTTCTCGATCCGCTCCAAGAGTTGGGTAATAATCTCGCTGGTGGCTGGGTAAATGTTGGCTATCCGCTTGAGGAACACGAAATGCAGCATGGTGTTCTCGAAATTCGGGAACAGGAGCCGCTCTGCATTGGGAAGCGCCGACTGATAGACTGATGTACGGCCCTCGTTTTCTACCGTGATGTAGCGGCCGCCATCCATTTCCGAAAGGAACCGCATATCTCGCTGCACGTTACGCCGCTCCTCGTCGGGAATGTTGAATGCGTTCATCAGGTCCGTCACGGTAAATTTCTTGCCGGGGTTCGAAATCACCTTCGCAAAGAGTTGCACCGTCCGTTCGCCGCGGGTCATGTCAGCCATATCATCTCCTAGGTTGGTCCTCCCCTAAATATATACAAAATGTGACAAATACGGTCGCATATTAAGGGCTTCAACCCATCAGATTCACCACGATTTTGACCATCATTTCCATGTCTTCGGGGCGGCTCTCGGCAATCATCAGCGTCATGGCCACGAGGGTCGCGTCGGCGATTCGCTTGGAACCGTCGACCTTGTACAAGATACCGTTATTCAGCAGGAACCACAGGAAGAGTGTGGCCGCAATGCGCTTGTTGCCATCGCTGAACGAATGGTTCTTCGTCACAAGATAGAGAAGCATCGCCGCCTTCTGCTCGACACTCGGGTAAAGTTCCGCTCCGCCAAAGGTCTGGTAAATCTGCCCGATGCTACTCTTGAACGATTCGTCCTTCTCGTGCCCGAACAGTTCGCTGCCGCCAAACTTGTCCTTGAGCTCCTGAATCGCCGACATCGCATTCTCGTAAGTCGCACGGAACTTTTCCTTGGCAATGCTCTTGCGCAGCGTAAGCCTCTGGTGATCGTAATCGTCAAGCGTATCAAGCGCAAAGGCGTAATCCGTCACCACATCGACAAGAGACTGCGTATCAATATCTTTTTCATTCTGCATATAGCCTCACTATACAACGTTTCTCAATTCTAAAACAGGCAACTTGAGTAAATCTTTTCCTTTCTCAACGAACTCCTCTTGCGAGTTTTCTTTTTCAAGGATAGAAATAGCCCTTTCAAGTACATCTTTCCACTGTGGGAACAGTTCGTTAGATATCTTGTAATATATAAATTCTTCTATTTCGCTTATAATGAACCTTGCCCACTCGATTTCATCCGTATGCTTGTTAGATGCATGCCATTGTTTCTCTACATTATCAAATTCCTCCTTAGAACTGAACCCATAGATCCGCATCGTAGACAACTCGTCATCATCTGCATAATGCCGCTTGTAATGAAACAAATCGGTTTCAAAAGAATCAATCGGCTCCTTAACAAAACCACCCGCACAATAGTTCGGTATTGGGAAAGCATTATTTCTCATAAACAGCTGTTCAGAACCGCTTACCTCGACCCAATAGGGTTTACCACATTTTTCGGCAATATCACGAGCACTTACACCCGATAAATCAGCCTCCAACTGCTCCCTTTCATTTTTTAAGAAGTGAAGACGGTCCTCGACCTGACTTTTTAGCAAGGGAGCCTGCTTGATAAACATCTCTGTCAAGGCACTGTAGAGATCCTGACCTTTTTCTTGGGCTATGGCTTCATCCGCTTTCGCCAACAAATTCTGCAAAGCCTCCGTGTCTTTGGCGGGAAAACCTTCCCAAAGGACACATTCATCACCTGCCGGAGGGAAAAACTTCCGTATTTTCTTGAAAATACAAAGCATATCCCGATTTTTTTCGTCCAAGTCATCCTTATTTTTCAATAAGGTTACGACTTCGTCTTCCTTTTCGGCGAACAGCATTCCGTAATCAGCTGAAATCAACTTATGCAACTTTTCCATTGCATTGATAGTCCGGCTATATAATTCCATCGCAATGATCGACGCCTTGATTTCGTTATCAATGCTTTCAATCTCCGGACTGTTCGTCGATACGGCATCATGGTCAATTTCCATGCCGTCGAACCAGCAAAAAGACAGTAGCTCAAGGTGCGCTTCCCGCATCATTGCGCGTTTACGCTCAAAAACCACCAGGTCTTTCCGAGCGGCAGAGATGTCATCCTTCATTTGCTGTAGCGTTAGCATTTGAACCTCCGTTCCTCAACAAAATTCACTCTCTAAAACGAAATATCATAATTTAGGTAAAAACACCTTAAGTCCATATTCACGATATCACTATACGAATAAAGACTATGGTGAAGGTCATCCATCAGATGGCACAGGAATATCGTCATCCCATTTTTTACGAAATAGTCGTATTTCATCCATTTTCCCCAGGCTTCAAAAACGCTATTATCGTTATCACGCGGATCTTCCGGCTCTTGTCCATCACCAAAGGTGAACCAATCGAGCGCACGCGTATCCGCATAATCTTGCAGCAAGCCACAGAGCCAGTCGTATTTCTGTTCATGTTCATCGTCGTCGATGTACATCGCATCGTATCGGATTTCGCCAGTAACCTGGTAATCTTTGTAAACATAAAATCCCTGCGCAATGAGGCCGTCCAGATTCCGTTTGATTTCGACGAACTTCTGGTACATCTCGTATTCCATTTTGCGGATGTGCTGATCGAGCTGAATCAACTTGTCAAGATTTTCATCTGTCCAGACAAATTTCCAGTTCAGCACCACATGACGATCGAGCAAGAATTCCCAATTCACAGCTGCATAACGCATATCATGCGCGGAACAAGGCTCATCGGCATTCTTGTCGTATTTAGCGTCGCGAAACCGCTTCATCTTCTCGAGTTTTTCCAAGCCACCCTCGACGTCCTTGTAGAAATCCTCAAGAACATTCCAATCCGTAGGCCTTGCAATCATGTACATATTACGATTCATAACGGCTCCTTGTTAAGCTCTGCATGAAAATATATACATGTTATGCGACAGTTACTGACGTATATTGCAAACTTAGACAATCTGCGTCATTTCCGCGATATCCATGCAACGATAATGTGTATTTTGGCAATTTCCCTCATAATGGCAGTGATAATGCCCGTAAAACCACAAGGTCGGCTTGATTTGTGACAGGACATAATCCAAATACTTGCGCGATTCGACGATTTTAAGCCAAATTTTTTCTCGCACATAATCCGCCTGCACAAGGGGCGGATCAAACGAAAGCGGCGCCTCATGCGACACGACAATATCGGCAGTTTCGGGGAGACCCTCGGAAATCTGCACGGGAGCCTCATTCGGCCACCAGACACGTTTAGAAGACCCGAACTTGATTAGGGAATCGTTTATCATCCGCCGCGACTTACGAGTCAGCGGGTCAACCAAATCTATGTCGGCAGAAACAGCCCCACCGATAGGGTAAATCTTCTTGCCACACAATTCGACCATGCAATGGTCCGGCAGAAAAAGCAACCGTTCAAAATCGTGTTTACCATCAAAAAACGCAGGGGCATCGTGGTTGCCACGAATCGTGTATATACAAATATCATTGTTTCCAAGTGCCGCTCGCACCTTGCCGTAGGCAACGTCCATTGATTTCGGGCGACCGAAGCCTGCGCCAAAATCACCGACAACCAGGATGTCGGCACACGATATCCCGCGATTCACAGCATTCCGAACAAGCCAGTGCAACTCGCCGTGTATGTCCCCACAAATCCACAGTTGCCGTTCGTTGCACATAATCAGCCCTTATCCTTCGCGCCAAATCAAAAAAAATGTCATTCTCTTACTCATTGATGAGCCTTCTGGACGTCGCCACTAACTGATAAACGTCTGTTGTGTGCATAAAGCCTCACTTTCCCTTTTTCGCGTTCTTTTTTTCCCGTTCCTTTTCGAGTATGTATACCGCTTCTTCCTTTTTCAAAGTTCGCAGGCACTTGCGAAGTTGCTGTGCAAATTTCTTGGGCACGGGAAGCGAGGGAGGGAGAACGTCAACTACGGCGGGATGACTGTGTCCAAAGCCGATTTTGCCATCTTTGCCCAAAGAATAACCAACGACGGTGTAACCATCATCGGTATCGTCTGGGTGAACCCAAGCAATATCGGGACCCAATTGCTTGATATATCTTGACCAGATTCTTTTCATCCGCTTCTTCGTGGCAGGTAAATCCCAAATGATTCCCAACTCCACAAAGTCCTTTCGTGCTATCTCGACGACATCCCCTTCCTTGAAGGGAATAGTTCTCAGGTCGCGCCCGTAAAAGCATGTATCGCCCAATTCACAGTTCTTGCCATCGTATTCCCGGATTGTCGAGACCTTGCTCTCCTGCCAAAGCGATCCGTCTTTCAGATAGCGCCGAATTGTCAGGTAATCGCCCTTGTGTATCATACATTCCTGCGGTTTTTCTTCGATAAGAAAACTATAAAGTTCCTCTTGATTCTCCCCCACAATTTTCTTGATACGTTTTTCAGCCGCATGCAAGGTCTGAAAATAACCGACATCATAGTCCCAAATATCAATTCCCGGACGAGCACCACCTTTACTTTCTAGCTCGTCTTGATCTATATGGTATGCAAGCTTGTCTTTGCTCCAACCATATTTGTAGACATGAAGAACAAAGATGCTCTTGAATTTGGGTTTAGATTGCTTTTTCATAGTCAACCTCTATATATGTATTTTTGTGTATATATGAAAATCTTCCAATTTCATGTGCATGGCGTCTTCTAGAGAGTATTCCCCATCGGCGAAGAACTTGTGCATGGCAAAGCAGATATATTCATTCTCGAATTCAGGCAGTTCAAGGCCCTCAATGTTCCAACTCAGTTTCTCGTGCCATGTATTCAATTCCTTGTAATCGGCGGGTTCCTTGCCGGGGGCGTCGCTTAAGCCAACTTCAAAACGGTTCGCCCTAGCATAAGAATCGAAAAGCCCCGGAATCTTCCCTTCCCAATTTTCCTCAGATTCATACTCAATAAAGGTTTCAATGCAAAAGGTCTCGTAATAGGTTTTGCCCTGCGCCATAAGGGCCGATAGGTCTTTGTACATGTCGAAGGTAATCTTCGCACATTCATCCTGCAGTTCATGGAGCCGCTTGTTCAGCCGCAGCAACTTGTCGATGTTTTCCTTACTATGCTCAAAGCGGGCGTTGGCTAGGACTTTCCGAGCCATAAGTTGTAAACCCTGATGGTTTTCGTCTTCATATTTGCATTTCTTGCGATCCCTAATCCAACTAGTATCATTAATCAGGAGTTCCATTATCCTATCGATGTATTCTTGGCTTCTACGGTCTTCGTATTTCATACATACTCCTTTTGTTATATACGTAAACAAAACAGTCATTATGTATTTTTCGGAAGTAATTTCTTCAATTCGTCAATCTTTTGGGGCAAGAACTTTTCAAGACATTCCTTCTGCTCCACGAAAATCTTGTGGATAGCAGATTCAAGCGAAAGCGGCTCCATCAGTGCCATCGCACTTTGTGCATCGTTTGCGTATTTTTCGAGTTGTTTTTGTGCCGATTCGTCGAACTCACGCCAAAGAGATGTGGTCGGAAAATATTCCGCTATGCTTGTGAGTGCAAACTTGTGGGAATCCTGCATCATTCCACGCTCTTGAGCGGCCTTCTCCACGCCTTCTTCGTCAAGAATCCCAACAATTTCCTGCATCGCCTCGTAGGCACGGACCGCTCGAGCAATATTGTCGAGAGCCACCACATTAGTGCTGGAGTCGTCAACACCCTCTGCAGGCGGAAACGCCTTTTCGGCAGGGGCAAAGGCCGGGTCAAACTCGTCGCAGCCTTCTTCAAAAACCAGGTCTAGGGAGTCGCACAGGTAACCATAGAACTCCCGCACATAGTTGTAGTAGCGAAAAGCCTTGCTCATTTCCATTTCAGCCAAGGTCTTATAACTAAATCCCTTTTCGTCTTCAAACATAAAGAACTCCTTTGTTTACCCCTAAAAATAAACTCGCCATGCGACAATTACTGACGCACGGCAGAAAAAGAGGAAAAAAGAGTACGGCGGGTTTCGCATAGCCGGTATCGCAAATCATGCTCAACCCGCACTCACCACAGGGCTTTAGTTTTGAATCGAAACAATGAATTTTAAATTTTTATACTTTTAAAATTTTTGCAGTCTCGTATATCGGCCCCACGATACGTTCTATTTTTATCAGTTTCATCACTTTACAGACGTTACTGGGGGTCGAATTTTTACTAGACTTCCGATGCATCTCCGTTTTCGGTTCGTCGGTGCCCGGGAGCATTAGCTTCTCTGCTGGATTTTTTTAGTATAGAAATTTACGGTAACAAATCCGTTCGGCTCAACTACCGGACTTCTCCCTGTCGCGGTACCCTCCCCGCTTACGCGGCTTCTACGACTTTCACGAGATCTTCTGGCACGTCGAAGTTGACCATCGTTCTCGCGTTAAATGCGTTCAGTTTATCTTCGTACAGGTTCATCTTCTTTCGGGACTCGTTCAGTTCATCTAGCCAGTCTTTCTGGTAGAGCGGCTGCATGGCGATCTTCTTGATTTCGCCTGATACGGTGTTTCGGTCTTGCCAGTAGAGCTTGCTCCCCCTGATGTTACCTGTCACCTTGTTCAGGAGATCGATCTTCGCGGAACAGGTGTTGATGGTAGCCAGGATTTCGTGGGCCCCCTCATTGGCATTATCGATCGCGAGATTGACGGTGTAGAGCAGGTCCATGAGATCGAGCAGCAGTTTGACATCGCCATCGTAGCTCTTTGTTTCGAAGCCCTGGTTGGCGTGGGCTACATCTTCGGGGTCTACGGCTACGTTGCTGCCTTCGAGCCTGTACTTGATTCGGAACAGGATCTTCTTGACTTTATTTCGGTATCGGAATGCCGATGCGAGACTCATTTCCATAGTAGAACTCCTTTCTTAGTTTTTTTCTCGTTCTACCGTATATATCGCATTGTCCTAAGCAGATGTAAAATGCTTTTTGAAAATCACCTTCGGGCAGATTTCATCAGGGCCCTAATCTGCTTATCGCTCATCTTTGGTGGGGCGGGCTTTGAGTCCGCAGCTGGCTTTTGCGGGGAGAAATCCACAAGGTTTCGGGGAACCTTCGCGAAAGTCTTAGGAAATTCAAGGGAACTCGCGGCAGCGATACCGGCATCGTCCACTAGGTACTTCTTTAGCCTCTCGAACCAGTCGGGATTCTTCATGTTGAACGCCCTTGCCCCCTTGCGGGTCGCCATTTCGATAGCCTGCCCCGTGCCGCCCGAATCCCTGGAGCGGGTCTCGTGGGATTCGCAGCCGTCCTTGGTGTAGCACACCACAAAATCGATTGTGTTGTCTAGGTTACGGCCAAAAACCTGGTTCGTATTCCTAGCGTACAAATCAAGGGCATGGCCATGCAGGCGTTCATGGGCCGGGTGCAGCTCCTGGGCAATGGCCCGCGTCGTTTCGGTGGCATCTTCCGGGCGGAAGATGTTCTTGTGGGCAGGCTGTTTCACCCCATACTCGAAGGCGGCATCGGCGCCCTTGGCTCCACCGCTATTCAGCGTGTAGCCGAGCTTCTCGAGCTCCCCCGCAATCCACGCCATCACGTTTTCTACGGGCTCGTTGGTGTTGGGCTCGCGAAAGCCGCCCAAATCCCTATGCCCGATACCAGCATAGGTCATGCTTTTTCCTGTCGATGCAGGCAACTTTTCAAACAGTTTCATGTTTATCTCCTTATTTCAGGCTCTGCGTAGCCTCGCATTCCTTCAACCTTAGTTCCTGAATCATCGTTTCCAGGCTGCAAGGCTCACTCTCCTTGCCGAAAACTCCGGCTGTAAAAGCCTGGGAGACCGCCGCCTCTTCGCTAGCGAAGGCTCTTTCCAGCGGAGCAACATAACTCTTGAACGTGCGACCTTTAATTCCGTGAATTTCGTTCTTGCAATAGGGGCAGTAGGCACTCGCGACAGCCACGCCCGAAAGGGGCGATCCTGCGAACGAGCAGATATAGGCCGTTTCCCCACAGTTGCACATCACCTTGAACGCGGCCATCACCCAAATTGAAAGCAACGATTTAAGCGTGAGATTGACTGTAACGGGATTTCCTGCGACAACCAGTTGCTTACGGAATGTAAACGCCCCAACATACGCGCCGCCGCCCCGCAGCGCATAATGGACGTCGATATTCGCATACCGAGGCGTATTCAATATTTCTTGCCTGTGCCGCATGATCAAGTTGAGATTGTCAAACAGCAACTGGCGTTTTTGCTGAAGTATTTCTGCCATAATTAATCCTCCTTATTTTATGCGTATATATCAATATATGCATATATATTATCGAAAAACAAGAGGGGAATGTAAAATGTTTGTCAAATTTTTTTGCATAAATGTTATTCAGATTCCGGGTCAAGCCCGGAATGACGTAGGAGTCGAGAGCAATGTCAGACTGC
>CAMHOW010000019.1 GCA_946186895.1 uncultured Fibrobacter sp.
CGTGAGCATGAAGAGCCTCGAAATGGACTACGTTTCTACCGATAAGCAACACAAGTCAGAAGAGCTCAAACAGAGCGATGTCTGGTACTATATCATTTAGTCATTTAGTCGCGTTATAGCAAAAAACTATTACTAGCCAAAGAAAAATAGTATAACCGAATATCCCGAATTTGGTTGACAGCAAGAAACTTTTTGCCTATATTATCCCTACAAAAATTATAGGAAATAAAATCACGATGAACTCACCTGCTTTTTCAAAGAAATTCTGCAACGTGTGTTGCGTGTGTCGATGTCGGGCGGGCGACTAGTTTCTAGGCTATTGGTTTAACAAGACTCTAAACACGATCCCGCTCAGATACAATTCCTGAGCGGGATTTTTTTTATTCAAACTTTCATCAATGCGCAGCGCGGCAACAAAGGCGCCAAAGGATTTAAAATGTCAACTTCCAAGTATATCGAAACAAAACTCATTCACGGCGGCATCGATGGCGACAAGGTCACCGGAGCTGTCAACGTACCCATCTACCAGACTTCTACCTACAAGCAGGCGGGCCTCGGCGAAAATACCGGCTGGGAATATTCCCGCACGGGTAACCCCACCCGCGCAGCCCTCGAAGCGTTGATTGCAGACCTCGAAGGCGGCGTGGCAGGCTTTGCCTTTGCAAGCGGTATGGCGGCCACTTCGACGGTGCTTGCCCTATTTAACAAGGGCGACAAGATTATTATTTCCAGCAATGTATACGGTGGAACCTTCCGCGTTCTGGACAAGGTTTTCAAGAACCTCGGCATTACCTATTCCATCGAAGATACCACCGACTTGGCGACGCTTGACACCAAGGTGACTCCCGATGTGAAGGCGTTCTTTGTGGAAAGCCCGGCAAACCCGCTCCTGACCGTGACAGACTTGGCGGGAGTCGCGGCGATTGCGAAGAAGCACGGCATCTTGACCATTGTGGACAACACCTTCATGACACCTTATCTGCAGCGCCCACTAGAACTGGGCGCCGACATTGTGGTGCATAGCGCCACCAAGTATCTGGGTGGCCATAGCGATCTTGTGGCGGGCCTTGCAGTGACCAACAACAAAGAAATTGCGGAACGCCTCGCCTTCACGCAGAATGCCGTGGGCGCTGTGCTCGGCCCCTTCGATTCGTTCCTCTTGATTCGCGGTATCAAGACTCTTGGCGTGCGCCTTGATCGCCATACCGAAAACGCAGAACGCATCGCCCGTTATCTGGAGAACCACGAAGCCGTAAAGCACGTCTATTATCCGGGCCTTCCCTCCGCTCAGGGCTACGAAATCAACAAGAAGCAGGCCAAGAATGGTGGCGCCATGATTTCGTTCGAACTTTACGAAAAATATGACATCAAGAAATTCTTCAAGGCCCTGCAGCTAATTTCTCTCGCTGAAAGTCTGGGTGGTGTCGAAAGCCTCGTATGCCATCCGGCTACGATGACCCACGCTTCCATTCCGAAGGAAATCCGCGAAAAGGTGGGCATTACCGACGGGCTCATTCGTTTGTCTGTAGGTATCGAAAAAGTCGATGACATCATTTTGGATTTGAACGCCGGCATTAACGCCGCAAAAGCATAACGAGGCCTAACATGCATTATTACGAATCAATGCAATCTTTAATCGGCAAGACTCCGCTGGTAAAACTCACCCATGTAGGCCTCCCCGAAGGCGTGAACCTCTTTGCCAAACTGGAACTCTGGAACCCCTCGGGTAGCGTGAAGGACCGCACCGGCCTTTACATGGTAAACGACGCCCTCGCAAAGGGAACGCTCAAACCGGGCGGAACCATCGTCGAGGCGACCGCGGGCAACACTGGCCTCGGCATCGCCTTCGCGGCCCTCAACCGCGGCATCCGCGTGGTATTCGTGGTGCCCACCAAGTTCTCCCAAGAAAAACAGACGCTCCTGCGCGCCCTCGGTGCTGAACTCATCAACACTCCCCGTGAAGAAGGCATGCTAGGAGCCGAAAAGAAGGCCGAAGAACTTTTGAAACAGATTCCCGATTCTGTTTCGCTTCGGCAGTTCCACAATATGGCCAACCCCCTCGCCCATTACGAAACCACCGGCCCCGAAATCTACGAAGACCTGGACGGTCACATAGACTACGTAGTGGCAGGCGCAGGCAGCGGCGGCACCTACAGCGGCATTCTCAAGGCCCTCAAGGAACGCAACCCAAGCATCAAGGGCGTGCTGGCAGACCCCATAGGCTCTACCATGGGCGGCGGCGAACATGGCGACTACAACATCGAAGGAATCGGCAACGATTTTATCGCCGATACCATGGACATGTCGCTGGTGGATCAGGTCATCAAAATCAACGATGACGACGCCTTTACCGGCTCTCGCGAACTCGCCCAGAAAGAAGGAATCTTTGCGGGCTCCTCTTCGGGCGCGGCATTCACCGCAGCCAAGAAGCTCATCGTCTCGGGTGCCCGCGGAAACATCGTGTTCGTAGCTCCCGACCGCGGCGACCGCTACTTCAGCAAGGGATTGTACGAATAATGCTCAATTACCTGACCGTAATTCGCATTATCTGTCCACCCCTTAGGGGCTTAACCAGATAGGTTCCCGAGCACTTCACAGCTGCATTCGTCTTTGCCAGCAATTCTTCAGCACCTGTAGCCGTAATTTTCGTAACAAGCCGACCCTGCATATCGAACACGAGGTAGTTGCTTGTGGTTGTGGCAAAGCGTAGCGCATGCAAAGCCGCAGGCTCTTTTTCCGGAGTGCCCGTGGAATCCTTCTTGGCGGTGACAACTTTCTCAGAAGTCGAGTCAGTAGCTGCGCCAGCCACATGGCTAGTGTCTTCAAAGTTCAGCCAATCTATATTGACATAGTTTCCCAAGATTTCCATTTTGAGTATATGCTCGCCTTTAGGGAGTTTCACAAGGCCCGCATCATGGACAGCATAAGTATCCCAGTCATTACCTTGCGGAACGATGATATCTTCTGTAACCGCCACATCATCAACGTAAAGCTTGACACCCGCATTTTCTGACTTTGTCGCATAGCGAACCGTCAGCACGTAATCCTGTTCCTTGGCAACATTCACCGTATATTCAAGCCATTCGCCTTCCTGTGTGTAACCGATGGCATAGCCGTCACCGGCCTTCACCACATCTACGGCATCTTCGCGGTATTCCTTGCCCTTGTTTTCGTCATCCTTGTCAAAATAGGCCTTGCCCGCCCCACCAACATCGTAATTTTCAGCTTCCACTTTTCCAGGAATGCTTATTGCAGCATCTTTGTAAGGGCCTTGTGGAATAATCGGAGTCACATACACGCGGTAACCGTACTTCACATTCTTGATATTTACAGGAACCGTGATTTTACCGCCGTCTACATCATATTCCTTGCTAGATTCTAGCGTTGTCGAAGAGACTGGCTTATCCTTGTCTTCCCACACCACATATTCCACACTCACATTCACCTTTTTTCCGAATGCCTCCGGAATACCTGCGATGTTCACATTCACTTCGCCCAAGGTGTTACCGCCGAGTACGATGCTTGCAAAACCCTTTTTCTTGTCAAGTGCCGCAAAGCCATCTACCCCATCGCTCTTGTCGTTCGGGGGCGTCACCTTGGCCATATAGCCGCTCATGTCGCCATACCACTTGTAAAGCCACCATCCGCCACCGCGTTCATTATCTGCAGTGAGCAGGCTCCCGAGCCTTCCTGGAAGCGGTACAAACCACCACGATATCATGGCACTTTCAACACCATGGCGTTCAAACTTGGCGATGAAGGGTACAGAAACACCCGGGCAACCTTCTTCGGTATGTTCTGTCGAAGAATACTCGTTAATACTAATCGCACGGGGCGTTACGTTGTACTTCTTTTCCAGATTGCGATAATTTTCGATAGCACCTACAAGACCTCCACTTCCCCACTGATGCCAGCTGATAACATCGGGCATGCAGTTGTTCTGCGAACAGTACCTGACAAACTCTTCCATCTTTGAAGAATTGTACCACGAATACGAAGGGCCGACAATCTTTGCGCTCGGATCCAATTGACGAATAAGCTGGTAGGTTTCTTTCCACAACCCCGAATTAAAATCAATGCTTGTGGATTTCCAGGTGTCGTTTGGCTCATTCCAGATTTCGTAACCATCAAAATTCTTGTTGCTAGACGCAAGCTTGTCCTTGATGACAGAGGTGACCTCGGATTTCCAGTGCTCCATACTCTGGAACTTGTATGGCCAACCGGGCAAGACATCGGCAAGGCGAATCTGCACCTTGGCACCAATCGCTTCCACTCGAGGCGCTACGAGAAACGCGCCACCAATCCCCTGCTGACGACCATTACCACTACGTGCAGGGGCCAAAAATACGTTGGGCTTAAGCGGAGCCAAATCCTTATCGATGTCGCTGGGGAGCTTCTCGGTAATACCGTAAAGCGAACCCGTCGCCACGTGGGTCACCGGCCTAATGCTATCGCCAAGGCTAACGCCCAAATTCACAGCCGCATCCGAAATGGCGGCCATAGCCAAAATAACAGTGAAAAACTTACACTTCATCCCTTTTTCCTTTTCCCTGCCTCAAAAATACCCTAATTCATGTGAAAAACGCATAGCTGTCAAGAACTTTCCGTTGACAGTTTGTCAATGAAAAGGCCTCGAAATATGGCGAATTGGACGTAAAAACGCGGGGATTGGAGGCAAAAATACGGGGATTCACCCCAAAAACACGGGGATTGGCGTTGAAAACACGGGGATTGGAGGCTATATTTACGGATTATGGTGAAGAAAAAGTTCGAAATAGATTTTGAAAACTATGTCCGCAATGTACCACCCACCAAAAGGGATAAGTCTTCAGCATGGTCCGCCGCAATTGGCCTGCAACAAGTCGACGGACTGACTCCGTCCAAGTATCTATTCGAAACCGCCCGACGCAACATCGAAGGCGACATCTCTATTGATGACGCGCAAAAACTCATCAACAGCTACTACGAATCAAAGGTGTCGCGAGCCAATGACCCCGACGACGCAGAAGAAGCAGACAAGGTCGCTAGCCGCATTGCAAAAATTCTGAGCGAAAGGGCTTTCAGCTTTTCGCCATCGTACCTAATCGCCATACACGGAAAACTGTTCCAGGGAATCTACAAGTTTGCGGGACGCCTGCGCGACTATGATATCACCAAAAAGGAATGGGTTCTAAATGGCGATACCGTGATGTACGGGGCCGCATTCGAGCTCCGAATGGCATTGGATTATGATTTTGAACAGGAGCGAGAATTCAACTACAAGGGGCTCAACATGGACCAGACTGTTGAGCACCTGGCAGACTTCGTGTCACGACTGTGGCAGATTCACGCCTTTGGCGAAGGGAACACTAGAACCACCGCCGTTTTCATGATAAAGTACCTTCGCTCATTGGGCTTCAAGGTGGACAACAAGATCTTTGCAGAAAACTCCTGGTATTTCAGAAACGCCCTCGTTCGCGCAAATTACAGGAATCTACCCAAGGGAATTTCTAGAGAACCCATTTTCTTGGAAAACTTTTTCCGCAACATGCTCATGGGCGAACACCACGAAATGAAGAACCGCTACTTGCATGTGAATTACAAGGGGAATGCGGAGACGCCTTCTATAGGGGCAGAAAACCCGAAGGGAAAAGTGGAGATTGAGCAACAGGTAGAACACGCAAAGTTCAAAGCCTCTACGAAAGAAAAACTTCTGACAATCATTCACGGGGTTGGTAGCGAAACCTTTGGCGCCTCAAAGGTAATGAAACTGATTGGTTGTAAACCGACCGCCGCCACCACGCTTATCAAAAAGCTGCTCTCGCTTGAAATCATCGAATCCGTCACAGGACACGGCAAGGGTAAGTATCGGGTGAAGAGGTAATATTTACTAGTTTTTGTAGAAATACTGAAAAAATGAACCCGCAAGAAGCTCTTATTTTAATTAAGGACGAGATAAAGACTGAAGAGGTCGAATCTCTTTCTTTTGACGCCGCAAAATCAAGATGTAGGGTTGTTTTCCGTAATGGCAAGGCGTATGAGTATAGTGCGGGCAACGTTATATGCCTTAAAGATCCGCGCCTGCACGAATTCAAAAAACAGAAAATCTCTGCGAATGGTCTTGAGTTATATAATATTCAATCTATTTTCGAATTTCAAAATCCCAAGAACGGTAAAAGATATTGGCATATTGTTTTCAATGACAAGGCCAAGACCTATAAATACGATGATTTGAAAGTCCTGAACGAAACTGAGGACAGCTTCCAAAGTTCTGTTTTAAACTACCTGAAGGACATTGCCGCAAATAATCCTCTACTTATTCAGGAAACTTGCGACGATTCGAACAAGAAACAGGACGCTTCGTTGCTGAAAAAGCAGTACGAGAAAATAAAGGGAATCTATGACAAAGAAGATACGGCATTGGCGCTTTATCTCAAGTCTGGTGTACAGGACGACCTTCAGGTTATAGCCCAGCAGAACCTTGTTTTCCCGTTCGGTTGCAACCTCAGCCAAATCAATGCCGTCCAAAATGCATTCAAGTATACGATTAGCCTGATTCAGGGGCCTCCTGGAACCGGTAAGACCCAGACTATTCTCAATATCCTAGCCAACTTGCTCATACAGGGCAAGACCGTGTTGGTGGTTTCCAACAACAATAGCGCCATAAAGAATGTGCAGGAGAAACTCGCCCAATATAAGCTGGATTTCCTTTCGGCCATGCTTGGCAAGGATGAAAACAAGACTGCGTTTATTGAATCGCAAAAGCCTCGGAAGTTGGATTTGCCGATAGAACAGGATCGTCTAGCTCTATGGTCTTGGCAAAGCAACATTTCAAAGAAGGTCGTTGCGGCCAAGAAACTTTTCAACGAGCAGAACGAATTGGCCCGCGTAAACGCGGAATTTGAAAGCGCCAAAATGAACTACGAGCATTTCAAGGAATATCTCGTAGAACTAGGCGTTTTTAATTACGCCCTTGAAAATCGGAATGACTTGGATCGATTCGATATTGAATCCATTCGGAATCAAATTGAAGTAAAATTTAAGAAGAATCCTGCAAGAACTCAGTTGAGTTTTTTTACTCGTTTTTGGTTACGTTTTATCAAGGGCTTGTTCAATTGGAAATTCCTCAAGGGCGAGCCTTCTGCCATTATTGCTAGCCTTGAAAATTTCTGCTTTGTTTCTCGGTTAGCTGAATATGGAAACCGCATTAGGTCATTATCAAATGCCGTAAAGACTGATGAAAATGCCTCGGCAGACTTGATAAAATTGTCTAAGGCGATTCTATATGAAAATGTTTTTAGAAAGTTTAATTTACGGAAACACCAAACCATTTATACAAAAGAGGACTTGTATTACAAATGGGTCGAGTTTCTTAAGGATTATCCGATAGTTTTCAGTACCACCTTTGCATCGAAGAGCGCAATCAATTCAAATGCGATTTTTGATTATGTCATTATGGACGAATCGTCGCAGGTTGATATTGCAACGGGAGCATTGGCCCTTTCGTGCGCGAGGAATGCTGTAATAGTTGGGGATAGTAAACAGCTTGAGAAGGTGACGACAAGGGAAGAAGAGGAAAAATACCAGGAAATCTTTGAAAAGCACAAGGTCCCGCAAATGTACAATTGTGCTGATTTGAGTTTCTTGGACTCTATAGGCCGTTTTATTCCAGATGATGCCAAGACGCTCTTGAGGGAACATTACCGTTGCCATCCGAAAATCATTGAATTTTGCAACCAGAAGTTTTACGATAACCAGCTCATCGTTCTTTCCAAGAATACGGAACAGAATCCTTTGGCGATTCATTGGACGGCTCCGACGAGCCGATTGAACAATGTCAATCAAAAGCAGATTGATGCAATCGCTCAAGAAATTGTGCCGAATCTCAAATCTGCGGATGTAGGGATAATTTCGCCTTATAAGAATCAGTGTTTTGAATTAAGAAAGGTTATTCCGAATATTGATATCTCGACAATCCACAAATTCCAGGGACGTGAAAATGAAACGATAATCTTTTCGACGGTGGATAATATCTTGACTGAGTTCTCCGGTGATCCGCAGATAATCAATGTAGCTGTTTCTAGGGCAAAGAACAGGTTTATTCTGGTTGCCGCAAAGCAGGAACAGCCCAAGGGTAGCTTGCTTGATGACCTGATTGGGTATATTCAATACAATGCCGGAAAATCTGTGGAAAGCAAGATTTATTCCATTTTTGATTTCTTATTCAATCAGAATTGCTCCGACTTTTTCGAGAAATCGGGTAACATCTCGAAATACCCTACGGAAAATGCGGCGTATGGAATGATTCGTGACGTTTTGAAGAGTTGCCCTTCATTAGATGTCTTCTTTGAATATCCAATGAACCATTTGATTCGTGATTATTCTAAAATCAAGGATAGGCCTGCATTGCTCACTTACGCGAGGCATCCTTCTACCCATATTGATTTTTTGATTACCAACCGTATTTCAAAGATGCCTGTCCTTGCGATTGAAATCGATGGCGCAACCTTCCATAAAAAGGATTCCGTTCAGGGCGAGCGTGACCGCATGAAGGACGAGATATTGAAAGAGTACGGTATAGATGCGATAAGATTCTCTACCAAGGGCAGCAATGAACGCGAAACGCTATCGGAGAAATTGCGTGCGTATATGGTGTCTTGAAAATCGTGTGTCTAACTACAAATTTTGATTGCTTGTGCACTTATTTCGCGTTAGGGATTGTTACCCGTAAGGGCGGAGACTACAGGCTCCGAGAGCGTAGCGAGTAAAGCCCGGCCCGCGCGGTAGCGCGGGAAACGCCTTGTAAAATTTTCTTCCCCCTCTGGCGCAAGCGCCAAATGCTAGGCTCGGTCATATCCATGCAAGCATGGCTGCGACACTCGCCTTACGCATTGGTGCCAGGTATCTGGATATTAGGTACATTACCGTCCGACGCGTTTCTCTGTCAAATGGAGAAATGCGTCTTTTTTTTATTCCGGGAGTGACGCGCCCACAAATAGGGAGGTCACGAAATGGATCTTGCAAAATTCGAGAATGCCCTGAAGATAGGGGAAACTACGGCCATAGAGTTCAAGCGGGCTGGCGGTACAATCGAAACGGACACCTTCGAGACGGTCTGCTCGTTTTCGAACCGATTCGGCGGCGATATTTACTTGGGGGTGCTTGACAACGGGACTGTTGTCGGCATTCCTGAAAATGCCGCACCGTCCATGGTGAAAAATTTTATCAGTGCCATCGGCAATCCGGACTTGTTCAGCCCCACGCTTTATCTTGAACCGGAAATTTTCAAGTACCGCAAGAAGACCTTGATTCATATCCACGTTCCTTCGAGCGGCGAGGTACACTCGTTCAAGAAACGGATTTACGATCGCGTGGACGAGGCGGACGTAAAGGTGAGCGCGACGGCAAAGATTGCGCAGATGTATATCCGCAAACAAGAAATCTACACGGAACGCAAGGTGTATCCGTACGTGAAGCTGAAGGATTTACGCTTGGACTTGCTGCCGATGGTGCGGATTTTGGCGAAGAACAATGCCGGCGGCAGCCACCTATGGGAAAAGCTTTCAAATATGGATTTGCTGAAGAGCGCGGGGCTTTACGCCGAGGACCATGCGACCGGCAAGGACGGATTCAACCTTGCCGCGGTGATGCTCCTTGGCCGTGATGAGATCATTCGCGATGTCTGCCCGGCCTACCAGACAGATGCGCTTGTCCGCAAGGTGAATGTTGACAGGTATGACGATCGTTTGACTGTTGTAACGAACCTTATTGAAAGTTTTGAGCAACTTTTTAAGTTCGCAACATTGCACCTGCCCGACAAGTTCTATGTGGAAGGAGCTGAACGCAAGTCGCTCCGGAATATTGTGGCTCGCGAAATGCTAGTAAATACGCTAATGCACCGCGAGTATTCGAGTTCGTACCAGGCGAAGTTTGTGATAGAACAAGATAGAATGTATGTGGAAAATGCGAATAGGGCACGTTTCAACGGTCCGATAACGCTTCGGAACCTTGAACCGTTCCCGAAGAATCCGCTAATTGCGAGCTTTTTCCGCAATATTGGATATTCGGAAAAGCTCGGGTCTGGTGCGCGCAAGATGTTCAAGTACGGGCGCCTATACTCCGGCGTTGATCCCGAGTTTATCGAGGATGACGTATTCCGCATCATTCAACCGTTAAATGAAAACTATTCGTTTGATGCGGAAAATGAGGCAGGTGGTCAGAAGACTACACAGAAAACTACACAGAAAACTACACAGAAAATTCTTGCCGCGATGAAGGATAATCCCAATGTGACCATATCAGAATTGTCGGAAATTTGCGGAATAACTATTGATGGCGTAAAATGGCAACTAAGAAATCTCGCAAAAGCAGGCCGTATCATGCGTATTGGCGGAGACCGTGGTGGTCACTGGGAAGTACGCGACAATACCCCCCGCTAAAACCAGTGCTATAGTCTAAACCTATAGCAACCAATAGTTAAATAGTATGCATTTATGCCTTGACGAAGGGAATTTCTTATTCTATTTTATTTCCTACAAGATCGATAGGGATAACAAAATGGTTTGTGATTCCCAATGCATTCGAAGGAGCGCCTATGATAAGTGACTGTCGAATGCCGAGAGGCATTCTGAAAACGAACTAGCCGGAAGCCTTTGTCCTTAAGGCTTTGCAGGTTAGAAAAAACAAGCCTAAGGATATCTCTAAAAACAAATTTTGCGAGCACGGGTCTCTAAAGACCCGGTTGCCCGCTACAACCTAAAAGGAATTTTAACCATGACTACACAGAACAAGCTCCACTTTGAAACTCTTCAGCTCCATGTTGGCCAGGAACAGGCAGACCCCGCAACCGATTCTCGCGCCGTTCCTATTTACCAGACCACCTCTTACGTGTTCCACAGCGCTCAGCATGCCTCCGACCGTTTTCACCTGAAGGACGCCGGCAACATCTACGGCCGACTCACCAACACCACGCAGGATGTTTTCGAGAAGCGCATCGCCGCTCTCGAAGGCGGTATCGCAGGCCTCGCCGTCGCATCCGGCGCAGCCGCCCTTACCTACGCCATCACGGCTCTCGCCCGCAAGGGTGACCACGTTGTGGCTCAGCGTACGATTTACGGCGGTACCTACAACCTCCTGGAACACACGCTCCGCCCGTTCGGCGTAGACACCACGTTCGTGAATACCCGCGACCTCAAGGAAGTCGAAGCCGCCATCAAGGAAAATACGAAGCTCGTGCTCATCGAGACGCTCGGCAACCCGCATTCCGACATCCCGGACATCGAGGCCATCTCCGAGATCGCCCACAAGCACAAGATCCCGGTCGTGATCGACAATACCTTCGGTACGCCGTATCTGATCCGCCCCATTGAACACGGTGCCGACATCGTCGTTCACTCCGCAACGAAGTTCATCGGCGGTCATGGCACTACCCTCGGTGGCGTGATTGTTGACGGAGGCAAGTTCGACTGGGCTGCAAGCGGCAAGTTCCCGCAATTCACCGAAACCAACCCGAGCTACGGTGTGCCTTTCACGGCAGCAGCAGGCGCAGCAGCTTACATCGTCTACATCCGCGCAATCCTGCTGCGTGACGAAGGTGCCGCAATTTCCCCGTTCAACGCCTTCCTCCTGTTGCAGGGCACCGAGACTCTTTCGCTCCGCCTTGACCGCCATGTGGAAAACACCAAGAAGGTTCTGGAATTCCTCGCCAAGCACCCGAAGGTGGCAAAGGTCAACCATCCGAGCTTCAAGGATCATCCGGACCACAAGCTTTACGAACGCTACTTCCCGAACGGTGGCGGTTCCATCTTCACGTTCGATGTGAAGGGTGGCCAGGCCGAAGCCTTCAAGTTCATCGACAGTCTCAAAATCTTCAGCCTGCTCGCGAACGTTGCCGACGTGAAGAGCCTCGTTGTTCACCCTTACACCACGACCCACTCGGAACTCACTCCGGAAGAATTGGCCGCAGCGGGCATCTCTCCGGCGACGATCCGTCTCTCCATCGGTACCGAACACTACGAAGACATCATCAACGACCTGGATCAGGCGCTGAACGCAATCTAAAGAAACTTCTATTACGTTAAGTATCCAGTTCCGAGCGCGTTTTCACCATTAGGAAACGTTCGTCGGACTGGATTCTTTTTTTGTACGGAGAATACAATGATTGATTTTGAATACTACAACCCTGCAAAAATCATTTTCGGCGAACACAGCGAAGGGAAGTTGCGCGAACTTTTGGCCACATACGGCGTGAAGTCGCTCCAACTCGTTTACAGCGGCGACTTTATCAAGGCTCTCGGCATTTACGATGTCATCAAGGACGCCGTTGCCGAACTGGGCATTCGTTTTTCCGAAAACGGGAACGTGGTGCCAAACCCGTCCATCGACCTTGTTCGCGAGCTGGTAAAGCAAGGCAAACAAAACCAGGTGGATTTTGTGCTGGCCGTAGGCGGCGGAAGTTCCATAGATACCGCAAAGGCGGTGGCGCTCGGAATACCTTACGAAGGAGACGTGTGGGATTTCTTTGAGAGGGGAATTTCACCCGAAAAGGTATTACCGATAGGCGTCATCGCCACTACGGCATCCAGCGGTTCCGAAACATCCAACGCGGCCATCCTTTCTAGCGGGCAGTGGAAGCTTGGCTTCGAAGACGACCGCATCATCCCGAAGTTCGCCATCATGAACCCGAAATACACGGTGGGCCTGCCGGCGTACCAGACTTTCGTGGGAATTGCCGATGTGCTTTCGCACTTGCTGGAACGCTATTTCTCGGACGAGAAGTATTCCGACACGACAGATTACCTGATTGAGGGAGCAATCAGGGCTCTGTTCGTGAACGCGGACAAGCTGATCGCCAACCAGAAAGATGTGAACGCCCGTGGAGAAATCCAGTGGCTTGCAAGTGTGGCACACGGCGGATTCTTGGATGCAGGGCGTCGGGCGGACTGGGGTTCGCACCGAATTGAACATGAACTTTCGGCTCAGTACAACATCACCCATGGAGAAGGCATGGCCGTGGTGACTGTGGCCTGGACAAAGTACATGGCGGTGCAGAAGCCCTGGCGTCTTGCGCTCCTTGCCAGCAGAGTTTTCGGCGTAGATTCGTTCAACTACAGCGAAACCGAACGGGCATTCATTCTGTCCGAAAAGCTTGCCGCATTCTTCAAGAAGCTTGGGCTTGTAACGACCCTTGCAGAACTGAAAATCGACGACAGGGATTTCGACGCCATGGCAGCCCGCGCTACGCGCAACGGCAAAGTCGGGCATTACGTACCGCTAGACGCTGCCGCCATCAAGGACATCTTGAAACTCGCGCTGTAAGAGTCTCCAATGAAACCTCAAAGAACCGCGGCAAACGCTACGGTTCTTTTTTTGTTTTACCTTGGTGGGGGAAGCCTCCCCCTGATTGCAGCCCCGTCGTCATGGCGGCCCACGAGCCGCCATCTCGCCGCGTCTTCTAAAACCCCCTCTATATACAACAGTATATGAAACAAAGCGTTCTATATACAAAAATATTTTAGAAAATTATGTAAATTTTTCGTATTTTTATTCAAAATGAGCATTTTTGTTGCATAGACTATTGACTTTTCGGGAAAATAGTCGTATATTTATTTACGATGAAACCGATAGTTGAATATTCCAATTTCCGCCAGTACATGCTGGACTACTACGAGGAACGTAAGCGCCGTTCCGTTTTTTCGTGGCGCGAGTTCTCCAAAATAGCGGGATTCTCCTCGTCTTCTTATATGAAGGTAGTCTGCGACGGTAAGAGCAAGCTCTCCCGTATTGGCGTAGAACGCACGGGGGCCGCCATGGGCCTCGTGGGTTTCGAGATGGAATATTTCCGCGCCATGGTGGAATTCGGTCAGGCAGCCACCGAAGAAAAGAAAAAGGCCGCCTACGAAAACATGCTCGCCATCGCCAAGGTCCACAAGGTCCGCGTGCTAGAAGGCGACCTGTTCGAGTTTTATGATTCCTGGCAGAACCCCGTTGTACGTGAACTTGCCCCGCTGATGCCGGGCGCCACTCCGGGCGAAATTGCCAAGAAATGCTACCCCGAAATGACCGCGGCAGAAGTCCAGCAAAGTCTGAACTTCCTCACGAAGGCGGGTCTCCTGAAGAAGGCAGGGGACAGCGCTTTCGTGCAGGCAGAAACATCCATCACAGGAACGCCGGACGCCACGCGGCTTGCACTCAGGGGAATGCACCGCCAGATGTCCAAGCTTGCCACCCCTGCGTTGGACCTGCCTGTTGAACAGCGCAACTTCAGCGGAGTGACCATGGGAGTGTCCCGCGAAAGTTACGAACGCATCGTGAAGGTGCTGGACGAATGCCGCCGCCAAATTATCGCCATCGCCGCAGACGACAAAAACATCGACCAAGTCTACCGCCTGAACCTCCAACTCTTCCCCTTGACAAAAAACGTGAAGGAGGGCGAAAATGAAAATGCTTAATTTGTCTATCCCGTTTACCTTCGTATTCACGCTTGTAGCCTTCTTAAGCGCCGGCTGCTCCGACTCCACAAGCAAAATCGCAGGTACTGCAGAAGAGCAAAATGAACTCGCCGAAAACGAGTCCTCCAGCTCCGCTGACGAGGAACTGCCTATCTCAAGTTCTGCAGTTCAATCTAGCAGTTCCACCATTGTTTCGAGTTCTTCCAGCAGCAACGACCAAACTGTTCCGGTGGATGAACTGGATAAAAATTCCCTCAGTTACTACCTGCAGCAATACGGCATTACCGATGCGGCCTTCGACAGCAAGGTCTTTGCAAGCATCATCACTTACAGGGAAAACACTTCGGCTCCTCCGCAAAGCAGCACCAACCCAGAACATGACGGAGACACTAAACCCGGAACTGCCGCCGCCACGGAATTTGACGGACAGGGATTCCACCCCTTCGTAAAGCAGAATATCGCTGCCCTGGAATACTACTTCCCCGAGGCCTACGAGAAATTCCCGCAACTGATCGACGATATCAAGAACGACAACGTACAGGAAGGCTGCGGGCTCTACATGCTGAACATCTACGCCGACAGCCGATACGCCGGATACATCCTGACAGAAGTAAACAGCAGCTCCGTCACGGTGCTGGACATCAAGGCAGACGCATGCCAGACAAGCGCAGGGGTAGAGTACGCCAGGTTCCTGGTCAGCTACTGCGGAGACCTTGACAAAAATCCAGAAGTTGTACACAAGGTTGTAGAAGCAGATATTTCCAAGGACAAGTGCCCTCAGGCCTATTCAGGTCAGGAATGGGTTAAGTAACTACACGGATTTTAATTGGGAGAAAAAAGGAGAAAATTTATGAAGCACGGATTTAACAAAATAGCTTGCGGATTTGCCGCAGCCCTGGCCATTTCACTGGTCGCCTGCGACGATAGCTCTAGCGCACCCTCGGATGATGATCAGGTTGTTCCTTCCAGCGAAACCGTCACCAGCTCCGAGACAAACGGAAACTCATCAAACGGCACGTCCGCAACCAGCCAAAATGGCGGTTCATCAGCAAGCAAAAACGGCACCTCTTCGGCCAGCCAAAGCGGCAATTCCTCGGCAGAAATAGGCGGGAGCTCCAGCTCATTCAACATGCCAACCTGTTCCCACATAACAGACAACGAATGCCTCATAACACAAGGCTGCGCCCTTACCCCCTGCATGGACGGCACCAAGGCCCATGACTGCGCAACAAACAGCGACTATGTCTGTAAAGGCGGTACTTGGCAGGTTGCCGAAAGCTGCACCAATATTTCTAGCGTAACAGGAAACGACAGGTGGAACTGCGACGAAGACGATTTCACCCTCACGAAAGATTGCGCGGACAACTCCATCACCTATATGTGTGTCAGCAATCACTGGTTCAAGACTGAAGACTGCGACCCCACCAAACCCTACTGCGGGTACGATGACTACACTCTATGTCTGAAAACAAAACTCAAGAAATACTGCCTCAAAACCGATTGGCTGAACGAATCCTGCGATTACGGAAATGATCCAGGAAGATTTCTCTATGTTTATCATAATCCCGACGACCCCAATGATTTGGGACACACTCAAGTGCGCTATTTCTGCAATGCCAGCGGGAACTGGGAAGAAGAAAACTACGGTTGCAGTGACCCCATGATGGATTGCAGCGACAACAAGACCGACGACACGGGAATATTGCCCGATAACGCCCCCTGCGAAAAAGATGGTGCAAAGATGATCGTCGAAGGATATACCTTCCAGTGCATCAACCACAAATGGACAAGACTCTAAGAAGGAGAAACACCATGAAACATCTTACAAAAATCGCTTGCGGGTTTGCCGCAGCAGCACTGACCTTTATGCTTACGGCCTGCGACGACAGCAGCAGCGCTAGCGTCAACGGGCCGGACATCGAGGAAAACTCCTCTGAAAGCAACGGTGGCGATAGCTCTGACAACATCGAGAGCTCCGCAACAGCAGAAAGCTCGGCAACCGAAGGCGGTTCATCGGCATCCCTTGACGACAATTCCAGTTCGTCTTTGGCCGTAACCTGCCAGGCCCTCACTCTGGAGTGCTATTCCGCAACGCAACTCTGCAACAAGGGACTGACTGAATATTGCGTCAACAGCAGCTCCAGTGGCAAAGAAACCTGCCAGCACGTTTCCGATGTGGATGGTGGTACCTGCCAAGACAACGATGTGGTCTTGGACTGTGCCACCGGCGCCAACGCCGTATGCAACAACAACAAGTGGATCCCTGCCATCATTGGAGCCTCCTGCCCGACAACAGGCAAGGAAATGACCGTCAATGAAATAAACCTTATCTGTACCGAAGACAAATACTGGAACTACAAGAGCACCATCGACAAATGCCCTCCCGGGAGCAGCTGCCAGCGTCCCAACTACAGTTGTGGAACTCACCCCATCAACGGTTTCAGCTGCAACAGCGATAACGGGAAGGTTCAAACCCTCTTTGTGAGCACCTGGAGCGCAAGCGATTGCATGTACCAATGCTCCAGTGGAAAATACCACGTTGTCATGCCTCCTGTCCCAACAGGAAACTAACCTTCCAAATTATTTCCGCCAGCCTTCCATAATCTTCATGCAACCGGCCAGGAGTTCCGCGGAGCGCTCCTTATCGCCGGTTTCTACGTAGCACCGGAATTCCGGAGCGTTTCCGCTGGGCCGCAGGTGCACGATATCGCCGGAATCGAATTCCATGCGGTAACCGTCGGTCTCGTCGATGGAGACGATATCGCCGTGGAAGGGTGCGGGCATGTTGCCGTTTGCATCGGGCTTTGCAAAACGGCTAGGCTTTGCCGTAAGGGCGCCAAAAAGCTTTTTGCCCAGTTTCTGCTCGCGGATTTCGGCTAGCTTTGCCTTAGAGGTTTCCGTCGGGAATTCCTTGAGGCGGTCGCTGAGCGTAAAGCGCTTGGGGAGTTTTTTCAGCAGGTCCACCACGCACATCCGTTCTTCCCTCACACGTACCATCACGGCAAGCATCGGGAGCAGAGCGTCACGGGTAGGGAGCGCCGGGAGAGTACGAGTCCCGTCTGCAAATTCCCGGGTCAGGTCCGTCTGCAGCAAGAACCCACCGTTGGCCTCGTAACCCGCCACAGACACAGACTTGTCAGAAGCGTCCACCAGGCTTTCCATGCCGGCAATCACGTAGGGGCTGCCAATGCGGGTGCGGCAAATCTTTTCGAAGCTGCCGGACTTTTCAAGCGACGTATTGCAACTCACGGGAGTTGCAATGCGCTGGATACCCAGCGCCTGGGCAGCGAGGATGCCCAGCACGTCGCCCCTAAGCCACATGCCGGTATCGTCTGCCAAGAGCGGGCGGTCGGAATCCCCGTCGGTACTGAAGACGGCGTCTACAAAATCCTTGTGGGCAAAGTCCCGAGCCAAGTCCTCGTCTTCTTTGCGGATGGCTTCGGTATCTACCGGAATAAAAGTCTCGCTCCTGGCGAAGGGCTTCACGGTGGCGCCCAGGCTTTCCAGGACCTTCACCACAATGTCGCGACCCACGGCGGAATGCTGGTACACGCCGATAGTAAGCCCCGAAAGGGCCTTACTCCCGAAAAAGGCAGGGTAGCGCTTCAGGTAGTTTTCTTCGGCTTCCATCTCCACAGCCGGCAACTCCGGTGCAGACTTCAGCATTCCCGCTGCATCAAAAATTGCCTCGTCAAAATCCACGGACTGTGAAACGATTCCCTGTTCGTCTTTCTTGGAAATTTCACCCTGGGGGTGGTTGAACTTGATACCGTTACGATCAGCAGGAATGTGGCTCCCTGTCACCATGATGGTAGGGAGCGCCTTGTCAATGCCGTACAGCGCAATGGCCGGGCTCGGAATACGGCCGCAATAGACCACCTTCCAAGAGCTGTCCTCGCCTGCCTTCACTAGTGCCTTCAAAATGCGTTCCGTACTGGGGCGCAAATCTCCAGCAATAGCAATGGTGTGTTCACACTTGTAGCTAGTCTCACAGTACTTGATAAAGGAGCGGGCGTACACATAGCACACGCGGTCCGTCATGGCTGTCACCAGGCCACGGGCACCGCTAGTACCGAAAGCCACACCGGACTGTTTCATCACCTCTTGCATCGTAACGATCATAAAAAACCTCTGTCCAAAAATACAAAAACCCCGGCCCATTGCGAGGCCGGAGTTTTCGTTCAAGCAATTTGCTTATTCTTATTCAGCAAACTTCTCCATTTTACGGGCGAACTTGCGAGCATTCTTGAGGAACTTCTTCTTGGCAAGTTCAGCAGAAGATTCTGCCTTCTTGAAGAGAGATTCCCAATCGTCGTCATCATACGTGTCGCTACCATAGCTGCCCATGACGCAGTCAGCATATTCGTCGGCGATATCCGAGCAACCGGCATCTGCGGCGTCTTCGTAATCCATCAACATGCAGCGGGAATAGGCCGTGCTGAGTTCTTCGCAATCACCGCCCGAAGAGCTGCCGCCCTTGCCCTTGAGTGCGGCGTACAGGGAATCAATCATGGCTTCAGTGCAGCGCTCAAAGTCACGACCATTGGACTTTTCATAGTAGTCAGCAATGGTAATCTTGTTGCCGGCAGCATCCCTTTCGGTATCCTTGTCGAAGAACTCGCCATATTCAGCCTTGCAGGTGCTCTTGGTCACTTCGCCTTCTTCCGATTCCAGTTCGCAACTGGTACTGTTTGCAGTAACCACCATATCAAATTCGGAACCATCCATGGTGTGATTGAGCTTCTTGATATTCACCGAGAATGTCTGGTCTGCGAACTTGAAGGTAACGCTGGTCTTGGTCTGACTCGTCACTTCGATCTTGGCGGACTTGATATACTTCTCCACGCCGGAGGAATCTTCTTCGGTCAGGTAAGAGGCAGAAGGAATCTCAGGGTCTCCATTAGCGAGGCTCTTGTAGAGCTTCGACATGAACTTGGAGTTCATGTAATCGTCGAAAGAATCCTTTTCACCATAGTTGTAGGTAACCTTGGAGGAGAAGGAGCTGCCCGAAATCTTGAGAACCGATTCCGCATACCTGTTCATATCTTTTTCTTCAAGGCAAGTCATGCGTTCCTGCAGCTTGGGGTCAATCGCAGGCTCATCTGCATCATCGTCGGATAATTCGGCCATCTTGGAGTACATTTCCTCATATATTCTTTCCAGTTCCTCTTCAGTGAGCTTACCGCCCACTTCGTCGCAGGACTTGAAGCAGGTGCTTACGGAATCTTCTACATCGTAGCTGCAGAGAACAGACTTCCAGGTACCGTTGATATCACCGGCCTTACCGCCCACCAACATCTGGCCATCGTCATCACAATACTTCATTTCGCCCTTCGAGTTCATCTCTTCACAATCGATAATCACCAGGGTGTCACCCACGAAGAGGTACTTGGCATAAGAGGTATCTGTACCAAAGTCTACGTTCTTCCAGGTATAGGCGTTGTTTTCGTTAACGCAAACATCTTCTTTATTTTCAACAGAGATGACCAAAGACTGCTTTTCTGCATCCACCGTGATGGATCCAGAAACTTCGACTGTGATGCTGCCGTTGTCACCGCTATCGGAACTGCTGCTGTCGCTACAGGCGAAGAAAAACGCCGACGTAGCGGCGAGCATGAGGTATAAGCCCTTTTTCATTTGAGAATACTCCTTTTAAGTTATTTGATGGAAAAATAGATTATTGTCCTGTTTTTTACAACAACTTTCTTCTTTTTTTTGCCCACGAACCCGTTTTTTTCGCCTTTTTTGAGGCAATTGTCAGTGTATAATCCGTAGTTTTAGGCATAATTTCACTTTTTATTAGACAGTTAAACTTTTTTTTACTATCTTTGGCGCGAACTAAGTAGAGGAGATAATCATGGCAAAAGCTACTACAAAGACAACAAAGGCACCGGCCAAGAAGGCCGCTGTAAAGACCGCCCCGGCCAAGAAGCCCGCCACTAAGGCTGCCGCCCCCAAGGCCGCCAAGCCTGCTGCCGAGAAGAAGGCCGCCGTTAAGGCCCCGGCTAAAAAGGCCGCTGCCCCCAAGGCCGCCAAGAAGGTCGCCGTGGTGTTCGAAGCCAACTGCCCCCTGGCCACTACCGTTTCCGTTGCCGGTTCCTTCAACAACTGGGCTATCGACAAGGATATGCTCAAGAAGGACAAGAAGACCGGTCTCTGGGTCGGCAAGGTCACTCTCGACTCCGGCGTTTACGAATACAAGTTCGTCTGCGACGGTCAGTACTGGGACGAAGGCGACAACAAGATCAAGAACGTCTAATCGCGCCTATTGAATTATCGCAAAAACGCTGGGCATCCCGCTCGGCGTTTTTCATTTTGTGTAATACCACAAACACGCCATTCCCCAAATGCCAAATTGCCCGTCCCGTGATCACTAGTAACTATTTCTATCTTTCCCCCCATGAATTACACTATCCCTGAAGAAGTTTTTGTGAAGGCTGCCGAACAGTACGGCACCCCCCTCTGGATTTACGACCGCGAAACCATCGAGAAGCGTGTCAAGGAAACCCAGGTTTTCGATACGGTCCGCTTTGCCCAAAAGGCATGCCCGAACCTCTCCATCATTTCGCTTGTACGCAAACTGGGCGGCGTGGTAGACGCCGTTTCCGCAGGCGAAATCGTCCGCGCCCTCAAGGCAGGTTTCAAAGGTGGCCAGCAGAAAGGCAAGGCTCCCGAGATCGTTTATACCGCCGACATCTTCGACCGTGACGCCCTCGAACTCGTAAAGGAACACAACATCGCGGTGAACGTGGGCTCCCCCGACATGATCCAGCAGCTGGCCGATTTCGGCGTGAAGTCGGAACTGACGCTGCGCGTGAACCCGGGCTTTGGCCACGGCCACTCCAGCAAGGTGAACACCGGCGGACCCTTGAGCAAGCACGGCGTGTGGCACGAGCAGATCAAGGACTGCATCAAGCTGGCCCAGAATAATGGTATGTGGATCACGGGGCTCCATATGCATATCGGTTCCGGCTCCGACTTCGAGCACCTTTCCCAGGTCTGCGACGCCATGGTAGACGCTAGCCGCCGCCTGGGCAGCCATGTGCGCTCCATCAGTGCAGGGGGCGGCCTCCCCATTCCCTATCACGAAGAGGACAAGGGCAACCGCATCGACATGAAGGCCTACTTTGACCTGTGGGACAACGCCCGCAAGCGTATCCAGCAGAGCATCGGCCACGAGGTACATCTAGAAGTGGAACCCGGGCGTTACCTGGTGGCCGAGAGCGGCTACCTGATGGCCGAAATCCGCGCCGTGAAAAAACAGGGCGACAACCTGTTCTACCTGCTGGACGCAGGCTTTACCGACCTGGTACGCCCCAGCTTCTACGGCAGCTATCATGGCATTTCCATCATCGCCCGTGACGGCCGCAATCTTGACGAAACAGTAGATGCCATCGTGGCAGGCCCGCTCTGCGAATCCGGCGACGTGTTCACCCAAGAAGAAGGTGGATTCGTGGTGACCCGCAAGCTCCCGAAGGCCAAGGTGGGCGACCTGCTGATCCTCCATGACGCCGGTGCCTACGGTGCCGCCATGAGCAGCAACTACAACAGCCGCCGCTACGCCGCCGAAACCATGTACACCAAGGGTGAGCTGAAGGTTATCCGCGAAAGACAATCGTTCGAGCAATTGTTACAGAACGACCGGATTATCGAGTTATAAACTATGCATTACTGCGTTACTCGCTCCCTCACGTACGCTTTAGTACGCTACGGGAGCTCGTGCCTTGTCCTGCTTGTTTCTAACTCAATAAAATTTAAGAAGGAATTTGCGATTGTTTCAAGAAGAGACTATCCATAATTTGTTGCGACAGGGCCAGGCACAGGGCGTCTTCAGCAAGGCTGTGGCAGGGTTCGTTTTACCTAATGGTTCCTATCATATCGCCACGCTGGATACTAGTGCGGACACCATCTTCGACATCGCTTCGCTGACCAAGGTCTGCCCCACCTCGACTCTTGCCCTCTGCGCCATTCTGCAGGGCAAGCTTGACGTAGACACCAAGGTCACAGACTTCATTCCGGAACTGCATACCAATTACCGGGACGACATCCGCATTTTCCACCTGCTGACCCACAGCCTGGACTACCGGGTGCCCATGAAGACCCTCCGCACGCTCCCGCCCGAAGGGATTCTCGAAGCCCTGTACAGCTACCAGTTCCAGATTGCGCCGGGCAAGGCCTTCAACTACGGGAACCCAGCCAGTGTGCTTCTCGGGATCGTACTGAACCGCCTCACAGGCAAGTCTCTACAAGAGCTCGGCCGCGAAACCTTCTTTGCCCCTCTCGGCATGGAACGCTCCGGCTGGGACCCGCTGGAACGGTTCCCCAAAGAACAGATCATGCCTACAGAAGAATGCGCATTCCGGGGCCGCACCATCCAGGGCGAAATCCACGACGAGAGCGCCTGGGTCTTACGGAAGCTTTTCCCGGTGGGTTCCGCCGGCATGTTCAGCACCGTGCCTGACCTGCTCCGCTTTGTAAAGATGGTGCTGAACGACGGTGTCTACGAAGGCAAACGCATCGCCCCAGCGGGGCTCCTGGGCATGGTCAGCCAGAACGCCTTCGCCCCCGAAGTAGGCGCCGAGACGGCCCTAGGCTGGGAACTAAACGCCGAGCGTTTCATGGGCAAGTGCCGCTCCCCTCGAACATTCGGCAAAACCGGCTTCACCGGAGCGAGCATCGTGGCCGACCCCGAACGGGGAGCCGCAGCGGTTCTGCTCAGCAACTTCACCTGGCCCCACCGGGAGCCAAGCGCCGACCGCATCAACCAGTTCAGGGCGGCCCTTTCAGACTTGTTCTTCTCGCAAGTCTAGCCCCAGCATCTTTCACAAGCCAAAAACAAAAAGACCCTGCCGAAGCAAGGTCTTTTGAGTGGACGGTACTGGATTTGAACCAGTGACCTCTGCCGTGTGAAAGCAGCGCTCTAAACCAACTGAGCTAACCGTCCAAAGGTGCGAGCAAATATATAAAACGCCTCGGGCCTTGTCAAGGGGGCTTTGCCTTACAAGTACTTGTCCTCGGCGCCACGGAGTATGGTCAAGAACTCCGCCGGAGTCTTGGCGGCAATCAGCTCCTTGCGCACGTTACCGTCGGCCAAAAGACGGCTCACAGAAGACAGGGCCTTGAGGTGCGGTCCGACAGTATTACCAGGGCTCACAATAAGGATCAGCAGGTAGACAGGCTCCCCGTCGAAGGACTCAAAATCCAAGCCCTTCTCGACAGTGGCGGCCACCATGCACATGCGGTCCACGTAATCAATCTTTGCATGGGGCACGGCAAGTCCGCAACCGATACCCGTGGAGCGGGTCTTCTCGCGGTTCCACACAGCCTCGAAAATTTCGTCGCGATGTTCCAGCTTATAGGCGCTGCAAAGAGTATCCACCAGTTCGTTCAGAATGGCTTCCTTGGTTTCGCAAGGAGAATTGATCAAAATGCAATTATCTACAAACCGTTCAGAAAGACGCATATCGTTATCCTCTATGTACCAGATAGATATTTAGAAAATTTAGGCCGCTTTTTGCCAAAAAATAAGGATAAAAAAAGGAAAACTATTGATTATTGGCCAAAAAAGCGGAAATTTCAAACCTGGAATGGAATTCCAGCAGCTTTTCCATGGCACGGGCCATGACAGGAACCTGGATTTGACCGGGGGCAGCCACATGACCTATGGCCCCGTATGTCAGGTTCGCCCCTTCCTTCAAGGACCAGACCCGGCTGACCCGTCCAAAATCTCCCATGCCAAAGGCGGCGAACAGTTCAAAGTCGTCGGAATTTTCATGGGCAAAGTCATACAGGCGGTCATCGTCGTCTTCGGCGGTACACATAGCCGCAATCTTCAACCCACGGGCACCCAGGCGGGAAACATCACGGGCAAAGTCCCGCAGTTCCATGGCAGTGGGAACTCGTGAAAAATTATGCTGTGAAACAAGAATGTTCACATCCCGATTTTCTGCCAAGTCAGACAGCCTTTCATAGCTATAGAGGCAGTCCTGTTCCAAATCCAGCCATTCCGGCACCTGATCGGCTTCAAGAATATCCTTCCACAGAGGCAGGCGCTCGTTTGCCCGGCTATCCTGGAAGGCGCCACCATCCCGCTTGAGGCGGATAGTGCCTATCTGCAAGGCGTGGGGGGCAAGCTTTCGAACCCGCGCCGAAAGGTCTTTCCAGCAAGAGGGCTCAAAAAAATCGTACCGTATTTCTAGCGCAGAACAGGCTTGCAAGTCCAGAAATACAGGGTGCATAGCGTCCGACTCAATGGCGGACAGCACTTCCGGATCAATAAGTCCAGCCAAATACTTCTGTTTCTTGCCAAACATGACACAAAAATAGCAAAAATGTCATTCCCATTTTTCTAAATTTTATATGTAAATATAAAGGATACCCCTATGGCAGAATGCAACGAAAAAAAAGAACAGGCAACCCCCGATTTTTTGAAGAAGGCTGAGGAATTCCTTACCTCCAAGCGCAGAATTTTCCTGTGGGGCGGCGTCGATGACGAAAGCGCCGAACGTATCGTGAAGGAACTCCTGTACCTGGATTCCCTGAACCACGAAGACATCATTTTCTTCATCAACAGCCCGGGTGGAGTTATCAGCAGTGGCCTTGCCATTTACGATGCCATGAACGCCATCAAGAGCGATGTGGTTACCGTATGTTGCGGACAGGCAGCCTCCATGGGTGCCGTTCTCCTAACCTCTGGCGCCAAGGGCAAGCGCTATGCCTGGCCTAACGCCCGCATCATGATCCACCAGCCACTCATCCACGGCGAAATCGTCGCCCCTGCAAGCGACATCCAGATTCAAGCCGAAGAGATGCTCCGCATCCGTAACATCACCGGCAAGATCCTTGCCGAAACCACGGGACACACCCAAGAAGAAATCGACAAGGACACCGAGCGCGATAACTTCATGAGTGCCGATGAGGCCAAGGCATACGGCCTGGTCGACAAGGTCGAGAGCCTAGTATAATGGGACTGTTTTCGGCCATCAAGAGCGGCCTTGCCAAGACCCGAGACGCCCTCATGGGCGAGCTCAAGGGAATTGTCGGCGCCGGTAAAATCACCGATGAAACCCTAGAAGAGCTTGAAGAACACCTGATCAAGGCGGATGTAGGCGTCGAAGCGGCGTTCCTTTTGACCGACGCCCTGCGTGAGCAGGCCCTTGGCAAATCGCTTACGACAGAACAGGTTCTCGACATTATGCGCAGCGAGGCGGAGCGCCTTCTCAAAGATCCTCCCCCCTTCGAACTCAAGAACAAGCCTCACGTGATTCTGGTCATCGGCGTAAACGGTGCCGGAAAGACGACCACCATCGGAAAGCTTGCCGCCCGCCTCAAGGACGAGGGCAAAAAGGTGATGATCGCCGCCTGCGACACCTTCCGTGCAGCAGCCATCGACCAGCTGGAAACCTGGGCAGAGCGCTCCGGTGCCGAATTCGTGAAGCACCAAGAGGGTTCCGACCCGGCAGCCGTAGCTTTTGACGCCTGCAATGCGGCAGTGGCCCGCGACTGCGACGTGGTGCTCATCGATACCGCCGGCCGCCTGCACAACAAGGACTACCTGATGGAAGAGCTCAAGAAGATAGTCCGCGTCATCAAGAAGGTGAACCCCGACATGCCCCACGACATGTGGCTGGTCATCGACGGCAACACAGGTCAGAACACCATCAACCAGACTAAAATTTTCAACCAGAGTTTTCCGCTTACCGGTCTGGTGGTCACCAAGCTCGACGGTACCGCCCGTGGTGGCGCAGTACTTTCGATAGCAAGCTCGCTCCAGATTCCTATCCGCTGGATTGGCATGGGCGAACGCATCGACCAGCTGGTGCCCTTCAGCAAGGCCGAATACGTAGAAGGCCTTTTCGAGAACGCCCTGGAAGAAGAGGCCAAATAGGCTATCATGGCTAGCGGCAATCGCATCTTCCTGATTATTGCACTTGCGGTATTGATGTGCCTGCAGGCAGGTTGCGAAAAGAAAAGCCCCACTCTCGACGAGAGATTCGTAAACACCTATACTGAACTGCTCATTGCCGAACAGATGTACGGCAAGGATTCTCCCACGGCACGCCTCAAGCGTAAAAAGATTCTGAGCGACGCGGGTTACAATAGGGAGCAGTTCCTCAAAAAAGCAGACGAAATCCTTGACGACAGGGATATGTGGGTTCCCTTCCAGAAAGCGGTCATTGAACGGCTGGATTCCCTGATAGAGCAGGGCAGCAGAAAGAATAAACCGCCCAGCCGTAGACGTGGGGAGGACTAGGCCATGCGACCTGCCCTCGCCTTTTTCATTTTGTGCACCGCACTCTTGTCGGGCATCGTTTTTGCCGCACCAAATTCCGGCAAGGCTCCAGTTATCCCCCAGTCGCTAGTCAAATGGATGGACTATAGCACCGCCCTGGAAAAGGCAAAGAAAGAGCCCAAGCTCATCTTTGTAGACATGTATGCCGACTGGTGCATCCCCTGCCGCGTCATGGACAAGAACGTCTACATGAACCCCACGGTAGCATCTATACTGAACAAGAAATTCTACCCCGTAAAACTGGACGTAGATTCCGAAAGTCCCATTGTATGCGACGGGCAGAAAGCTACCGCCAAGAAATGCTTTACGGATGTATGGGAACTGAATGTCCTTCCGTCATTTGTTTTGATTGCGCCCAAGGGACTTTCTATATTGACGGTAGCAGATTCCATGTCGCCCCAGGAAATGCAGATGCTGCTGGACAAGTTCCTGGAAAAAGAAAAAGAGTGGATTGAACGATGAACGAGCAGATTCTTTTCTATTTGCAAATATCCTTCTGGATTCTGCTGTTCCTTTTCATCCACTGCTACGTATTGTTCCCCATTACGCTGCCCTTCATCAGCGAGATTTTCAAGAGGACAGGCCGTAAAGACGACAACAACGAAAACCTGCCCTCCGTCTCCATCTTGATTTCTGCCTATAACGAGGAATCCGTTATCGAGCGCAAAATCCAGAATTTGCTAGAACTGGATTACCCAAAAGAAAAACTGGAAATCCTCATTGGCGACGACGGCTCCGCCGACAAGACCGCCGAAATCGTAGAACGCTACAAGGACCAGGGCGTCACCCTCATCAAGGCTCCCCAAAACGCCGGCAAGGCCGCCATGCTGAACAGGTTGCAAAAACAGGCCTCCGGCGAGATTTTGCTTTTCTGCGACGCCAACACCATGCTGTTTCCCAATGTGGTCCGCAAACTCACGGACCCGTTCAAGGACAAGAAAATCGGGTGCGCCTGCGGCCACCTGATTCTCACCGACAAGAGCGGCTCCGAACTGGGCCGTGGCGAAAGCGCCTACTGGGACTTGGAATCAGAAATCAAGAAGTTCGAAGGCATGATGGACCTGCTCATCGGCGGTAACGGAGCCCTATACGCCATCCGCAAGGAGCTGTACACGGACCTGCCCACCAAGAAGAGCATAATGGACGACTTCTTCGTCACAACGAAAATTTTGCAGAAGGGCTATTACTGCACGTTCATTGCCAGTGCCATAGGTGCAGAGCAGACCTCCAAGGAAACCGCCGGCGAGTTCCGCAGAAAGGTCCGCATCGGCCGCGCCAACTTCAACTACATGCTTTCCTACCTTCCGCTGCTCAATCCGTTTAGGCCCCTGCGTTGCTACCTGTTTATGTCCCACAAGGTTCTTCGCTGGTTCTCTCCCCATATCATGATTTTGCTTTTGCTTGTGAACGTTCCCCTGGCATGGTATTACGCTCCTTACCGGATTTCCCTGGGAATCCTGCTGGCATTTTTGCTGGCAGGGCTGTTCAAAATCATCCCCGGAGCCTACTACTTCTTGTCCATGAACATGGCCATGCTCAAGGGATTCTTCCTTTCGTTCGGCAGGGAAAAATCCGGCGGTTGGGCCCGCGAAGCCCGTAGTGACGAAGAATGAAAAAACTGCGCGCCATCTTGATGCCTATCGCAATCCTGCTTGGGATTCTTTTCCCGCAGGCCCATGTGCTTTCTCCCCTGATGCCATTTCTCATCGGCATCATGATGTTTCTCACCTTCGTGACGAAAATCCCGCCGCAAACCCACGGCTATACATTCAAGATTGAGATTCGGGCCTTTATCGTAAGCCTGATTCTCATCGGAGTTTTGTGGGCGGCGGTCACGGCCTTCGGGCTCCCGCGAGAAGTGCTTCTAGGAGGCGCCATCATCGCACTGTGCCCGCCTGCAAATGCGGCGCCGGCCATGGCCAAGATGCTGGGCGGCTCGGCATCCCTCGCCCTAAAAATTTTCTTGAGCGGAAACCTAATCGCCTGCTTCTCTATCCCGCTGATTTTTGGCTACCTGACCGGCGCCGAAGCAAGCCTTTCCGAAATCGCCATGAAGATTTTCAATTCCATCCAGCCCATCATCAGCATCCCGCTGGCCTTTGCGCTTGGGCTTAGGGCCTTTTACCCGGAACTTGCCGACAAGGCGTCAAAGTTCCAGAAGTACACCATGGTGGTATGGACCTTCTCCGTGTTCGTCATTTTATCCAAGGCCAGTTTCGACATCCGCGAAATGGGTTTCTGGGATTTATGGAATAGCGGAAAACTCCCCTGGATGGGGGGAATCTCCTTGGTACTTTGCATTTTGCTGTTCTGGCTGGGTTGGTTCTGCGAAAGGAACCGCAGACCTATCGAAGGCTCCCAGAGCATGGGTCAAAAGAACACCACGCTGGTCATCTGGATTTCTGCGCTATACGCAGGCCCGGTGGTGGCGCTTGCCCCCACCTGCTACGTCGTCTGGCAGAATCTGGTGCTCAGCTGGATGAGCCGGAAAAAGTCCTAGCGGATACGCACCGTACGGAACTGGCCGTCCATACGGACAATGTAGCTGCCGGCCTGCTGAATCTCTACGCGGCTGGAGCTGTTCCCGACAATTCCTCGGGCCACCAGGCCTCCCTGCATATCAAAGACAGCCCACGTGGCTCCCGATTTCGTACCGGAGATATCCAAGGTGCGGTTCTGCACGGCAACCGAGAAGGCCTGGCTATTGGCCACAACATTCGGGATGGCATTGGGATTGGATCCAGACTCCTTCTCCCAATAGGGATAGAGCGTCAAGCTTGCATTCACTGAATATTTAGCCTCTAGGTCGTATTTCTTTTTACCGCCATTCTCGGTAGCCCAGCCCTTCTGGACATAGCCATCCCTCGTGTAAGAGGCACCCTTCAGCGTGATGGGTTCATCGAACGTCTTGGTATCCGCAGGAACAACTTCCCTTCCGTAGGTTCCCGCCATGTAGACGATACTATACGTACGAACTTTCCATTTCGCATAGAACGTCTTGTCACCGGCAGAGCCCTTGGTAATCTGGGAAGCGGCATTACGGAATCTCTTGTCGTAGTACCATCCATCAAAAGTAAAGCCCACCTTGGTCGGTGCCTTCAGCTTGATAGTCTCGCTTTCAATGGTATAGGAATCCGGATTGCTCTTGTTGTTGACACCGCCAGCCAACTCATACTTAATCTCATATTTCTTGGGCGTCCACTTGGCATAAGCCGTCTTGTTTTCGGTGACCGCCGCCGTGAAGTCAAAGGCGGTCTTGCAATCCTTATCTGCAAACCAGCCTTCGAAAGAATACCCTTCGGTCGTAGGCTCCGTGGGCTTAGCAACCGTTCCGCCCTCCTGAACCAACACAAAGGTCTTTCCATATCCCTGGGTGTCAAAGATCACCGCAAACGTGGGAGCCTCTGTCCATACGGCATAGAAAGTCGTTTTCTTTGAAGCCTTGCCCAAAGCCGCTGCTTCCGTGGCATCGGCTGTGGTCGCCCAGCCCGCAAAGTAATAGGTTTTTTCTTCGGCGGTATAGGTTGTCGGCAATTCGATGCCTTCAACATCTATGACAGCCCCATCGGCCACGCTCTTCTTTTTAGTCGTAGCCTTGTCGGGGAAGGTTCCACCGTTGGCATCAAAAGTAATTTCGAACATGGGCTTCCAATAGGCATAAACCGTCATAGAAGACACCACCGTACCCAAATCCTCCGCCGGACCGGTAGCATCGGGAGTCAGGGCCCACCCGCCAAAAACGGTATCACCACGGACAGGCGCCACAATTTCATCGGCGGTAATCTGTTCCCCAGATCTTAGGTATTTCACCGTCTTGGCGTCGGCAGGGAATTTTCCGCCGTTGGCATCAAAGTAAATTCCGTAGGCCATTTCGCCGTTATTATCACGGGAAACCCCGTTCAGCACGATATGGACATCACCGACACCCCAGGCACCATCCTTGGTACATGTATTGTCTTTCCATTCACCGCCATTGAGATCGCACACCACCTTGGAAGAATTGACATTCTTTACGGCCGAAATCTTTCCTTCCATAGTCAATCCGTCCGCCTGCATGCCCAAGCCATTGTCAATGATGTCCGTATCAAAATAAGACCTGGAAACCTTCAGGGAACCCCTTTCATAATAGCCAACAACTCCACCCGCTGTACCGTTTCCGCTGTTGAGGATTATGTTTCCATCGTATGCGCAGGCGTCAATAGCTACTTCGTTATAACTGCCGCCATCACGGATAGAGCCCACAATTCCACCCACAGCCGAACTATCTCCGCTCACCAAGATGGTAACGGTACTCAGACTGTTCTTGATTTCATTGCTCCAAGCGTTACCGACAATGCCGCCAACGCTGTTTCCCATACCACTGGTAAGGATATTTCCGGAAGCATAGCAATCTTCAATAGTTCCGTTCCTCTGGTACCCGACGACTGGACCCACCGACACGGGGTTATCCTTTCCACCAGATACACCCTTGTTCGTCGATGCCGCGATATCCACATTTTCCAAATTCAAGTTCTTGACGGTTCCGCCACCCAGAACGCCGATAAAGCCCACATTCTGCGCGTTACACATGGGCTTGCCCGATGGGCAGAACTCATTGGGGATATTGCCAAGTTCATCGGAATTCATATACAAGTTGGAAATGGTAAACCCATTACCGTCAAAAATTCCGCCGAAGGTTATTTCACTAGAGCCAGCAGCAATGGGCACAAATAGTTTGCCTCCCATATCAAGAGATGCCATCAGCTTGGCATTGATGGTGGAGTTGCCTTTGACTGCGTTCACGGAATCCCTGAACCAGGCCAAATTGGCTTCCGTTTTGATAAGGAAGAAATCCTTGTTGTCGATTTTCTCCGTTTCCGGTTTTTCGGAAGAAGAACCGTCCCAGGCCGCAAAGGATACACCTACCCCGGCCACGAAAAACATTAGGATTAATACCAAAGCAATTGCGTTATGTTTTTTCTGCATAAATCGCTCCTTTGTATCAACTTACACCTGCAATAAGGTCATATTGCAGCTTCACCTGGTTTGAAAATAATCAAAAAAACGCTAGAAAGCGTGACAATGACCAAAAAATACGCACATTGTCACATTTTTAAAGATTTAATTTGCACTATTCTAACTTGGAGTATTGCCCGATTCCCGCATACGGCGGCGGGCACGAGAACCAGGCCTATTGCGACGGCGTTTACCCTTGTGGGGATTCTCACCAGGTTGCTGGGGAACAGGCGGATTCGGCGCCTTTTTCGGCTGACGGTTTTCACGATTCGGCTGGTCAGAGCCTTTAGGCAGGTTAGAGCCGCCGCGATTTTCGGGGCGGGCTTCTTTTTTCGGCGGGCGGGGCTGCTTGGAGAAGCCGCGGCCGCGAGCGTTACGCATCTCGCTTTCGGGAGTCTCCTTCTGCGGGGGCGGCAACTTCTCGAAGATGGCCTTGTCGCCTTCGGGAATCTTTATCTTGGTCAGCTTCTCGATGGCCCGCAAGTCCTGCTCCTCGTCAGGGGCGCAGAACGAGATGGCGATACCATCCTTGCCGGCGCGGGCCGTACGGCCTATGCGGTGTACAAAGGTCTCGGGAACATCGGGCAGGTCGTAGTTGAACACATGAGAAACGTCATCGACGTCAATTCCGCGGGCGGCAATATCGGTAGCCACCAGCACGCGGATTTTCTCGTCCTTGAAGTTCTTCAGGGCTTCTTGCCTGCGTGTCTGGCTCTTGTTGCCGTGAATGGCGGCGCACTTGACACCTGCCTTTTCTAGTACACGGGTAATCTTGTCGGCGCCATGCTTGGTGCGGCTAAATACCAGCACCTTCTTCATCTCGATGTGTTCGAGCAAAAGCTCTTTCAGAAGTGCACCCTTCCGGCGCTTATCGATGCGGTACAGTTCCTGACGGATACGCTCGATAGGCGTGCTCTGGGGAGCCACCTCCACCCTCACCGGATTCGGGCGTAAGATGGTGGCGGCCAGCTTGGTAATATCGTCGGGCATGGTGGCGCTAAAGAACAGATTCTGGCGCTTTTGCGGGAGCAGCGCCACCACCTTGCGGATATCATGGATAAATCCCATGTCCAGCATACGGTCGGCCTCGTCCAGCACGAAGAATTCCAGGGCCTTCAGAGAAACCGCTTTTTGTCCGATAAGGTCCAGCAGGCGGCCAGGAGTGGCCACAAGAACATCCACGCCACGGATCAAGCTGTTCTTCTGGGAAGCATCTCCTACACCGCCAAAGATGCAGGTGGTAGAGATAGCCGTAAACTGGGCGTACTGCTTAAAACAATCCGCCACCTGAATGGCAAGCTCACGGGTAGGGAGCAGAATCAGGGCCCGGCAGGTCTTGGGCGCACGGAACTTTCCAGAATCCAAGAGTAACTGCAAAATCGGCAGGGCGAATGCCGCCGTCTTTCCCGTTCCCGTCTGGGCGATTCCCAGCAGGTCCTTGCCCTCGAGCAAACTGGGGATGGACTGTTCCTGAATGGGGGTGGGCTGTTCGTAGCCTACGGCACGTACCGCACGCTGCAAGGGATTTGCCAGGGGGAGTTCGGAGAAAAGCATAGGGATAGGGGGTGTGGAATGTGAAATGTGTGATATGAGGCGTGTAAATCAAGAACGGCCGCGGACAAGGCTTGTGATGTAGCAAAGCAGAAACGCCACAATGTCCATCGCCACAATAGTAGAGCCTACGGGTGTGCCCGCCAGAATTGCAATCAAGATTCCCACTAGGGAGCAAGCAACAGAAAGACTTGCCGCCGCCACGGTCACCGAGAAGAAACTCTTGAACACCCGCATAGCCGAAAGCGCCGGGAATACCACCAGGGCAGACACTAGAAGGGCCCCCACCAAGTTCATGGCCAGTACAATGATGACAGCGGTAATGACCGCAATCAGCAGGTTGAAAAATGCCGCATGGACTCCCGTAGCCTTTGCAAAATGCTCATCGAAGGTGATGGAGAAAATCTTGTGGTAAAACAGCACAAAAGTCACAAGCACCGCTACCGAAAGAACCGCGCAAAGGTACACATCGCTGGCCTTCAGCGTCAAGATAGATGTAGAGCCAAAAAGGGTGGTACACACATCTCCCGAAACGTTTGCCGAAGTGGAAAACACGTTCATAAGCAGGTAACCGATAGCCAGCGCCGACACAGATACCATGGCGATTGCCGCATCTCCCTTGACGCGGGCATCTTTCCCTGTACAGAGCAGAAGAATAGCTACTGCGATGGTCACAGGCAAAATAATGAACATGTTGCTGGAAAGCTTGAGCACAGAGGCCACAGCCAAGGCGCCAAAGGCCACGTGAGAAAGGCCGTCACCGATGTAGGAGTAACGCTTAAGCACAAGGGTCACGCCCAAAAGCGACGAGCAGAGCGACACCAGAACGCCCACTACGATAGCGTAGCGCACAAAGGGAAAGTCAAGATAATATAAGAGGGTATCGAACAGGGGCATAATCAAACCGTCATACTGTTAAAGTCCAACACGCGGCTGGCCTCTTTTTGGGCAGCCTCGATATCGTGAGTCACCATGACGATGGTCATGTTCTTTTCCCTGTGCAGGTCGGCAAAAATCCTGTACATGGAATCCGCCGATTCAGGGTCCAAGCCAGTCACCGGCTCGTCTAGCAACAGCAGGCGTTCGGCCGCGGTGAGGGCGCGGGCCAAGAGCACGCGCTGCTTTTGGCCCCCCGAAAGCTCGCGGAAGCAGGATTTCGCGAGGCTTTCGGTGCGTGTTAGCGCCATGCTTTCCATGGCGCGCTCACGCTGCGCCCGTCCATAGAACGGCAAAAAAAACTTCTTGCCCTGAAATGCCGAAAGCACAATCTCTTCTACCGTCGCCGGGAAATCCTTCTGCACCACGGTAATCTGCGGCAAGAATCCAATCTGGTTACGCTTGAGACCATCGCACAATTCTACGCTTCCAGACCTAGGAGAAAGCAGCCCCGCAAGGCCACGCAAAAACGTAGTCTTTCCAGAACCATTCCTGCCCACGATGCAGAGGTAGTCCCCCGCATTCACGTCGTAGTCCAAGTCACGAACCACATCCTTGTTGCCGTAACCCAGTGTCAATTGGCGGCATTTGAGCAACGCACTCATTTCAACACCTTCTTCAAAACTTCCAGGTTGTCCTGCATCATCGACAGATAATCTACACCGGAGTTGATCTGCTCCTCGGTCACCGACTGCATAGAATTGAGAGTCAGCACCGGGGCATCCTTCGACTTCTTGCTCGCCGTGAGAACAGCCTGGGCAATCTTTCCATCGCCGCCGTCAATAGTAAGGATTGCCGGGAGCGAAAGGGAATCCATCTTGTTTGCCAAGAAGGTCACCGTCTCAAAGCTTGCTTCACTTTCGGCGGAGCAACCTACAAACGCAGCAAAATACTTAATACCGTAATCATCCACCAGATAACGGAACGGGAAACGGTCACCGAACAGGATTGTCTTGAACGAGGCGCTATCTACCGTTGCACGATATTGGGCGTCCAGGGCGCTGATCCTTGCAATGTAAAGGGCCGCATTCATGTGGTATTCCGTGGCATGGGCCGTATCCAGCTTCGCAACCGCTTCAGCAAGTTGCCTTACCAGTATTTCTGCGTTCTTCAGCGAAAGCCAGACATGCTCATCGTTTTCCGATGCCTCGGTTGGTTCGGCAGGCTCACCAACCTTGTCATGACGCTCACCGGTCCCTGAGCCTGTCGAAGGGTCGGCCTGCATGCCCTCCACGACTTCTTCCTCCTTCACGCGGTCGCCAAGCAGTTCCATCAAGTTCAGCGCCACACGGCCCGCCTTGGGCGTAGCGGCCAGAGCCTTAGCCACCCACTGATCGGATTCCCCGCCCACATACACCACCACGTCGGCATTTGCAATCGTCGCGATATCCTTCGCCGACGGATTAAAACTATGCAGATCCATGCCATTCTTCACCAACAGCACCAGGTCAAGCGAATCTACACGAGCGCCGAGGATTTCTTTAACCCAGGCGTATTCCGGGTAGATGGTGGTCACTACGGAAAGTTTCTTGCCTTTTGCAGTATCAACCTTTTCGGTGTCGTTACAGCCAACAAAAAGGACCGCAGAAAGGACGATGCCCAAGACGCCAATAATCCAACCAAACTTTTTAACATTCTTCATTTCTAAATCCTCATTCTTCATCACAAATCACACATTCCACATTTGTCACACTCCCCACTACACATTCTTTTGGCAGGCGGCACAACAGCCCTTCAGCACGGACTGTTGTTCATCAAGCACGAACCCGCTAAGTACTTCAACGGAGTGGGTCAGGATTTTCAGAGCGGGGCCTTCTAGGTGGAAGAACTTGCCACAATTTTTGCAAACCATGTGCATTTTCTCTTGACATTTTCCAGGGCCCGTATAACGGTATTGCAGCTCTTTGTTGTCGTCGGCACCCACCACCTGAACGCATCCCGACTTCTCCAACCGAGAAAGGTTCCTGTAAATCGTGCTTAAGGAAATAGAAGGAAGCTTCTTCGCTACCTCCGAAGCCTTGAAAACCCTGTCAGGGTTCCCCGCCATAAAGTCCAGGATCATCTGGCGTGTTTGGGTCTTGTATTCCATATCCGACCACCACCTTAGGTCTAAAATTGCGAATCGTTCGCAAATTTAACAAAAAGACAAACAAAAAACCACCTGGACAAACCAAGTGGCTACGAAATTTTGGGGTAAATAACAGAATTACTTCTGTAAATTCAGGCTGGCGTTGGCAGCGCCGTACAAGCTGATGCTGTAATCCTTGATGATGTACACCGGAATCTTGTTCAAAAGCGGACGAATGTTCGGGTTGTAGTTCTTCTCGAAGTACTTCATGAACAGGTTGTCGCGCTCGAGCCAACGAAGATCCTTCTGCACCGTACCGCCGGCCAGGTAGAAACCGCCGAGAGGCAGGAACAGCGTGGCGGCATCGCTTGCGAAGCGGGCGAGCATCTTCACGAACAGGCGCATCATCTCGGCAGCCACCGGGTCGGTGTCGCTGGCGCGGCTGATGTACTTGGGACGGTCATTCGGTTCGGTTTCTTCAATCTTCTTGAAGGCTTCGTTATCGGGAACGCCGCGGGTCTCCTTCCACCATTCGTACATGTTGCGCAGCCCCATGCCAGAAACGAGCGGTTCCACGCCGGGCACGGTGCCGATCTTCTTTTCCATGTAGTCGTGGAATTCCTGAGAATCCTTGTCGAAGGGGGCGAAGGTGGAGTGTCCGCCTTCCGAAGAAGCGGGGATGTACTTCTCGCCGTCAAAAGCGAGGAAGCCAACGCCCATGCCGGTACCCGGGCCGATAACCGCCTTGGTGGCCTTCTGCGGGGCGGGCTGGCTGCCGTCGGTATGGGTGAGTTTGAAAATCTGCTTGGGGTCGTCTACGTCCAGGGTGGGGATGCCGTAGCTGATGGCCATGAAGTCGTTAATGACAAGGGTCGGGATTCCCGTCGCAGCACTAAGGGCATCACCATCTACGCTCCAGGGGAGGTTGGTCATAACACACTTGTTGTTTGCCACCGGACCCGCGGCGCTGATGCACACGCGGCTGGGCTTAAGGTCGGCACGGCTTTCCGCGGCAAGCTTGAGCGTTTCGCGGATAGGGGCGTCGAGGCCATCAATATCCTTGCTGGGGCACACCGTCTCGAGGATCAGCGTGAACTTGCCATCCTTGTAGCCCACAAGGCCCAGGTTCGTGTTGGTGCCACCAATATCGCCTGCCAAAACCAGGCGGTCAAACTTTGCATCGGGATTAAGCCATTTGATTTCCATAAAAAACTCCAGGTTTATACAAAAAGAATATAGCTAAATAGGGCTTTTTGTTCCAGACAAACAACTCCGAATTCCGAAATCCGAACTCCGAATTCTCCAATTTCTACATTTCTCGCGATGAAAAACAGTGCTACAATCTGGCACATACTGGCCATAATCACCGTGACCTTCTGGGGCACAAGCTACGTTAGCACCAAGGTCCTGCTGGAGCATGACTTTACCTCCGTGCAGGTGTTTTTCATCCGGTTTATCTTCACCTACCTGCTGCTTCTGCTGGCGTGCCACCGCAAGCTCTGGGCACAAAGTGCAAAGGACGAGCTCATTCTTTTTATAAGCGGCATTGCAGGCGGCACGCTCTATTATTGGACGCAAAACGTGGCTCTGTCCTTATCGCCATCGTCCAACGTGTCTCTTATCGTATGCACCAACCCGCTTCTGATCCTGATTTTCGGAAGCATCCTCTACAAGAGCGAACGGCTGTGCAAGCGCCAGGTGCTTGGGACACTTCTTACCTTCGTAGGCATGGTACTGGTGGTGCTGAACGGAAAGTTCATCTTGAAACTTTCTCCCCTGGGGGACTTTCTCGCCCTGGTGGCAGGAGTTTTCTGGGCGGTCTACTCCCTGAGCCTAAGGCCCTTGAACGGGCGGTACAGCAACCTGTTCATTACGCGAAAAATCTTCTTCTACAGTCTCGTAAGTTCTATCCCGTTGGTAGCGCTTGAATACCTGAACGGTCACCCTATCCCCTGGGCAAACTTTGCAGAACCCGTGGTGACGCTGAACTTCTTGTGCCTTGCCGTATTCTCATCCCTGTTCGGTTACCTGGTGTGGAACAAGGTCCTTGATAAAATCGGGACTGTCCTTGCCAGCAATTACATCTACGCCATACCGCTGGTCACCATCGTTACAGCACTGGTGACCATCGGCGAACGCATCACTCCCATGGCCTGGGCAGGGGCTGCAGCCATCGTCTCTGGAATGGTCATCGCGGAGTACAAAGCCAAGCGATAACTTACCTTATTCTTACGAAACGGCCTTTTTTGGACAATAAGTCCACAGTGTAAACAAAACCAACCTATGAATTTTCAGCGGTTCAAGTTATATTTACTATGGGATAACAACAAAAAAGGATTGAGTATGAATATCTTGAAAAAGACCGCCGTGTTTGGCTTGGCCATTGCGGCCAGCGGCTCTCTCGCTCTTGCGGCAGACCTTCCCAAATCAGCTACACTGGTAAGCAAAATGGGAATGGGTTTCAACATCGGCAACACACTAGAAGTTCCCGCCACCCAGGGCGGCCCTACCGCCTGGGGCAACCCCATGCCGAGCCAGGCCTACGTCGATTCCATCAAGGCTGCAGGCTTTAATACGGTCCGTCTGCCCACGGCCTGGTATTCCCACGTTGTCAGTGGTAAAATCAACAAGGGCTGGATCGATACGGTGCAGACCATCGTAGACATGTGCATCAAGGATGGCCTCTACGTGGTGCTCAACAGCCACTGGGATACCGGATGGCTCGAAGACAAGGTTTACTCCGCAGACTCCGCCACAGTCATCAAGAACCAGAAAGCCATCTGGGGTCACTTGGCAAGCCGTTTCAAGGACTATGACGAGCACCTGATTTTTGCAAGTGCCAACGAACCCGGCGTGAACGACCCGTGGAACGGCGGTGCCGACAACGGGCAAGAGGCATTCGATGCCAAACGTATGCAGATTTTGCAGCGTTATCACCAGGTCATGATTGACGAAGTCCGTAAATCTGGCGGAAACAACGCTACCCGCACCGTTGTTTTCCAGATGCCCCGCACCGAAATCGACAAGTACCAGCTTTTGAGCCAGTACTACCCGAAGGACCCCACAGGTGACGGCTATACCATGGCCGAAGCCCACTTCTACCCCTACCAGTTCTCGCTGATGAAGGCCGATGAAAGCTGGGGCAAGATGTTCTACTTCTGGGAAGATGTGACCACGGGTGATGCAAGCCGCACCTGCGCCAACAGCGATCTCGGCTCCAAGAAGTCTATCGAAACCCAGTTCGGCAAGCTGAAAACGGCCTTCGTGGACAAGGGCATTCCTGTAATCATTGGTGAAATGGGTACCCAGAAGCGCCTGACCCTCGAAGGCCAGGATCTGGAAAAGCACCTGCTTGCCCGCGCCGCCTGGTACGGCTATGTCGCCAAGATTGCCAAGGCCGACGGAATCGTTCCCATCATCTGGGATACCGGCGCCGAAGACAACCTGAACATGACCGTTATCCGCCGCCAGAAAAACGTAGACTACACTATTTTCGACTATGAAGTCCTGAACGCCATGCGTGCAGAATACGGCTTGAGCGCCCTGAGCGGAAACTCTATCGATGCAAAGGTAGAAGCAAGTATCTCCACAGACAACAAGTCCAGCATAGCCTTCTTCAAGACCCCAAGCACCTCGTCGGCAAATACCCCACTCCGTATCAACAATAACATCAAGGACTGGAGTAAGTACGAAAGCGCCACTGTCCGAATCTATTCCGACATGACCGCCACCGGTTGGGCAAAGGTATCTTTCGTCACCATGAGCGGTAACGATTGGGACTGGAAAGAAGCAGCCATGACCGTCACCAACGGAGCCTGGGCTTCTGTAAATGTGGACATTTCTAACATCAAGACGCTCTCCCAAGTGAACTCCACAATCATTTTTGTCAATGCTCAGGGCATGACCGGCAAGCTTGCCGTTGACTACATCGTCCTCAACAAGAAGGGCGGTGGTGCAGACACCCTGGAATCCTTCAAGAGTACCGTTTTCGAATGCACACCGGATGACGGCGTTGTGGTACCCGAGGAAATCGGAAGCATCAAGACCGACGACGTAGCCTCGGCCACTACAACCGGCGCCGCAAGCGGCAAGACGGTTAACTACGTGTTCAAGGCCAACAGCTACACCGACAACTACACCTACAGCGAAACGGTGACACCGGCAAGCAGCAACTCCGCTACCCCGGCCAGCAGCAACAGTAGCAAGCCCGGCAGCAGCAACAGCAACAAGCCGAATAGCAACGGTTCCAACAACAGTGACGCTATTGTGGCACCGGCCATCGCCCAGAACGTCCACTTCGCCGTTGAACACGGTGCAATCACCACTACGTTCAACGCCATTACCGCAGGCCGCACAACGGTCTCGCTCATGAACAGCCTGGGTCAGGTCATTGCAAGCAAGGATATGAACGCTACCCGCGGAACCAACAGCGTCTCCCTGGAAACAAGTTACCAGGGCGCCGGCTTCCTGGTCATCCGTCAGGGTAGCCAGAAGATGGTCAAGACCGTACGGCTGAAGTAAACTAGGCTTGCAGCGGGATCGCCGCAGCTTTCAGGATATAGAAAGTCCCCGACAGTGTGATGTGAACCCCGAAAGTTGGACACAACTTTCGGGGTTTTCATATATGCAATAC